>NZ_CP151949.1:4817500-5155000 GCF_038592965.1 Paenibacillus sp. FSL L8-0158 | reverse complement strand
AGTGCGTAATAGCTCACTGGTCGAGTGACTCTGCGCCGAAAATGTAACGGGGCTAAACACACCACCGAAGCTATGGCTTGATGCTTGCATCAGGGGTAGGGGAGCGTTGAATGCGGGTTGAAGGTGTACCGTAAGGAGCGCTGGACTGCATTCAAGTGAGAATGCCGGTATGAGTAACGAAAAGATCTGTGAGAATCAGATCCGCCGAAAGCCTAAGGGTTCCTGAGGAAGGTTCGTCCGCTCAGGGTAAGTCGGGACCTAAGGCGAGGCCGATAGGCGTAGTCGAAGGACAACAGGTCGAAATTCCTGTACCACCGTAATCCGTTATGAGCGATGGGGTGACGCAGTAGGGTAGTGACGCGGACTGATGGATGTCCGTCTAAGCAGTGAGGCTGGTGTGTAGGCAAATCCGCACATCGTAAGGCTGGGCTGTGATGGGGAGCGAAAATTGTAGTAGCGAAGGTCATGATCTCAGACTGCCAAGAAAAGCCTCTAGCCAGGAGAAGGTGCCCGTACCGCAAACCGACACAGGTAGGCGAGAAGAGAATTCTAAGGCGCGCGGAAGAACTCTCGTTAAGGAACTCGGCAAAATGACCCCGTAACTTCGGGAGAAGGGGTGCCTCGGTAGGGTGAATAGCCCGAGGGGGCCGCAGTGAAAAGGCCCAAGCGACTGTTTAGCAAAAACACAGGTCTGTGCGAAGCCGCAAGGCGAAGTATACGGGCTGACGCCTGCCCGGTGCTGGAAGGTTAAGGGGAGTGGTAAGCCTTCGGGCGAAGCTATGAACCGAAGCCCCAGTAAACGGCGGCCGTAACTATAACGGTCCTAAGGTAGCGAAATTCCTTGTCAGGTAAATTCTGACCCGCACGAATGGCGTAACGACTTGGGCGCTGTCTCAACGAGAGATCCGGTGAAATTTTAATACCTGTGAAGATGCAGGTTACCCGCGACAAGACGGAAAGACCCCATGGAGCTTTACTGCAGCTTGATATTGAATTTGGGTACGATCTGTACAGGATAGGTGGGAGCCGTTGAGCCTTGAGCGCCAGCTTGAGGGGAGGCATCCTTGGGATACCACCCTGATCGTATCTAGGTTCTAACTTGGTACCGTAATCCGGTACGAGGACAGTGTCAGGTGGGCAGTTTGACTGGGGCGGTCGCCTCCTAAAGAGTAACGGAGGCGCCCCAAGGTTCCCTCAGAATGGTTGGAAATCATTCGAAGAGTGCAAAGGCAGAAGGGAGCTTGACTGCGAGACCTACAAGTCGAGCAGGGACGAAAGTCGGGCTTAGTGATCCGGTGGTACCGCATGGAAGGGCCATCGCTCAACGGATAAAAGCTACCCTGGGGATAACAGGCTTATCTCCCCCAAGAGTCCACATCGACGGGGAGGTTTGGCACCTCGATGTCGGCTCATCGCATCCTGGGGCTGAAGTAGGTCCCAAGGGTTGGGCTGTTCGCCCATTAAAGCGGTACGCGAGCTGGGTTCAGAACGTCGTGAGACAGTTCGGTCCCTATCTGTCGTGGGCGTAGGAAATTTGAGAGGAGCTGTCCTTAGTACGAGAGGACCGGGATGGACGTACCGCTGGTGTACCAGTTGTTCCGCCAGGAGCACCGCTGGGTAGCTATGTACGGAAGGGATAAGCGCTGAAAGCATCTAAGCGTGAAGCCCCCCTCAAGATGAGATTTCCCAGTATGTAAGACCCCTTGAAGACGACGAGGTAGATAGGTTGGGGGTGGAAGTGCAGTAATGCATGGAGCTGACCAATACTAATCGGTCGAGGGCTTATCCTAAAGAATAAAACGCAAATGAGTTTCGGATCCAGTTTTCAGGGTGTAACCTTGAACGTATGTACAAGTGACATACGACAAGCGCATGGCTATTCATTCACACGATAAGTGATGAACCGAATAACCATACGGAAGAATTTGCATAGCAAATTCATGTTTGGTGGCGATAGCGGAGGGGTTCCACACGTATCCATCCCGAACACGACCGTTAAGCCCTCCAGCGCCGATGGTACTTGGACCGCAGGGTCCTGGGAGAGTAGGACGTCGCCAAGCAAAAGTAAAAAGGATGATAATCTCAATGAGATTATCATCCTTTTTTTATGCGTTTTTAGATGGCCACCTGCTTCTAAGGTTGACAGAGAGAATGGGGTTTGCCACACTCTAAGTGTGTAATCTTTTTTATGGATGTCCAAGTATACGAGCGAGGTGATGAAGATATGGAGATCAGACAATTACAACGTGAGGAATTTGAAGCGGCTATTGAATTATCTCAATATGCTTTTCAGTTTACAATGTCCCTAGAGGATCTGGAAAAAGCCAAGAAGAAATTCAAACCAGAGCAAACATGGGGAATATTCGATGGACATGACTTAAATGCTAAACTGACTTTGTTACCGCTTCAGGTATACATAAACGGTCAGGTTTTTGATATGGGGGGCATTGCTGGTGTGGCAACGTGGCCAGAAAAGCGTCGAGGAGGCATGGTATCACGTTTATTGACGCATGCACTTGAAGAGATGAAGTCTGCGGGACAAAGCCTTTCTTTTTTGCATCCATTCTCCTTTGCCTTCTATCGTAAATTTGGATGGGAAACGTATACAGAGTACAAAAAATACGTCATTCCCATTGATAAATTCCCTGCAAAGCTTAAAACAGAAGGTACAGTCAAACGCGATATCAAGGATATTTCAGAACTGGACCAAGTGTATCAAGCGTATGCATCTCGTTATAATGGCACGCTGGTACGAGATAAGGAATGGTGGCAAGAGCGGATTTTAAATGAGAACTATCGAACTGCGGTATATTACTCAGAAACAGGCGATCCTCAAGGATATGCACTATATAAAATTGAAGATAAACAGTTGAATTGTGATGAGTTGATTTATGAAAATGAGACGGCTCGTCGGGCTTTATGGACTTATTTTGCAAATCATGACTCAATGATAACCCAAGGTAAATTTATTTACGTTCCAGTAGATGACAATTTGCCATTTTTACTTGATGATCCTCGAATTCAACAGGAAACTGTGCCTTATTTTATGGGGCGTATTGTGGATGCAGCTGCGTTTGTAGAAAGATTCCCTTTTGAGCAGATTGGAGAGGAAACAAGTTTAACCTTAAATCTGACTGATCGGTATGCTCCATGGAATGAAGGAGTATGGAGATTAACGATTACGACGAAAGGGCAAGGGTGTCTGGAGAGAGTGAACAAAAGCATTTCATCTGAAAATGCCATAGTAGTTGACTTGAAACTTGGGATTCAGTCACTAACGACTCTGATGCTTGGCTACCAGCAGGTTGATGACCTGTGTAAATGGGGGCGTATTGAAGGTAGCAGTGAGGATGTGTCTGCCCTTAAACGCGTAATACCAGTAAAACAAACATTCTTATTGGATTTTTTCTGATGTAGGTCTATTTAGATCTTCTAAGCTCATCTTTTAGAGAATATAACTTTTGTGGTTATCATTATCTTCAAAGCTCTTTCTGTAATGGGAAGAGTTTTTTTATGGTATTGTATAAAACATAATTAGATTGCGAAAAATGGTATTGACCCCTTGGCAAAAATGAATAATGTGCTATAATGTGAATATAGTCAAAGAAAGTCAAAGTCAATCAAACCTAGTGTGATTCTGTAGAAGTATTATGCTGATGGATTGGCCGTATGAAGTAATTTCGATAGCCAAGAAGCAAACGAGGATTGAAATGATTTGCGTATAGTTAGGAGCTGACTCTTATGAACGTAAGAGAAGTGTATGATTAATCGCAAATAAAGGCCACACTAGAGACAAAACGGTACAATTCCAATGGATGTAGAACAGGCACTAGCCTCAATACAGCTTAGATTCGTGACTTTACCGTTTGGTTAAGTTCAATATACGGCGGACTCTGTGGAGCGTGAAATGTACTTGAATACTTGCGTTTCCGTTAGTGGAGGATGATGAAATGCGCAATGTTTCCGATATTATTGAACAATATTTGAAGAGTATATTGCTGGAAAGTCCCCAAGGTTTAGTGGAGATTCAGCGTAATGATCTGGCTGACCGCTTTTCCTGCGTGCCGTCGCAAATTAATTATGTAATTAGCACCCGGTTTACGCTGGAAAAAGGCTATGTGGTGGAAAGTAAACGCGGTGGTGGGGGCTACATTCGTATTCAGCGAATTCAGCTACCTGCACAGCATGCCATCCATACACATCTTCATCAGAGCATCGGGGAGGAAATTAGCCAATCGGCAGCAGAAGGACTGATTTATCAGTTAGAGGAAGCCCATTTTTTAAGCAAAAGGGAAGCTAATCTAATGAAGGCTGCTTTATCGAGGGATACATTATTACTGAAGCTTCCCTATCGTGATCAACTGCGAGCAAGATTGCTTAAGGCTATGCTGATCTCATTGCTGGCGACCAAATAATGTGTGAATAGAGACTAACGTTTTGGATGCAGGGATAGGTATAAATCCTGACATTGAAGGAGGTGCTTTTATGCTGTGCCAAGAATGTAATATGCGGCCGGCAACTTTGCATTTCACCAAAATTGTGAATGGCGAAAAGACAGAGTTTCATATTTGTGAGACGTGTGCGAAGGAAAAAGGGGAGATGATCCCTGGAACACCTAACGGCTTTTCAATTCATAGCTTGTTGTCGGGGATGTTGGATTTTGACTCCAGTACAAAGAGCCAGTCTCCAGGCCACAGTGGTCCGCAGAACCTGCAATGCAAGGATTGTGGCATGACCTATGCACAGTTTAGTAAGCTGGGACGTTTCGGATGCCCGTCGTGCTATCAATATTTTGATAATCGTCTGGACCCTCTGTTCAAGCGTGTGCATGGCAGTACGAATCATGTTGGTAAAGTTCCGGTTCGCACTGGTGGCCGACTGAAGGTTAAACGGCAAATTGACGATTTGAAAAAAGAGATGCAACAGTATATTGTACAGGAAGAATTTGAATCAGCTGCTGAGCTTAGGGATCAAATCAGAGAGCTTGAAAAAGAAATGACTGAAGAGTAAAGTTTGTGAAGAGTAGGAGGGATGCGTAATGCCCAATATTCGGTTTACGGAGAAGCCGCTAAGTGACTGGATGCGTGGTGATGCTGCGGATTCGGAGATTGTCATTAGCAGCCGGGTGAGAATTGCGCGTAACTTGCAGCATCTGCCTTTTCCCATGCTTGCTACCAATCAGCAGTCGGAAGAAGTACTTCAACGCTTGACGGATATCCTTCAGTATGATGATTTAGGCGGTTTTGGTACTTTTCATACGTTGAAAATATCCGAGTTGGATGAGATCGACAAGCAGGTGCTGGTTGAGAAGCATTTGATTAGTCCTAATTTGGCGAACGAATCTCGTAACGGTGCTGTCTTAATTAGCGATGATGAATCGGTTAGTGTTATGATAAACGAAGAGGATCATCTGCGTATCCAGTGCTTATATCCGGGATGTCAGGTTAGAGAAGCTTGGGAACGCGCTATGGTTATTGATGATGCATTTGAAGCGCATGTTGATTATGCATTTGATGATCGGAGAGGTTTTCTAACCAGTTGTCCGACGAATGTCGGCACAGGTATGAGAGCTTCGGTGATGATGCATTTGCCCGCATTAGTCATGACTCATCAAATCAATCGTATATTGTCTGCTGTTTCACAGGTAGGTCTTACAGTTCGTGGCATTTATGGTGAAGGCAGCGAAGCGGTCGGAAATTTGTTTCAGGTGTCTAATCAGATTACACTGGGACAAACCGAAGCGGAGATTATTGAGAATCTACATGGCGTGGTGCTGCAAATTATAGAGCACGAGCGTTCTGCCAGAGAAAGGCTAATGAATGAATCTATGCTGCGAATTACAGATCGGGTGATGCGTTCATTCGGTATTTTGTCGTATGCAGCAGTATTGGATTCCAAGGAGGCTGCACAGCGGCTGTCCGATGTACGTCTTGGCGTAGATTTGGGGATTTTGGAGCGTCCTTCCACCGCAGCGATGAATGAGCTGAATGTGATGACACAACCCGGGTTCCTGCAAAAAAGCTTTGGGGATAAAATGAATACCGAAGAGCGCGATATGTACCGGGCGAAGCTGATCCGGCAAAAATTAGGCACAACCCTTTAATATATAGAATGATCTGAAATACACACTGTGGAGGTGCAGGATATATGATGTTTGGAAGATTTACGGAACGTGCACAGAAAGTGCTTGCTTTGGCTCAGGAAGAAGCTGTTCGATTGGGACACAACAACATTGGCACAGAACACATTTTGCTAGGCCTCATTCGTGAAGGTGAAGGAATAGCAGCGAAAGCCTTAATTGGTTTGGGCCTGGGACTGGAAAAAATCCAGGATGAAGTGGAAACGCTGATTGGACGCGGTCAAGAGCAACCGACGAACATTGCCTATACTCCACGTGCCAAAAAAGTCATCGAACTGTCTATGGATGAAGCCCGCAAACTGGGCCATACGTATGTAGGTACAGAGCATATTTTGCTTGGTCTTATTCGTGAAGGCGAAGGCGTAGCAGCACGTGTACTGAATAACCTGGGCATCAGTCTGAACAAAGCGCGTCAGCAAGTGCTTCAATTGCTCGGCAGCAGCGAGGCTGTTTCCAGCCATCACGGTGCTCCAGCTAATGTCAGCACGCCAACTCTTGACAGTCTGGCACGCGACCTGACGGCATCTGCGAAGGAAAACAACTTGGACCCTGTTATTGGGCGTAGCAAGGAAATTGAACGCGTAATTCAGGTGCTCAGCCGCCGTACAAAGAACAACCCGGTTCTGATCGGAGAGCCTGGGGTAGGTAAAACGGCGATTGCCGAAGGATTGGCACAAAAAATCATAGCGAATGAGATTCCCGAAACGTTGCGTGACAAGCGCGTAATGACACTGGATATGGGCTCTGTGGTAGCAGGCACCAAGTATCGTGGTGAATTCGAGGATCGTTTGAAAAAAATTATGGACGAGATTCGCCAAGCGGGAAATATCGTGTTGTTCATTGATGAGCTGCATACGTTGATTGGTGCTGGTGGAGCGGAAGGCGCAATTGATGCATCCAACATCCTGAAACCTGCTCTGGCACGTGGCGAGCTACAATGCATCGGTGCGACCACGCTGGATGAATACCGCAAATATATTGAAAAAGATGCTGCCTTGGAGCGTCGTTTTCAACCAATTACAGTGGATCAACCTTCTCCAGAAGAGGCGATTCAAATATTGTATGGCCTGCGTGACCGTTACGAAGCGCATCACCGTGTAAAGATCACAGATGAGGCTATCGAAGCGGCTGTAAAATTGTCAGATCGTTATATCACTGATCGCTTCCTGCCAGATAAGGCTATTGACCTTATTGATGAAGCGGGCTCCAAAGTAAGGCTGAATTCTTACACTGTACCGCCAAACCTGAAACAGCTGGAAAACCGTCTGGAAGATATCCGTAAGGAAAAGGATTCAGCGGTACAAAGTCAGGAGTTTGAAAAAGCGGCAGCGCTGCGTGATACAGAGCAAAAAATCCGTGAAGAGCTAGACGTGACGAAAAACCAATGGAAAGAACAACAGGGTCGTACAGATTCTGAAGTTACACCAGAGGATATTGCTCAGGTCGTTGCAATCTGGACAGGTGTTCCAGTCAGCAAGCTGAAAGAGGAAGAAACACACCGCTTGTTGAATATGGAAGAGTTGCTGCATGAGCGGGTAATTGGACAGGACGAAGCAGTTAAGGCAGTGAGCCGGGCGATTCGCCGGGCACGTGCCGGACTGAAAGATCCGAAGCGTCCAATTGGGTCCTTTATTTTCCTCGGTCCAACTGGGGTTGGTAAAACAGAGTTGGCACGCGCCTTGGCTGAATCCATGTTTGGAGATGAAAATGCGGTTATCCGTATTGATATGTCCGAATATATGGAGAAACATTCCACGTCTCGTCTGGTAGGAGCGCCTCCAGGGTACGTTGGATATGAGGAAGGCGGCCAACTGACTGAGAAGGTACGTCGTAAACCATACTCTGTTGTGTTGCTGGATGAAATTGAAAAGGCACACCCAGAAGTATTCAATATTCTTCTGCAAGTGCTGGAAGATGGTCGTCTAACAGATTCCAAAGGTCGTGTCGTCGATTTCCGTAACACACTCATCATCCTAACATCTAATGTTGGTGCACAGGCGATTAAACGTAACTCCACGCTTGGTTTTACAGCTGTAGTGGACGCTGGGGCGGATTACGATAATATGAAGGGCAAAGTGATGGATGAATTGAAGAAAAGCTTCCGTCCTGAGTTCTTGAACCGGATTGATGAAATTATCGTTTTCCATTCTCTCGAAGAAAAACATATTGCCGAAATTGTGTCACTCATGTCTGAAGAGCTGCGTAAGCGCCTGAATGAGTATGAGGTGGACTTCGAGTTGACAGACAACGCTAAAAAGTTCCTTGCCAAGGAAGGCTTTGATCCAGCGTATGGTGCGCGTCCATTGCGTCGTGCAATCCAGAAGCATATTGAAGATCGCCTGTCCGAGGAATTGTTGACTGGCAACATTACTAAAGGTGACTCTCTCTTCATTGACGAGGAGAACGGTGCACTGACTGTAACCAAAAAGGATAATGTATCTGCCAAGTCCTAAAGCAGTTTACTAAATAAACAGTAGAAAAGGGTGTCTCGCAGGCTGGAAAGCTATTGCGAAGGCACCCTTTTTGTGTATGAAACACGGTCAAAAGGTTGGGTAAATGCTTTGGGAAAGTTTGTGATATTGCTTTACGTCCGCCAAGCTTCAATGGTAAACTTTTATTGTTACGGCTCTTTCTGGGCTGTATGAATATAAATTTGACATCATCGTCGTCAATAAGGAGCCAGGGAACAAAGTATGGCTAAAGTGAAAACTAAATTTTCCTGTACGGAATGTGGTTATGAATCGCCTAAATGGTACGGAAAATGTCCTGGATGCCAGGCATGGAATTCCATGGTCGAAGAAACGGAAAGCGTTGTAAAAACTCAAGGAATGGGGTCTTCCCTTCTTACTCATAGTACAAAAGACAAGCCACTCCCTATTATAGAGGTGGAGAGTGGCAAAGAAACACGAATTTTGACGGGAATTGGCGAATTGAATCGAGTACTCGGTGGAGGTGTGGTGCCGGGTTCACTCGTTTTGGTGGGCGGTGATCCGGGAATCGGTAAATCTACGCTTATGCTGCAAACATCTAATGAGCTAGCTTTAACTGGTTTAAAGGTGCTGTACGTGTCTGGTGAGGAATCTGTCCGTCAAACGAAACTACGTGCAGATCGACTCGGTGCCTTGTCCCCTAGCCTATACGTATTATGTGAGACGAATTTGGAGACGATTGAAGAAGCAGTGGACAGCTTGAAGCCAGAGTTTTTGGTCATCGACTCGATACAGACTGTATATTTGCCTGAGGTGACGAGTGCACCAGGTAGTGTGGCTCAAGTGCGGGAGTGTACTTCACGCTTTATGAGAATTGCCAAGGGGCTAGGTATTGCTACGGTATTGGTAGGGCATGTGACCAAGGAAGGGGCCATTGCAGGTCCGCGTTTGTTGGAACATATGGTTGATTGTGTGCTTTATTTTGAAGGAGAGCGTCACCATACGTATCGGCTTTTGCGTGCAGTTAAAAACCGTTTCGGTTCTACAAATGAAATTGGTATTTTTGAAATGGCTGAAAGCGGTTTGCGTGAGGTGTCAAATCCTTCTGAACTTTTCCTGTCTGAACGGCCACTGGGAGTGGCGGGTTCTACTGTTGTAGCCAGTATGGAAGGAACCCGACCCGTATTGGTTGAACTGCAAGCATTGATTGCAGCTACGCATTTTCCATCTCCACGCCGAATGGGCACAGGAGTCGACCATCATCGAATGGGATTAATCATAGCCGTACTAGAAAAGCGGATGGGCATGTTTTTGCAAAACCAGGACGCTTATCTCAACGTAGCCGGAGGCGTGAAGCTGGATGAACCGGCGGTGGATTTGGCTATAGCTGTGAGCATTGCTTCCAGCTTTAGGGATGCTCCTACAAAGCCGTACGATGTGATTTTTGGCGAGGTGGGACTGACAGGTGAGGTGCGTGCGGTATCCCGAGCAGAACAGCGAGTACGGGAAGCGGAGAAACTAGGTTTCAAACGGGTGATCATGCCGGAGAAAAGCTTGAAGGGCTGGACACATCCGAAAGGGATACAAATTATAGGAGTAGGAACGGTGGCAGATGCACTGGCAGCCGCATTAGATTAGGGGGCATTGAGAATGAAAGAAGCGAGCCAACTGGATAAAATGAACGATTTGCTGCGGCTTGTGGCACCGGGAACTCCCTTTCGCGACGGGTTGGAAAACGTTTTGCGTGCCAAAACGGGTGCTCTTCTGGTCGTTGGCTATAGCCCAGAAGTTATGGAAGTCGTGGATGGCGGTTTCTCCATTAATTGTGATTTTTCGCCGAACTATTTGTATGAGTTGGCTAAAATGGACGGCGCAATCATATTGAGCGAGGATTTAAAACGAATTTTATATGCTAATACACAACTGATTCCTGACTCCTCGATTTCGTCGATTGAAACAGGAATTCGGCACCGGACAGCAGAACGAGTTGCAAAGCAAACTGGCAAGCTAGTGGTGTCTATTTCCCAGCGGCGTAATATTATTACCTTGTATCAGGGGACATTACGGTATGCGCTCAAGGAAATCGGGGTTATTTTAACGAAAGCCAATCAGGCTATTCAGACGTTAGAAAAATATAGATCCGTGTTGGGGCAAGCCTCTACGAATTTGACAGCATCTGAATTTGAAGAGCTGGTTACCATGCCGGAGGTCGTTAATGTCATCCAACGGATCGAAATGGTGCTGCGCATCAAAATGGAAATCAAACGATTTATTAATGAGCTCGGAAATGAGGGCCGTCTGATAAGTATGCAGATGGAAGAGCTTGTCAGCAATATTGAGGAAGAAGCATGGTTGCTGTATAAGGATTATGCCAAAGACGATAGCGACGAAAAGATTCGTGAAATTATATTGGGACTCAAACGTTCTACGGACGATGAATTGTTGGATGTGAATCATATTGTACGTCTACTAGGCTACCCTTCTTCAGCTGCGACATCAGAGGAATATATTGCTGCACGCGGCTATCGGGTACTGAACAAGATACCGCGTTTGCCGAATGTGATTATTCATAATCTGGTAGAGCGGTTTGGACGTTTTCCACATGTCATCACAGCAACGATAGAAGAACTGGATGAAGTGGATGGTATTGGAGAGGTTCGTGCGCGTACGATTAAAGAAGGTCTTAAACGTTTGCAGGAACAAGTTTTCATTGACAGGCAAATGTAAATGTAATACAGTGAAAGGATTATAATGGAACAATTCATACATTGAGGTGAAGAGATGATTACCAAATCAATTCCGAACATGTGTACCTTAGGTAACTTGTTTCTCGGAATGATCGCCATTTTATTGGCTGTAGACGGAAAATACAGTCTTGCCGCTATTATGGTTATTGTCGCCATGTTGTTGGACGGACTGGATGGAAGAATGGCCCGGGTCCTGAATGCCCAAAGCGAATTCGGTAAAGAACTGGACTCCTTATCAGATATGATATCTTTTGGTGTTGCTCCCGCAGTTATTATGTACATGGTTGCTTTTCAAGATGCGAATTCGGCTCTCGCTTGGACGGTTACTGCCATTTTCCCAATGTGCGGAGCGTTGCGTTTGGCTCGCTTTAACGTACGGCCTGGTGTACCAGGTTATTTTACGGGTTTGCCAATTCCGGCAGCGGGTGGCGTATTAGCCACTTTGTCCTTATTCCATAACGACATTTCATTGTTATACATGTCGATTGCCATGTTGCTGGTCTCTTATTTGATGGTCAGCTCCATGAAATACCCAAATTTTAAGAAGGTTGGCCTTCCCAAAAAAGCGATCTGGGTTGCTCCATGGGTCGTAATTGCAGCGGTGGTGTTAGCTGTTAAATTCCCTGACCAGCTGTCGAAGCTGATTTTTGTACCGCTGGTGCTGTATGCATTGTATGGTATGAAGCTGAACATTCGTAAGCTGTCACGCAGACGTGGACGTGATCGGGAGCGTTCCAGTCAGGAAGAACAGGATGATCAATATCGTCATTCACAGCGGTAGTATCAAGCAAGAACAAGAAGTAGCATTTATTTCCTTGAGACATTTCGGGGAAATAAATGCTTTTTTTTATGCATAAAAAGTGAAAACACAGGGTTAGTTATGTGGGAAATGGATCATACTGGTAATAGAAATGCTATGTTTCCAATAATAGCAGGCTATATGAAAAGAAAATAAAAGGAGGTATAGAGACTCAATGTGGAGAAAGGCTATTTTAACTTTTACAGGATTGTGCGGAGCATGGTTTGGCTATACGTTATACCAGCGGGTAGGAGGCATTGTATCGTGGATGCCACAATGGTTGAGTGATGGGTCTTTGCCGGGAATGTTTGTTTGGATGATGGCGGGAGCAGTACTATTTATGGCAGGTTGCTCATTCGCAGGGGCATCCGTGGCGAATCGGTTGCAGCAGGGCATTGAAGGCTTGGTACGAATTCCGATGAACGAGATGATGGCAGGTGTGATTGGTTTAGCGGTGGGATTGATACTTTCCTTAGCAGTTTACCCGCTTTTTTCATGGTTGGGGGCCCCGGGTCAACTTATCCAGACGGCTGTTACCGTGATATGTGGATATGTGGGATTGATGGTTGGGCTAGAAAAGCGAGACGAGCTGTCATCCTTTTGGAGTTCTGGTTTTTTTGGTCGGGGAACGGGTGCAGAAGAACGCAAGCTGGAGGAACATAAAATATTGGACACCAGCGTCATTATAGATGGGCGTATTGCGGATATCTGCAAGACAGGTTTTATTGAAGGAACGATTGTGATTCCTGAATTTGTGCTGGAGGAGCTTCAGCATATTGCAGATTCATCAGATTTACTTAAGCGTAATCGTGGACGGCGAGGTCTGGATATTTTGAATAAAATCCAAAAAGAGCTGGATGTGAATGTGCTCATTTACGAAGGTGATTTTGAGGAAATTTCAGAGGTCGACAGTAAGTTGGTCAAGCTGGCAAAGGTATTGCAGGGTAAAGTTGTAACTAACGATTTTAACCTGAATAAAGTTTGCGAACTGCAAGGTGTATCAGTGCTGAACATTAACGATTTGGCGAATGCAGTGAAGCCTGTTGTACTGCCCGGCGAGGAAATTATGGTGCAGATTATTAAAGACGGCAAGGAGCATGGGCAGGGTGTAGCCTATCTGGATGATGGTACGATGATTGTTGTGGAAGGCGGACGTGACTATATTGGCTCTCTGATGGAGGTACTGGTCACGAGTGTACTTCAGACCTCGGCCGGACGTATGATCTTTGCCAAACCGAAATTATTGGAAAAAGCTCAATAAACGCGGTATGATGAAGTAGATGTGTTATCATACGGATCGTCCAAGTGCGATCAGGGCAGGAGTTATTTGAATGAACAATCGGGTAGGAGTTGTCATTGTGGCAGCAGGGCGCGGCTCCCGTATGGGGACGCAGGAGAGCAAGCAATTTCTGCTTTTGCGGGACAAGCCCATCTTCATACATACACTTGAAATATTCGCAGCTATGCCCGAAGTGGATGAAATGGTGATGGTGACTGGGACAGGAGATGTGGAACGCTGCCGAGATTGGATTCATCAATTCAAAATCGGTAAAAATGTACGGGTGGTGGCTGGTGGCAGTGAACGCCAGCATTCGGTTTATCGCGGTCTGCGCCACTTGCAAGCGGATTGGGTGATGGTGCATGATGGTGTGCGTCCACTCATTCAACCTGAGCTTGTACGTTCATGCCTTGAAGCAGCCCAGCGTACTGGTGCTTCTGTAGCGGCAGTACCTGTAAAGGATACGGTCAAGCAAGTGAACGGGGATGGTATCATTACAGCAACGCCGGATCGCCGAAGTCTGTGGAGTATTCAAACGCCACAGACTTTTCGTCTTTCCGATCTGCTGCGAGCCTATGAGGAAGCGGAGCAGGCAGGATTTTTGGGGACAGATGATTCTATGCTGGTGGAGCGGCTAGGCATTCCGGTTACTGTCGTTCACGGCAGCTACAAGAACATCAAAATTACTACGCCTGAGGATTTGGATATGGCGGCGCTATGGGTAAAAACAGAGGGAGAGGATATCAAATGATCAGAGTGGGACAAGGATTTGACGTCCACCAGCTGGTGGAAGGAAGGCCATGTATCATCGGAGGTGTGAATATTCCGTATGAAAAAGGTTTGTTGGGCCATTCCGATGCAGACGTGCTGCTGCATGCCATTAGCGATGCTATCCTGGGAGCGCTTGGATTGGGAGACATCGGGAAGCATTTTCCGGATAACGACCCAGAATTTAAGGATGCCGACAGTCTTAAGCTACTGGAGCATGTGTGGGGGCTAGCTAAAGAGCGAGGATATCGCTTGGGGAATATTGATTCTACGATTATCGCACAAAAACCCAAAATGGCATCGTATATTCCGCAGATGAATGAAGTCATCGCTCGGGCGCTGGAAGCAGAGGACCTATCCCAGGTGAACGTCAAGGCGACCACGACAGAGCAACTCGGGTTTCCCGGACGGGGTGAAGGAATTGCGGCTCAATCGGTTGTCTGTCTTATCAAGTAAATGCTATCATCTTGAGTAATTCAATTTGGAGGGGATTATATGAGCACGGAAGTTCGTGTACGCTATGCACCAAGCCCTACAGGGCATCTGCACATTGGAAATGCCAGAACGGCATTATTTAATTATTTGTTTGCCCGCAATCAAGGTGGAAAATTTATTATTCGTATCGAAGACACAGATGTGAAACGCAATATTGAGGGCGGAGAAGAGAGCCAACTTAAATATTTGAAATGGTTGGGTATGGACTGGGATGAGAGCGTAGACGTGGGGGGCGAGTTTGGACCTTACCGTCAGACTGAACGCTTAGACATATATAAAACATACTGGCAGGATTTGCTGGATCGTGGTTTGGCTTACCGCTGTTACTGCACTGAAGAAGAGCTGGAGCGCGAGCGTGAAGAGCAGACGGAACGTGGGGAGACACCACGCTATTCTGGAAAACATCGTGATCTAACAGAAGAACAGTGCCAGGCATTTGAAGCAGAGGGCCGTGTACCAAGTATTCGTTTTCGTGTACCGGAAGATCGTGAATATACGTTTGACGATATCGTAAAAGGTCAAATTACGTTCAATTCCAAGGAAAGCGGCGATTTTGTAATCGTCAAAAAGGACGGTATTCCGACATATAACTTCGCTGTAGCGGTTGACGATTATTTGATGAAAATATCGCATGTATTACGGGGCGAAGACCATGTTTCTAATACACCGCGGCAGTTGATGATCTTTGAAGCTCTCGGCTGGGAGCCGCCACGCTTCGGTCATATGACGCTGATTGTAGGCGAGGATCACAAAAAGCTCAGTAAACGTAACGAATCCATTATTCAGTTCATGGAGCAGTATGACAAGTTGGGCTATTTGCCAGAAGCTATATTCAACTTCATTGCACTGCTGGGTTGGTCCCCGGAAGGCGAAGAAGAGATCTATGATCGGGAACAACTGATTTCGATTTTTGATCCTAATCGTTTGTCCAAAAGTCCAGCTGTGTTTGATACAAATAAGCTTGCTTACCTGAACAATCACTATATTAAAAAGGCTGATCCTGAGCGAATTGCCAGCATGGCGATTCCACATCTCCAGACAGCGGGGTTGTTGCCGACTGAACTGTCTGCGGAACAACTGGATTGGGCTAAGGCCCTTGTTCGCTTATACCAGGAACAGATGACATCTGCGTCCGATATTGTAACGTTGTCTGAGTTGTTTTTCCGTTCACATCTGGTACTGGATGCTGAAGCAGCAGCTGTATTGGCCGAAGAGCAGGTTCCTGAGGTACTTAGAGCTTTTGCAGGTAAAGTTGAAACGAGTGAGGAATTTACAGCTCCACAAATGGCTAAGCTGATCAAAGAAGTTCAAAAGGAAACCGGTTTTAAGGGAAAACAATTATTCATGCCGATTCGTGTGGCTCTTACAGGCCAAACGCATGGACGGGATCTGAATGAAACTATCTTTTTGCTTGGACGTGACAAGGTACTGGATCGTCTCAAGGCACAAATTAAAGGCTGATATTTCTTGTCAATTTGTTGTCTTTTCGCTATAATGACTCCATTGATACGGATTGATATTTACGTGTAAAGGCTGCGAACAGGAGAAGTACACTGCATAAGGGCATCTGCCAGAGAGGACGGTCGAGGGGAAACCCCAGGCTGAGAGCCGTCCAGTTGACCTGCGGAGGAAATGCGCCTGGGAGCCGTGCGCCCGAACCCTCATTAGCGTCAAATGCTGATGTGACAAGGGCGTGCCGAGTCGTTCCCGTTACAGGACGCCAAAGACGGACTGCTCTGCTTTTTATGCAGCAGGTATGTTCGAAGCAGAGTGGGACCACGTTCATGCGTCTCTGCAGCTTAGGCTGCGGAGGCGCTTTTTCATTTTTATCAGACTCAGACTCGTTATAGATTGAAAAATGTCGAAGAGTGCTGATGGTATGCGAAAATTGGCGGAACGTGAAGTGTTGTGATGATGCGGCAAGGATATGAAGGGAATAAGGAGGGCGACATGTTCAGACATTTCAAATCCGACATTCAGACTGTTTTGGATAATGATCCGGCCGCCCGAAGTAAGCTGGAGGTCATTTTTACGTATTCCGGCGTTCATGCCCTTTGGGCACACCGAATCGCACATTGGTTTTATTTGCGCAACTGGTGTACTCTAGCCCGTGTTATATCCCAGGTATCGAGGTTTATGACAGGTATTGAGATTCATCCTGGCGCTCGTATCGGAGATCGGCTGTTCATTGACCATGGCATGGGAGTTGTCATCGGTGAAACCTGTGAGATTGGTGACGATGTCGTATTGTATCAGGGGGTCACACTCGGCGGGACTGGGAAAGAGAAAGGGAAGCGCCATCCGACCATTGGGAATAATGTTGTTATCGGCTCGGGTGCGAAAATATTAGGCTCCTTCACGATTGGGGCACAGTCCAACATTGGCTCCAACTCGGTTGTGCTCAAAGAAGTTCCACCAAACAGTACGGTGGTGGGCATCCCAGGGCGAGTTGTAAGACAGGATGGTAGGCGTCCGGACCGACTTAGTCATCAATTGCCTGATCCGGTTGTGGACTCTATGCGAGAACTTCAACGGGAAATAGAACGTTTGCGTGCAGAAATGTCTGATTTGAAGGATGGGTCATCCGCTCAGAAACATCAGGTGATCCAAGAGAATAAATTAGAAAAATGATTTTCATGAGGGAGGAACATAACAATGCCGCTTCAAATTTATAATACAATGACGAGGAGTCGGGAGCCTTTTGTGCCACTGGAGCCTGGAAAGGTTAAAATGTATGTATGTGGACCTACCGTGTATGATTACATTCATATTGGCAATGCACGACCTGTAATTGTATTTGACGTGGTGCGCAGCTACCTGGAGTACTTGGGCTATGATGTAAACTATGTGGTGAATTTTACGGATGTCGATGATAAACTAATCCGCAAAGCTCGGGAACTTGACATGAATGTTTCGGCAGTTGCTGAGAAATTTATTGCTGCCTACCATGAGGATCTGACAGGATTGAATGTTCCTGCTGCCAGTATGAACCCTCGTGTAACAGAGAGCATGGATCTGATTATTGATTTTATTAAGGAATTGGTAGACAAAGACTATGCCTATGAGAATGATGGCGACGTGTTCTATCGGACCAAAAAGTTCAAAGATTACGGACAACTGTCAGGTCAAAATCTGGAAGAGCTTCAGTTCGGAATTCGTATCAATGTGGATGAACGCAAGGAAAATGCCGAGGACTTTGTACTCTGGAAGGCAGCGAAGCCGGGCGAAATTCATTGGTCGAGCCCTTGGGGAGATGGACGACCAGGCTGGCATATCGAATGCTCTGCGATGGCTCGCCATTATTTGGGGGATACACTGGATATTCATGGGGGCGGACAGGATCTGCAATTTCCGCATCATGAATGTGAATGCGCACAATCCGAAGTGATTACAGGTAAGCCATTATCTCGCTACTGGATGCATAACGGATATATTCGCATAGATAATGAAAAAATGTCGAAATCACTCGGTAATGGTATTTTGGTTAAAGATTTGCGCGCTCATCACAAGCCTGAGGCTATACGTTATTTTATGTTGTCGACGCATTACCGAAATCCGTTAAACTACAACCAAGAGACTATGAGTCAGGCGGAGAACAGTGTCGAACGGATCGCCAATGCAGTTGCCAATGTGAAGCATCGTTTAGCTAATGCGCTGAAAGGTAATGAGGGAGTATCGACGGAACTGCAAACGAAGCTCGACGGAATTTTGCAGCAGTTTGGCGAAAAAATGAATGATGATTTCAACACACCTGATGCGATTACTGCTGTATTCGATTGGGTTAGCGAAGCAAACCATTTGTTGCAGCGAGATGTCGTACATCAGGCGGAACTACAAGCTGTATTGCATACCTTTCATTCAATGAATAACGTGCTTCGCATTTATTCGGAACCGAGTGAAGAGTTGCTGGATGACGAAATTGAGCAGTTAATTGCAGAACGTGTCGAAGCTCGTAAGACCAAAAATTGGGGTAGGGCTGACGAAATTCGCGATCTGTTGGCTGCAAAAGGCATTGTGCTTGAAGATACGGCGCAGGGGATGCGGTGGCGGCGAAAATGAATGATAAGCCACTGAACTCAGGAACATCGGAAGGTACGGGGAATTGGTTCCCGTACCCTGCGTCCAAGCCAGCACGTTTGATGCCTCCCATTGCACTAGCTTACATTGGTGATGCAGTGTACGAGGTAGCTGTCCGGCAATATTTGTTGGCACAGCCTAACCTGCGTCCAAATCATCTGCATCGGCGAGCCACAGGGCTAGTCTCCGCCAAGGCGCAGAGTCGCATGTTGGGGCTATTGGAAAAGGTACTGACGGAAGAAGAACGCGATATTGTCCGACAAGGAAGAAATGCTAAATCAGGAAGTTTGCCCAAAAATGCTGATGTACTTGAGTATCGGCACGCCACTGCACTGGAAGGGTTGATTGGATCTCTTTATTGTGATGGACATTTGGACAGATTAAGAGAGTTGATTACGTACGGAATTGCCCAAATGGAAAATACAGAAAAATCATAAATGGGAATGGACTGGATGGAACAAGCATCAGCCGTTTCCCGGGAGGAAGCTAGAGATGGAAGAAGAATGGATTGCCGGTAAGCATTCGGTAACGGAGGCATTGCGTTCAGGCAGAACGATAAATAAAATTTGGATTGCGGATAATGCACAAAAACATTTGACACTGCCGATTACAGCTGAGGCGAAAAAAGCAGGAATTATTGTTTTGCAGGTGGACAAGCGTAAGCTGGATCAAATGGTTCCGGGCATTCAACATCAGGGAGTGGTCGCGCAAGCTGCGCCTTTTGCCTATGTTGAAGTGGAAGAATTGCTCGCAACTGCTCGTGATAAGGGAGAAGAGCCGTTTTTGATTTTGCTGGATGAGATTGAAGACCCTCATAATTTGGGTTCCATCCTTCGTACAGCGGACTGTACTGGAGCGCATGGTGTTATTGTGCCGAAAAGGCGTTCTGCAGCTGTAACTGTAACGGTGTCAAAAACATCGGCAGGTGCTGTGGAGTACGTCCCGGTGGCGCGTGTAAACAATCTGGGACAAACCATTGATCGTCTTAAAGAAGAAGGTGTATGGGTAGTTGGCACGGATGTTACAGCGACAGACCCTGTCTTTGGGAATGAAGTATTCACGGGACCAGTAGCCATTGTCATTGGTAACGAAAATAAAGGAATGGGCCGTTTGATTCGTGAGAAATGCGATGTACTCGTCAAGCTGCCAATGGCGGGGCAAATTAATTCCCTTAATGCTTCTGTAGCTGCAGGGGTTGTCATGTACGAAGTATTGCGCGGACGACAGGCACGGGGCTAACGATATGGCTGACACGCGGGATGTTCTGCTCGTGGACGGTTACAACATGATTGGAGCCTGGCCCGAACTTTCCGCACTGGTACAATCTGGTATGCAGGAAGCGAGGGACAGACTTCTTGAACGACTGGCGGATCATCAGGCGTATTCCGGCAGAAGAGTCATCGTCGTATTTGATGCTTACAGGGTGCCAGGATTAGGTAAAACTTTTGCTCAGAGCAAAGTCCAGATTTATTTTACCAGAGAAAAAGAAACTGCTGATGAGTGCATCGAGCGATTGGTTCGGGAGCTGAGCAGTAAAAGAAGAAGTATTTACGTAGCGACAAGCGATCAGGTAGAGCAACATGTTGCATTTGGACAAGGTGCTCTCAGGGTGTCGGCGCGGGAATTACTGATCGAGATTGAGGAATCCGAAAGGGAAGTGCAGAAGCGAATCCAGCAGGATAGTGCCAAATTGTCTCGTAACTCGCTAGATGCCAAACTGAGCCCGGAGCTTCGAAAGTTGTTTGAACGATGGAGAAGAGAATAAACCAATAATTGGGCATCGCTCCATTTTGAAACCATTGACAATTTTGTTAGCGCTCTTCTTTTTTAGGTTGTTGTGGTTGACGGTATCAGGTTACATCGCGTATACTTGTCGTATATTTGAGAGAGTAACGGGTACCTTGCGTTGCAGCCGGAGGGATTGTTAGTGAGTGTGGACCTCAAGGATATCATGTTGTCAAAGTTTGATTACAAAAATGATGAAGACATTGTCGGAGCAGTCCATGAAGGTGATGGGGAAGCGCTGGAGTTTCTGATCAACAAATACCGAAACTTTGTGCGGGCCAAGGCCAGATCCTACTTCCTGATTGGTGCTGATCGCGAGGATATTATTCAGGAGGGCATGATTGGTCTCTACAAATCCATTCGTGATTTTAAGGGAGACAAGCTTGCTTCGTTCAAGGCTTTCGCCGAGTTGTGTATTACACGACAGATTATTACGGCAATTAAGACGGCTACACGACAAAAGCACATTCCTCTGAACTCTTACGTATCTCTGGACAAGCCCATCTATGATGAAGAGTCAGACCGGACGTTGCTCGATGTGATTTGCGGAACACAAGTAAGTGACCCTGAAGAGCTGATTATCAATCAGGAAGAGTTTGTGGGTCTTGAGGACAAGATGTCCGAGATTCTGAGCGAACTGGAACGCAAGGTACTTATGTTGTATCTGGACGGACGTTCGTATCAGGAGATTGCAGAGGATCTTGACCGCCATGTGAAATCCATTGATAACGCGCTGCAACGGGTCAAGCGTAAACTTGAAAAGTATCTGGAAGTAAGAGATAGTTGAAAGTAGAGGCTGACAGGGAAAAAGGCTCGAATCCGAGTCTTTTTTTATTCGTTATAGGTAGGCTATGCAGGTTTATAAGTGTAACAAATGATTTATACTAAAAAAGAAGAATAATAGATATCGCCTTGATTTTTGAAGCAGCTTTTCAGAGAACAGTTTTAAAGGATGCACAGATGTTAAAATGCACCACAGCCAGGACTGCGAATTGTATGCAAACATTCGTTGACATGGAAAACCCCGTGTGATAAAGTGTTTTAGGTAGGCCTAAATTCGCGGTTTTTTTTAGGATCAATTATGAGACTTCCGGTGTTGGATGTCTTCGGGAGGTGCACATCATGCGGGTAATTATTACTTTGGCTTGTACAACATGCAAACAAAGAAATTACACAACGACGAAAAACAAGCGTAATCACCCCGACCGCATGGAGATGAAGAAATTCTGTAAGTCCTGTAACGAACAGACTTCTCATCGGGAAACCAGATAGTTTTTGGAGGTGTAGTCGGCGTGAAACGCAGTTTCAAGTCTCTGTTTTCCTTTTTCTCTGAAAGCTGGGCTGAACTCAAGAAGGTTCGCTGGCCCAATCGTAAAGAACTGACCAACTATACGCTGATTGTCATAGGGACAATTGCGTTCGTCACGATTTATTTTTGGGTTCTCGATATCGGCATTTCCGCTGTGATCGAAGCGATTATCTAGGAAGGGTTCCAGGTGGCTTGATATGGAAAAAAGATGGTACGTCGTTCATACCTATTCAGGGTATGAGAACAAAGTCAAAGCCAATTTGGAAAAACGCGTTGAGTCCATGGGCATGGAAGACAAGATATTCCGTGTTCTTGTTCCTATGGAAGAAGAACTGGTAACCAAGGACGGTAAGAAAAAAACCGTTATGCGTAAAGTCTACCCTGGTTATGTCTTAGTCGAAATGGTCCAAACCGACGACTCTTGGTATGTTGTACGCAACACACCAGGTGTTACGGGATTTGTAGGGTCGACAGGCTCGGGTTCCAAACCGACGCCATTGCTTCCAGAAGAAGTTGAACAGATTCTGAAGCATATGGGCATGGTAGAGCCGAAACCGAAGATTGAATTCGATGTTAAGGAATCCGTGCGAATTAAAGTTGGTCCTTTTGCGAATTTTGTGGGCTCCGTGGAAGAAATTTTGGTTGAGAAGAGCAAGCTTAAGGTTCACGTCAACATGTTTGGACGGGAAACCCCGCTTGAGTTGGATTATACTCAAGTGGAGAAAATATAGATTTTTCTTACAGGTTTCTTGTGGGAGGATCGATAGGTCCGTCTACCACTATTGAGTCAAGGAG
Source organism: Paenibacillus sp. FSL L8-0158 (assembly GCF_038592965.1). Classification (GTDB taxonomy): domain Bacteria; phylum Bacillota; class Bacilli; order Paenibacillales; family Paenibacillaceae; genus Paenibacillus; species Paenibacillus polymyxa_D. The sequence continues at coordinate 5,132,378 of NZ_CP151949.1, read as the reverse complement.
GTGTCATCCATGGCAAAAAAGGTAATTAAAATGGTAAAACTGCAGATTCCTGCAGGGAAAGCTAATCCAGCGCCTCCAGTAGGTCCAGCTTTGGGTCAAGCAGGTGTCAACATCATGGCATTCTGTAAAGAGTTCAATGCTCGTACTGCTGATCAAGCAGGCCTGATTATTCCGGTTGAAATTTCGGTGTTTGAGGATCGTTCTTTTACGTTCATCACCAAAACTCCACCGGCTGCTGTTCTGTTGAAAGTTGCTGCTAAAATCGAAAAAGGTTCCGGTGAACCAAATAAAACGAAAGTTGCAACTGTAAATCGCGCTGCTGTTCGTCAAATTGCAGAGCAAAAAATGCCTGACCTTAACGCAGCTTCCGTAGAATCGGCAATGCGTATGGTTGAAGGTACTGCTCGCAGCATGGGTATCACCATCGTAGATTAATTTTATTAATCTACGTGTGCCGGCAGTTTAACTGTCCGGCAAGTGTGGGAGGAATATCCGCTAATACCACATAAGGAGGAAAACATTATGGCTAAACATGGTAAGAAGTACCTGGAAGCTGCTAAGCTGATTGACAGCGAAGCAACTTACGAGCCTTTAGAAGCCGTTGAACTGGTGAAAAAGGCTGCGACTGCTAAATTCGACGAAACCGTTGAAGCAGCAGTTCGTCTGGGCGTAGATTCCCGTAAACAAGACCAGGCTGTTCGTGGTGTTGTTGTCCTGCCGCATGGTACGGGTAAAACACAACGCGTTCTGGTATTTGCAAAAGGTGACAAAGTGAAAGAAGCGGAAGCGGCTGGCGCTGATTTTGTTGGCGATCAAGATATGATCAACAAAATCCAACAAGGCTGGTTCGAATTCGACGTCTGCGTTGCGACACCTGATATGATGAGTGAGGTTGGTAAACTGGGTCGTTTGCTCGGTGGTAAAGGTTTGATGCCTAACCCTAAAGCAGGCACAGTTACTTTCGACGTTGCCAAGGCTGTTCAAGAAATTAAAGCCGGTAAAATCGAATACCGTCTCGACAAAGCCGGTCAAATTCATGCGCCAATCGGCAAAGCTTCCTTCAGTGCTGAACAGCTGAACGAGAACCTTAAAGCCTTGGTTGAAGCCTTGAACCGTGCGAAGCCAGCGGCTGCTAAAGGTGTATACCTGAAGAACATCGCTATTTCTTCGACTATGGGACCAAGTGCACGTGTGAACGCATCTGTTTACAGATAATAATTTGATTGACATGTTCAATCAAATTTGTTATTCTATAAAAGTTGTGAGTCCTTGTGACTGACCATTAAAGTTGAATATGCTTACCGTAGACAGTAGGTGCCTTCAGGCTTAATTTCCTACCGAGGTGTTATGATAGAACGTATCATGTGACGGGCTTGTCCCGTCCATGTGGATTTATCAAGCCTTCGTACTCTACGGAGGCTTTTTTCATGCTTATGAAAGCAAGCCTTGTAAGATCACCAGATTGGGTGTTTCGAACAAAGCGGATAAATTGATCAGGAGGTGTACAGTTTGGCAAATGCAAAGGTGATTCAAGCAAAACAAGAAGCTGTTGAAGTTGTAGCTGCAAAATTGCGCGAGAGCGTAACAACTGTGGTTGCAGACTATCGCGGTCTGAATGTTGCCCAAGTAACTGAGCTGCGTAAGCAGCTTCGCGAAGCCGGAATCGAATTTCAAGTGCTGAAAAACACACTGCTCCGCCGTGCAACTGCGGCAGCAGAATTGACTGAACTGGACGCAGTATTGACAGGTCCTACTGCAATCGCGTTCGGCAAAGATGATGCAGTGTCTGCAGCTAAAATCTTGAACGATTTCGCTAAGAAAAACAATGCACTGGAACTGAAAGGTGCAGTTGTAGAAGGTCGCGTTATCGGTGTTGAGGAAATCAAAGCACTGGCAGAACTGCCATCCCGCGAAGGTCTCCTTTCCATGCTCCTCAGCGTGCTTCAAGCTCCTGTGCGCAACTTCGCGCTTGCAGTTAAAGCTGTTGCAGAAAAAGAAGAACAAAGCGCATAAGTTAGGGATTAAACCTGCTGTATAGCAGTTGATAACAAAAAAATACGAATTTAAATGGAGGTTCAACCATGAGTAAAGAGCAAATCTTGGAAGCAATTAAAGGTATGTCCGTATTGGAACTGAACGATCTCGTGAAAGCAATCGAAGAAGAATTCGGCGTAACTGCAGCAGCTCCAGTAGCTGTAGCAGGTGGCGCAGCAGGTGGCGCAGCTGAAGCTGAGCAATCCGAGTTCGACGTAATCTTGACAAGCGCTGGCGGTTCCAAAATCAACGTTATCAAAGCAGTTCGCGAAATCACAGGTCTTGGCCTGAAAGAAGCAAAAGAACTGGTTGACAACGCTCCAAAACCACTGAAAGAAAAAATCGCTAAAGAAGAAGCTGAATCCATTAAAGCAAAATTGGAAGAAGCAGGCGCTTCTGTAGAAGTAAAATAATTGACTGCTTTCTAGCAGACAATGAACTAAAACAAACCCCTTGAGGTGATCTTCAAGGGGTTTGTTGCTGTAAAACGGTAGTGCCAGCATGTCTGAAAGGTTATTGTAAAGGCTATGATGGTAGTACAACCGAAAGAGGTGGGCATGAATGGCTGATCATTATTACTCCAAGCGGCCAGAGACGGCGCATGAACGACGGAGCCTGGAAACAGTGCTGCGGGGGCGGTCATACCGTTTTGCCAGCGATTCAGGCGTTTTTTCGAAGCAGGGAATTGATTACGGGAGTCGCGTGCTGATTGAAGCGATGCAGCTTCCTGCACAAGCCTCGGTATTGGATATAGGATGCGGTTATGGGCCGATCGGTTTGGCGGCGGCCGCGCTTGTCCCAGAAGGACACGTCACAATGCTTGATATTAATGAGCGAGCCGTTCAACTAGCGATAGAGAATGCGGAACGTAATGGGGTTAAGAATGTCACCATTAAGCAAAGCGATTTGTTTGCGGAAGTGAAGAATGAACGTTTTGACGTGATCTTGACGAATCCTCCCATACGTGCAGGAAAAGAAACGGTGCATACCATTTTTGAACTTGCTTATGAGCATTTAAATGAGGGTGGAGCTTTGTGGGTAGTCATTCAGAAAAAGCAGGGGGCCCCTTCGGCGAGTGCCAAGATAGAGAGTCTTTTCGGTCATGTGGAGGAAGTTACAAAGGATAAAGGTTATCGGATTTTAAAGGCTGAAAAAAGTTTTTAAGAAAATGCAATAGGACCATTGACTTGAATCCTGGTCTGTGATATTATTATAAAATGTCAGTATTAGGATGCCCTCCATGGCTTTAGTTTGTTGAAATGTCAATAGATTTATGCGTAGGTAGGTATAGTATTTATCACTATTACGTATAATACAACCATTTTGGGCAAATCTACAAGTGATGAAGATCTTCCGGTAAGAGGATTCTGCAGATACGTTGCTCTTTTTTCGAATGCATTCGAGTAAGGGCTTTTCTGTATTTGTAAGATTGAATCTTCTGTATGTGTCTTATTATAAGGTCACAAACAGAGGTTCGCAATGTATTTTTAAAGTGAGTAGACATGAGGGGTGAGTTTAAGTTGGCAGGACATCTTGTTCAATATGGTCGACGCACTCGGCGCAGTTATGCACGTATTAATGAGGTACTCGAGGTTCCGAACCTGATTGAGATCCAACAAAAATCCTATGATTGGTTTTTGGAGGAAGGATTACGGGAAATGTTTCGGGATATTTCACCAATTCAAGATTTCACTGGAAATCTGATTTTGGAGTTTATCGACTATTCTCTCGGAGAACCCAAATATACCGTTGACGACGCAAAGGAACGCGACGTTACGTATGCAGCACCGCTTCGGGTAAAAGTCCGGCTTATTAATAAAGAAACCGGGGAAGTGAAAGAGCAGGAAGTATTCATGGGAGACTTCCCGCTGATGACTGAAACGGGTACGTTTATTATTAACGGTGCGGAACGGGTTATTGTCAGCCAGTTGGTTCGCTCTCCCAGCGTCTATTTCAGCACAAAAGTCGACAAGAATGCGAAAACAACATACACCGCAACGGTAATTCCTAACCGGGGGGCTTGGCTCGAACTGGAGATGGATGCGAAGGATATTATCTATGTCCGGATTGACCGTACCCGTAAAATTCCGGTTACGGTGTTGCTGCGTGCGCTGGGCTTTGGCACTGATGCTGAGATTCTGGATTTGCTCGGCAATGACGAATATATCCGCAACACACTTGATAAAGACAACACGGATTCCACGGAGAAAGCGCTGATTGAAATTTATGAGCGTCTTCGCCCGGGTGAGCCACCTACACTGGATAACGCAAAGAGCTTGCTTGTTGCACGCTTCTTTGATCCAAAACGTTATGATCTGGCCAACGTAGGCCGTTACAAAATCAATAAAAAGCTTCACATCAAAAACCGTCTGTTCAATCAACGTCTTGCTGAGACATTGATTGATACAACAACTGGTGAAATTATCGCTGAAGCAGGACAAATGGTGGATCGTCGCCTGTTGGACGAGATTTTGGCCCAACTGGAGGAATCAGTAGGACACCGCACGTATCATGTTGCTAGCGGCGTGCTGGAAAGCAATGATATTCCACTTCAAACGATTGATGTATTCTCGCCAATTGAGGACGGTAAAGTAGTAAAACTGATTGCTAACGGAAATATTGATAAATCGGTTAAGAATATTACGCCTGCCGATATTATTTCCTCCATCAGTTATTTTATTAACTTGCTTCACGGTATCGGAAGTACGGACGATATTGACCATTTAGGTAACCGTCGTTTGCGTTCTGTAGGTGAGTTGCTCCAAAACCAGTTCCGTATCGGTTTGTCCCGTATGGAACGCGTGGTGCGTGAAAGAATGTCGATTCAGGATGCTAATGTAATTACGCCACAAGCGTTGATTAACATACGTCCGGTAATTGCCTCGATTAAAGAGTTCTTTGGTAGCTCGCAGCTGTCTCAGTTTATGGATCAGACGAACCCGCTTGCTGAATTAACGCACAAACGTCGTCTGTCCGCACTCGGACCCGGCGGTTTGACGCGCGAACGTGCGGGCATGGAAGTGCGTGACGTCCATCCAAGTCACTACGGCCGTATGTGTCCTATCGAGACACCGGAGGGACCAAACATTGGTTTGATCAACTCTTTGTCCACATTTGCACGTATCAACGAGTACGGATTTATCGAAGCTCCTTATCGTTGGGTAGATCCAAAAACCGGAAAAGTTACAGACCAGATTGATTACCTGACTGCTGATGAAGAAGATAACTACATCGTAGCTCAGGCGAACGCGGAATTGACGGAGGAAAACACCTTTAAGGATGAGGTTGTCATTGTCCGTTATAACAAACAGTCTGATAACATTATTCCAATGGCTAGTAGCCGTGTCGATTACATGGACGTATCACCTAAACAGGTCGTATCAGTTGCGACAGCACTGATTCCGTTTCTGGAGAATGATGACTCTAACCGCGCATTGATGGGTTCCAACATGCAACGTCAGGCTGTCCCACTTTTGATTCCGAAGTCTCCATTGGTCGGAACAGGAATGGAGCACAAGTCTGCAAAAGATTCTGGTGTTTGCGTTGTATCCAAATACAACGGAGTTATCGAACGCTCTTCGGCTAACGAAATTTGGTTGCGTCGTATCGAAACTGTAGATGGTGCTGAAGTGAAGGGCGACATTGTTAAGTATAAATTACACAAATTTATGCGATCTAACCAAGGAACTTGCATCAACCAACGCCCGATTGTGAACAGAGGAGATATTGTCAAAGTTGGCGATATTCTTGCGGATGGTCCATCTACAGAGATGGGTGAGTTGGCGTTGGGACGTAACGTTGTCGTTGCCTTCATGACTTGGGAAGGTTACAACTACGAGGATGCGATCCTGCTGAGTGAGAAACTGGTTAAGGAAGATGTATACACCTCGATCCATATTGAGGAATACGAATCCGAGGCTCGTGACACGAAACTTGGACCTGAAGAAATCACTCGTGACATTCCAAATGTCGGTGAAGAAGCGCTTCGCAATTTGGATGAGCGTGGAATCATTCGTATTGGTGCCGAAATCGGTGCAGGTGACATTCTTGTTGGTAAAGTTACACCTAAAGGTGTGACTGAATTGACAGCTGAAGAACGCCTCTTACACGCAATCTTTGGTGAGAAGGCACGCGAGGTTCGCGATACTTCTTTGAGAGTTCCTCACGGAACAGACGGGATTGTTGTAGATGTAAAGGTGTTTACACGTGAAAATGGTGATGAACTGCCACCAGGTGTAAATCAGTTGGTTCGTGTATATATTGCTCAAAAACGTAAAATCTCCGAAGGCGATAAAATGGCTGGACGTCACGGTAACAAGGGTGTCGTTGCCCGTATTTTGCCTGAAGAAGATATGCCGTTCCTGCCGGATGGCACACCAGTACAGGTCGTTCTGAACCCGCTGGGTGTACCTTCACGGATGAACATCGGACAGGTGCTTGAAGTCCATCTGGGTATGGCTGCAATGCGTCTTGGTATTCATGTGGCAACTCCAGTATTCGATGGTGCCAAGGAGTATGACGTGTTCGATACAATGGAAGAGGCAGGTATGCAGCGTAATGGTAAGACTGTGTTGTATGACGGACGTACGGGTGATCGTTTTGAACGTGAAGTTACTGTCGGTGTCATGCACATGATCAAACTGGCGCACATGGTCGATGATAAAATCCATGCTCGTTCTACAGGTCCTTACTCTCTCGTTACGCAGCAACCATTGGGTGGTAAAGCTCAATTCGGTGGACAGCGCTTCGGGGAGATGGAAGTATGGGCATTGGAAGCCTACGGCGCGGCGTACACGCTTCAGGAAATTTTGACTGTGAAATCCGATGATGTGGTTGGACGTGTAAAAACTTACGAATCCATTGTCAAAGGTGAAAATGTACCTGAACCGGGTGTTCCAGAATCATTTAAGGTCTTGATCAAAGAGCTGCAAAGCTTGGGTATGGACGTGAAGATTCTGGCTGAAGACGAACAAGAGATCGAAATGAGAGAGCTTGATGATGAGGATGACACAAGCGGCGATAAGCTGAGTTTGAATCTGGAAGGCTCTGAGGTTGGCGTAGAGTAGTTTGACTGCTGACTGACTCATATCAGCTTTGTTATATACCTTGATCCATTCTAGGATGGATCAGGTTTCTTGATACCGCCCGGTGCTGCTGGGCGGTATCAAACCTAAAAACTCAGGATTTGGTTAAGGAGGGTTGCTCCTTGTTGGACGTTAACAATTTCGAATATATGAAAATCGGGCTTGCTTCCCCCGAAAAGATTCGTTCTTGGTCCCGCGGAGAAGTCAAAAAACCGGAGACGATTAACTATCGTACGCTTAAACCGGAAAAAGAAGGACTATTTTGCGAGAAAATTTTCGGACCTACGAAAGACTGGGAATGTCATTGCGGTAAGTACAAACGTGTACGCTATAAAGGTGTTGTCTGTGACCGTTGTGGAGTAGAAGTTACTCGCGCTAAGGTTCGCCGTGAGCGTATGGGCCATATTGAGTTGGCTGCTCCTGTATCGCACATTTGGTACTTCAAAGGCATTCCAAGTCGTATGGGTCTTGCTCTTGATATGTCTCCAAGATCTCTGGAAGAGATCATTTACTTCGCATCTTATGTTGTAACCGATCCAGGAGATACGCCTTTGGAGAAAAAACAACTCCTGTCCGAAAAAGAATACCGTAGCTACCGTGAGAAATACGGCTATGGCTTCCAGGCAGGTATGGGTGCTGAAGCGGTTAAAAAGCTTCTTCAAGATCTGGATATAGACAAAGAGTTAGAATTCTTGAAAGAAGAGCTACGTACAGCTCAAGGACAACGTCGTAACCGTGCGATCAAACGCCTTGAAGTTATTGAGGCATTCCGTAACTCAGGCAACCAACCGGATTGGATGATCATGGACGTACTTCCTGTTATTCCTCCTGAGCTTCGTCCAATGGTACAGTTGGATGGTGGTCGTTTCGCTACCTCTGACCTTAACGACTTGTATCGTCGTGTTATTAACCGTAATAACCGTCTGAAACGTCTGTTAGATCTAGGTGCGCCAGATATTATCGTACAAAATGAAAAACGGATGTTGCAGGAAGCTGTTGACGCCTTGATTGATAATGGTCGTCGTGGTCGTCCTGTTACAGGTCCAGGTAACCGTCCTTTGAAATCCCTCAGCCACATGCTGAAAGGTAAACAAGGGCGTTTCCGTCAAAACTTGCTCGGAAAACGTGTTGACTACTCTGGTCGTTCCGTTATCGTTGTAGGTCCGTACTTGAAAATGTATCAATGCGGTTTGCCAAAAGAAATGGCACTGGAACTGTTCAAACCTTTTGTTATGAAAGAACTGGTGAACAAAGGTTTGGCTCACAATATCAAGAGCGCGAAGCGTAAAGTAGAGCGTGTGAGTGCAGAAGTATGGGATGTGCTGGAAGAAGTAATCAAGGAGCATCCAGTTCTTCTGAACCGTGCCCCTACGTTGCATAGACTTGGTATCCAGGCGTTCGAACCGATTTTGGTTGAAGGTCGTGCGATTCGTCTGCATCCGCTCGTATGTACTGCATATAATGCCGACTTTGACGGTGACCAAATGGCTGTCCACGTTCCGTTGTCTGCTGAAGCTCAAGCTGAAGCTCGTTTGCTTATGCTGGCATCCGGCAACATTTTGAATCCGAAAGACGGTAAGCCAGTTGTTACACCTTCCCAGGATATGGTTCTTGGTTCTTTCTATCTGACTATGGATAACAAAGAAGAAGAAGGAAGCAATATGATCCTTCGCAACATGAATGAAGCTATATCGGCTTACCAACGCGGTACAGCTGGTCTTCATGCTCGTGTAGCTATTCCAGTTAAAGCTTTGAATAAAACGAGCTTTACGGAAAAACAACAGGAAGCGATGTTGATCACTACGGTTGGTAAAATTATCTTTAATGAAATTTTCCCAGCAAGCTTCCCGTACATCAATGATGCTACCCGTGCGAACCTGCTTTATGGTACTGCGGAGGAGTTCTTTGTTTACGAGAAGGGCGTAAATCTTACAGAGGCCATTCAAAACGCTCCGCAAGCTAGCGGGGTAGGCAAGGATTACCTTGGTAATATCATCGCCCGTTGTTTTGAGACTTACCATACAACAGAAACAGCTGTAATTTTGGATAAAATCAAGCAGCTTGGCTTTACGTATTCCACTCGTGCAGGGGTAACCGTTGCTGTATCGGACGTAATCGTGCCGGTGGAAAAACAAGAGATTCTTAAGGGATCCGAGGACAAAGCGCAAGTTGTAACGAATCAGTACCGTCGTGGTCTGATTACGAATGAAGAACGCTATGACCGGATTATCGACATTTGGTCTAAAGCGAAAGATGATATTACCGAAGTATTGATGAAGTCCATGGATCGCTACAACTCTATCATGATGATGGTGGACTCCAAAGCGCGGGGTAACAAATCACAGATTACTCAGCTCGGCGGTATGCGTGGTCTGATGGCCAATCCATCCGGACGTATTATCGAACTCCCAATCAAATCAAACTTCCGTGAAGGTTTGACAGTACTCGAGTACTTCATCTCCACTCACGGAGCGCGTAAAGGTTTGGCGGATACAGCCCTTCGTACAGCTGACTCCGGTTACCTGACTCGTCGTCTCGTAGATGTGGCACAAGATGTTATCGTGCGCGAAGAAGACTGCGGAACGGATAAAGGCTTCACAGTAAGTCGTATCCAGGACGGTAAAGAAGTGATTGAGGATCTTTATGATCGTCTGGAAGGTCGCTATTGCTTTGAAACGGTACGTCATCCTGAGACTGGCGAGATTTTGGCTAGACGTAACGAACTGATTGACTCCGACAAAGCTGAAGCGATTGTTAAAGCTGGTGTACACAAAGTTCAGATTCGTTCTGTACTAAGTTGCCGTGCTAAACATGGCGTCTGCAAGAAATGCTACGGTCGCAATCTGGCTACTGGTAAACACGTTGAGATTGGTGAAGCAGTTGGTATCATTGCTGCACAATCCATCGGTGAGCCAGGAACACAGCTTACTATGCGTACGTTCCACACAGGCGGCGTAGCGGGTGACGATATTACACAAGGTTTGCCTCGTATTCAGGAGCTTTTTGAAGCACGTAATCCTAAAGGTCAGGCAACTATTAGTGAAATTGACGGTACAGTTAAAGAAGTTCGTGAAGGTAAAGACCGCCGTGAGATCGACATTCAGGGTGAAGCCGAAACGAAAACATACTCAGTAACGTATGGTTCCCGCCTGCGCGTAAGCGAAGGTATGACTGTTGAAGCTGGGGACGAACTGACGGATGGTTCAATTGATCCTAAAGAAATGCTGCGTATTAAAGGTATTCGCGGGGTACAGAACTATATCCTTCAGGAAGTTCAACGCGTATACCGGAACCAGGGCGTAGAAATCAACGACAAGCACGTAGAAGTTATGATTCGTCAAATGTTGCGTAAAATCCGTATCATTGATGCGGGCGACACAATCTTACTTCCAGGCTCCTTTGTTGATGTCCATGAGTATGAAAATGCGAACAAGATAGCGATTCTCAGCGGCCAAGAACCAGCGGTAGCCAAGCCGGTACTGCTCGGTATTACCAAGGCATCTCTGGAAACTGATTCCTTCTTGTCAGCAGCATCCTTCCAGGAAACTACTCGTGTCCTGACTGATGCAGCTATTAAAGGCAAGGTCGATCAGTTGCTTGGACTGAAAGAGAATGTAATTATTGGTAAATTGATTCCTGCGGGAACAGGTATGAACCGTTACCGTAGCGTAAAATTTGCCCAACCGGAAGAAGGACAGTCTCCATCCGAGGAGCTCGAACCAATTTCTGCCGAGTAATGTAAAAGTAGTATGATCGCCCGGAACATCGTAGATATAAGCTTTGCATAAGGCTTACAGTAAACGGTGCTCCGGGGCTCTTTTTAAGAAAATGAATCATGTACACTTTAAAAATAGGCTATAGTAGATAATTGTCTTGACATTACTTATAGTCAATGCTAATATAGCAAAGGTGCGTGAGCAGCCTATATGCAATTGGGTCTTTTCGGAGGAATGAGATATGTCTAAAGAACAGGGACTGCAAGATGCTCATGTCAAAATCGGTACCAAACAAACCATTCGTATGGTAGAATTGGGCTTTGCCTCAGAAGTATATGTGGCAGAAGACGCAGATCAGCGTCTCACTTCCAACATCATTGCTTTGTGCAACAAGCAAGGAGTCAAAGTGACTCTCGTAGACACAATGAAAAATCTCGGAGCTGCATGTGGGATTGAAGTGGGAGCCGCAATGGCTGCTATCGTAAAACAATAGGGTAAGGAACGTTTTTGTCTAAGGAATCGTTATTCTTGGCGGCAAAGACTTTTCATTTGTTCTTTTATGAACCGCCTGGGTCTGTGGGCTTAGATAAGGTTTGTAAAGTAACAGCAAAAATTGAGGAAGGGGGTGGCAACCAACATGCCAACTATTAACCAACTGGTTCGTAAAGGACGTCAAGCCAAAATCGAGAAATCGAAATCACCGGCTTTGCAAAAAGGGTTTAATGCCTTGAAACGTGAAGCTACCGACATCAGTGCCCCGCAAAAACGCGGAGTGTGCACTCGTGTAGGTACTATGACTCCGAAAAAACCAAACTCCGCACTTCGTAAATATGCTCGTGTTCGCTTGACGAACCGTGTAGAGGTGACTGCTTACATTCCAGGTATTGGACATAACCTTCAAGAACACAGCGTAGTGCTGATTCGCGGCGGTCGTGTAAAAGACCTTCCGGGTGTGCGTTACCATATCGTTCGCGGTGCTTTGGATACTGCAGGCGTAAACAACCGCATGCAAGCTCGTTCCAAATACGGCGCAAAACGCCCTAAAGCTAAAAAATCCTAATGAATATAAACCGCGTATGTCGGTTTAACATGTAAGAAAGGGGGATATCCATGCCACGCAAAGGTCCAGTTACCAAAAGAGACGTGTTGCCAGATCCGGTATACAACAGCAAGTTGGTTACCCGCTTGATCAACCGCATCATGCTCGACGGAAAACGAGGCGTTGCTCAAAGCATTCTGTACAATGCGTTCAAGCTTATCCAAGAACGTACGGGGAATGACCCGATGGAAGTTTTTGAAGCAGCTATCAAGAATATCATGCCAGTCCTGGAAGTTAAAGCACGCCGTGTCGGCGGTGCAAACTACCAAGTACCAATCGAGGTAAAACCAGAAAGACGTACGTCCCTGGGATTACGTTGGCTCGTAAACTACTCCCGCAACCGCGGTGAGAAAACCATGGAAGAGCGTTTGGCGGCTGAAATTATCGATGCTTCCAACAACACAGGCGCTTCCGTGAAAAAACGTGAAGACACGCACAAGATGGCTGAAGCGAACAAAGCGTTTGCTCACTATCGTTGGTAGGATTCAGCTCAAAAAAATAACTTCAATTTTGAAGGGAGACCCATTTCATGGCAAGAGAGTTCTCCTTGAAAAATACACGTAATATCGGGATCATGGCTCATATTGACGCGGGTAAAACCACAACAACAGAGCGGATCTTGTTCTACACAGGCCGTACGCACAAAATCGGTGAAGTTCACGAAGGCGCTGCGACAATGGACTGGATGGAACAAGAACAAGAGCGCGGAATCACGATTACTTCCGCTGCGACGACCGCTGCCTGGAAAGGTCACCGCGTCAATATCATCGACACCCCGGGGCACGTTGACTTCACTGTTGAAGTTGAACGTTCCCTTCGTGTATTGGACGGAGCAGTTGGTGTTTTCAGTGCGAAAGAAGGCGTTGAGCCTCAGTCCGAAACCGTATGGAGACAGGCTGATCGCTACGGCGTTCCACGGATCGCATATGTAAACAAAATGGATATCATTGGTGCCGACTTCCTGAATGTTGTCTCCGACATGCGTGATCGCCTTCAAGCGAACGCAGTTGCGATTCAATTGCCAATCGGCGCAGAAAATGATTTTACTGGTATTATCGATATCGTTGAACAAAAAGCTCATATGTACAAAGATGATCTTGGTCAAGATATCGAAGAAGTAGAAGTTCCTGCGGAATTCAAAGATCAGGTAGAAGAACTCCGTAATGAATTGATCGAGAAGGTTGCTGAACTGGACGAAGAATTGACAATGAAATACCTGGAAGGCGAAGAAATTTCGGTTGCCGAAATTAAAGCCGCTCTCCGTAAAGGTGTTGTAGAAGTTAAAATCTTCCCAGTTATCTGTGGATCTTCTTACCGCAATAAAGGTGTTCAGCTGATGTTGGATGCTGTTCTCGACTATTTGCCGGCTCCTATTGATGTGCCAAGTATTCAAGGGCATTTGGAAGACGGTACGGAAGTTGAACGTCACTCTTCCGATGAAGAGCCATTCTCCGCATTGGCCTTCAAAATTATGACGGATCCTTACGTTGGTAAGTTGACATTCTTCCGCGTATACTCCGGTGTTCTTCAATCCGGTTCTTACGTATTGAATGCAACAAAAGGTAAACGCGAACGTATCGGACGTATTCTTCAAATGCATGCGAACAGTCGTCAAGAAATCACTGTAGTTTACTCTGGTGATATTGCAGCTGCTGTAGGTTTGAAAGATACAGGTACAGGTGATACACTGTGTGATGAGAAGAGTCCTGTTATTCTCGAGTCCATGAACTTCCCTGATCCGGTTATCGAAATCGCGGTTGAGCCTAAAACCAAAGCTGACCAAGATAAAATGTCTGTTGCTCTCGGTAAGTTGACTGAAGAGGATCCAACTCTTCGTGCTCATACTAACGAAGAAACAGGTCAAACCATCTTGGCGGGGATGGGTGAGCTTCACTTGGACATCATCATTGACCGTATGCGTCGTGAGTTCAAGGTAGAAACGAATGTGGGTAAACCACAGGTTGCTTACCGTGAAACGTTCCGTGCTCCAGCACGTGTCGAAGGTAAATTCGTTCGTCAGTCCGGTGGTCGTGGTCAATATGGTCACGTATGGGTTGAGTTCGAACCGCTCGAGCCAGGTACTGGTAGCCAATTCGAAAGTAAGGTAGTCGGCGGCTCTGTTCCTAGAGAGTACATCGCTCCTGCTCTTGCTGGTATTGAGGAACAAATGAAAAACGGCGTTATTGCAGGCTTCCCGCTTGTGGACGTTAAAGCTACAATCGTGGACGGATCATACCATGATGTCGATTCCAATGAAATGGCATTTAAAATTGCCGGATCAATGGCGCTGAAAGCAGCGAAAGACAAATGTAAACCAGTATTGCTTGAGCCGATTATGAAAGTTGAAGTAACGGTTCCTGAGGAGTATATGGGTGACGTAATGGGTATGTTGAACTCCCGTCGTGGTCGGATTGAAGGTATGGATTCCCGTAGTGGAGCTCAAATCATTCGTGCGAAGGTGCCTTTGTCCGAAATGTTCGGATACTCGACTACACTTCGCTCCGGTACACAAGGACGCGGTGTGTTCTCCATGGAACTTTCTCATTATGAAGAAGTTCCGAAGAGCATTGCTGAAGAGATCGTTGCCAAAACCAAAGGTGGCGAGTAATACAATGTATCAGCTGACCGGTATGCTCAGGGTTTTACCAAAAGAGCATCCGGCAGCCTAAAATAAAACAAGTTATTGAGGAGGAATTGTTCAAATGGCAAAGGCTAAGTTTGAGCGTAACAAACCGCACGTTAATATCGGTACTATTGGTCACGTCGATCATGGTAAAACTACTTTGACTGCTGCAATCACAACTGTATTGTCCAAAACTTACGGTGGTGCTGCTGTAGCATTCGATCAAATCGATAAAGCTCCAGAAGAGCGCGAACGCGGTATCACAATCTCCACTGCACACGTGGAATATGAAACACCTAACCGTCACTATGCACACGTTGACTGCCCAGGTCACGCCGACTATGTTAAAAACATGATCACTGGCGCTGCACAAATGGACGGAGCGATTCTGGTTGTATCCGCAGCTGACGGCCCAATGCCGCAAACTCGCGAGCACATCCTGTTGTCCCGCCAAGTTGGTGTTCCTTACATCGTTGTATTCTTGAACAAATGCGACATGGTTGAAGACGAAGAGTTGCTGGAATTGGTTGAAATGGAAGTTCGCGACTTGCTGAGCGAGTATGACTTCCCAGGCGACGACACTCCAATCACTCGTGGTTCCGCTCGTGAAGCACTGCAAAACCCAGATGGTGACTGGGCTAAGAAAATCGTTGAAATGTTCGAAACAATTGACACTTACATCCCAACTCCAGAACGCGACACTGACAAGCCTTTCCTTATGCCTGTCGAGGACGTATTCTCCATCACTGGCCGTGGTACAGTTGCTACAGGCCGTGTAGAGCGTGGTACAGTTAAAGTGGGCGACGAAATCGAAATCATCGGTATTCAAGAAGAATCCCGTAAATCCGTAGTAACAGGCGTAGAAATGTTCCGTAAATTGCTTGATTCCGCTCAAGCTGGTGACAACATCGGCGCACTGCTTCGCGGTGTAGATCGTGCACAAATCGAGCGCGGCCAAGTATTGGCTAAACCAGGTTCTGTTAACCCACATACAGAATTTTCTGCTCAAATCTACGTTTTGACTAAAGAAGAAGGCGGACGTCACAAACCTTTCTTCACTGGTTACCGTCCACAGTTCTACTTCCGTACAACTGACGTAACTGGAATCATTACTTTGCCAGAAGGTTCCGAAATGGTAATGCCTGGTGATAACATCACGGTTACTGTTCAACTGATCAACCCGATCGCTATCGAAGAAGGAACTAAGTTCTCTATTCGTGAAGGCGGACGTACAGTTGGTGCTGGTGCCGTAGCAACAATCTCCAAATAAGAAGGCTATTGCCTTTAAATAGAGCAACAGTGTACTGGAACGAGTAACGTTGTATTGGAACGAAGCTAAACGAGCCCCTGCCCTGGTGCGGGGGCTTTTCTCTTGAAAAAATCGCGAGCTGCGAGCACAATTGTATCTTTTGAAAATAAGATGCATTGTTTTTTCGTTTTTGCTTGCAATAGGCAGAACTATTCGATATAATAACTAATGTTGTTTGTGACTGTGCGATGATGTGAGAGGTTACTGACACACCCGGCCCCTTTGCCATGGGAGGGCTGTCGGAAAATTTTCACGGAGTATGTCCGATACCAAATTGGGCGATAGAAGGAGGGACTAAAATGGCAAAGCAAAAAATTCGTATTCGTTTGAAAGCTTACGATCATAGAATTCTTGATCAATCCGCTGAGAAAATTGTTGAAACAGCTAAACGTTCGGGCGCAGGTGTATCCGGGCCAATTCCGCTGCCAACTGAAAAACAAATCATTACTATTCTCCGTGCGGTACACAAGTACAAGGATTCCCGGGAACAGTTCGAAATGCGCACACACAAGCGTTTGATCGACATTGTTAATCCGACTCCACAAACTGTGGATGCCTTGATGCGCTTGGACCTGCCGTCCGGTGTAGATATCGAAATTAAATTGTAATATGTAATTAGGAAAAGAAATGAGGTGTCAACATGAAAGGTATCTTAGGAAAAAAACTCGGAATGACTCAAGTGTTTACCCCTGAAGGTAACGTACTTGCTGTTACGGTTATCGAAGCAGGTCCTTGTGTTGTTCTGCAAAAGAAAGATCTGGAAAACGATGGATACGAAGCTATCCAACTCGGTTTCTCTGATAAAAAAGAAAAAAGATCCAACAAACCTGAAGCAGGACATGCGAAAAAAGCAAATACTGCACCTAAGCGCTACGTTCGTGAACTTCGTGGCATCGACCTTGCTGCGTACGAGGTTGGCCAAGAACTGAAGGCTGATGTCTTCACAGAAGGCGAGTTCGTTGACGTAACAGGTATTTCTAAAGGTAAAGGTTTTGCCGGCGTTATCAAACGTTGGGGACAAAGCCGCGGACCAATGGCACACGGCTCGCGTTACCACAGAGGTCCAGGTTCTATGGGTTCCATTCAAGCTAACCGCGTTCCTAAAGGTAAACATCTGCCAGGACACATGGGGCATGAAACGGTAACGATCCAACGTCTTGAAGTTGTTAAGATCGATACAGAACGTAATGTATTGCTCGTGAAAGGTTCCATTCCAGGACCTAAAAATAGCTTCGTTAAAGTATTAGAAACGGTGAAAAAATAAACAACTGAAGAAAGGAGGAACACGAAATGCCAAAAGTAGCACTATTTAATATTAGCGGCAGCCAAGTTGGTGAAATTGAATTGAATGACGCAGTGTTCGGCATCGAGCCGAATAAACACGTTCTTCATGACGCTGTTGTTATGCAATTGGCTTCCCTGCGTCAAGGTACTCACAAAGTAAAAGGACGTTCTGAAGTACGTGGTGGCGGACGTAAACCTTGGAAACAAAAAGGTACTGGCCGCGCTCGTCAAGGTTCGATCCGTGCACCGCAATGGGTTGGTGGCGGTACTGTATTTGGTCCGACTCCACGTAGCTATGCTTACAAATTGCCTAAAAAAGTTCGTCGTCTGGCGATCAAATCGGCGTTGTCATCCAAAGTGATTGAGAATGAAATTATCGTATTGGACGCTCTTACACTGAACGGACCTAAAACGAAAGAATTCGCAGCCATTTTGAATAACCTTAAAGCTGATCGTAAAGCATTGATCGTAGCTCCTAGCTATGATGATAATGTAGCACTTTCCGCTCGTAATATTCCTGGTGTGAAGTTTGTAGCCGCAGATGGCATTAATGTTCTTGATGTGCTCGGACACGACAAACTGATCATTACGAAGGAAGCAGTTCAGAAGGTAGAGGAGGTGCTCGCGTAATGAAGGATCCTCGTGATATTATCAAACGTCCGGTTATCACCGAACGTACGGCTGGTATGATGAATGACTTGAAATACGTTTTCGAGGTTGACATTCGTTCTAACAAAGTCGAAGTTAAAAAAGCAATTGAAGCCATTTTTAACGTGAAAGTAAGTAGCGTAAATACGCTTCGTGTTCCTGCAAAACCAAAACGCTACGGACGTCATTCCGGCTATACGAGCGAGTGGAAGAAAGCGTTCGTAACGCTGAGCAAAGACAGTAAGCCGCTTGAGTTTTTTGAAACGGTATAATTGAATCTGTAAAGTAAGGAGGGAAACTCAGTGCCAATTAAAAAGTATAAACCAACGTCCCCGGCCAGACGTGCTATGTCTGTATCTACTTTCGAGGAGATTACAACTAATCAGCCCGAGAAATCGTTGCTGGCACCTCTGAGCAAGCAAGCTGGACGCAATAACCAAGGTAAAATTACAGTTCGTCATCAAGGCGGCGGACACAAACGTAAATACCGTATTATTGACTTCAAACGTAACAAAGATGGAATACCGGGCCGCGTTGCTACGATCGAATATGATCCAAACCGTACGTCCAACATCGCACTTATCCACTATGTGGATGGTGAAAAACGTTACATCATCGCTCCTAAAGGTCTGAAAGTAGGAGACGAAGTGGTATCCGGTGCAGGTTCCGATATCAAAATCGGTAACTCCTTGCCATTGGAAAACATTCCAGTAGGTACGGTTATCCACAACATCGAATTGAAACCGGGTAAAGGTGGCCAACTCGTTCGCGCCGCTGGTACGGAAGCCCAACTTCTTGGTAAAGAAGAAAAGTATGTTACAATTCGTTTGACTTCTGGTGAAGTTCGCCGCATTCTGAAAGTTTGCCGCGCTACAATCGGTTCTGTAGGTAACGAAGACCACGAACTGGTGAAAATCGGTAAAGCCGGTCGTAGTCGCTGGTTGGGACAACGTCCTGAAGTTCGCGGTGTTGTAATGAACCCTAACGATCACCCACACGGTGGTGGTGAAGGTCGCGCTCCAATCGGACGTAAATCTCCAATGTCTCCATGGGGCAAACCAACCCTTGGTTACAAGACGCGTAAAAAAGGTAAAGCATCTGATAAGTACATCGTTCGTCGTCGTACTAAGTAATAAAACGTGCGCTTAAGTCGCACGTTAACATATTAAGGAACGACTATGTTTTAACGAAGGGAGGATTCATAAATGGGTCGCAGTCTCAAAAAAGGACCATTCATTGATGGTTACCTGTTGAAAAAAGTAGAGGTTTTGAATGAGTCGGACAAAAAAGTGGTAATCAAAACTTGGTCCCGTCGCTCTACGATTTTCCCGCAATTTATCGGACATACGTTTGGTGTATACGATGGTCGTAAACACGTGCCAGTATACGTAACGGAAGATATGGTCGGACACAAATTGGGCGAATTCGCTCCAACACGTACGTACAAAGGCCATACGGATGACGATAAGAAAACAAGAAGATAATCAACACAGCGTAGTGTTTGAGAGGAGGTAAACTCAATGGAAGCAAAAGCACATGCTAAGTCCGTACGGATTTCTGCTCGCAAAGTGAAACTTGTTATCGATTTGATTCGTGGTAAGCAGGTTGGTGAGGCGATCGCAATTCTTCGTCACACTCCAAAGTCCGCTTCTCCAGTCGTTGAGAAATTGTTGAATTCTGCGATTGCAAATGCAGATCACAACTACTCTTTGGACGTGAATAAATTGGTAGTATCTCAGGTTTTTGTAAACCAAGGTCCTACAATGAAACGATTCCGCCCGCGTGCAATGGGTCGTGCAAGTCGCATCAACAAACGCACCAGTCATATTACTCTGGTGGTATCTGAAAAATAAGGAGGGAAAACGTGTGGGCCAAAAGGTAAATCCCGTCGGACTCCGAATCGGTATTATCCGTGATTGGGAATCCAAATGGTATGCAGGCAAAGATTTCGGTGATCTTTTGCTGGAAGACGTTAGAATTCGTGAACATCTGAAAAAAAGATTGAAAGACTCCGCTGTATCCCGTGTTGAAATCGAGAGAGCAGCTAACCGTGTCAACGTAACGATTCACACTGCGAAACCAGGTATGGTTATCGGTAAGGGTGGTTCCGAAGTTGAAAATCTGCGTAATGAAATTACTAAAATCGCAGGCGGTAAAAAGGTACACATCAATATTTCTGAAATTAAAAATCCTGAACTGGATGCAATTCTGGTTGCTGAAAGCATTGCACAACAATTGGAACGTCGTGTTTCTTTCCGTCGTGCTTTGAAACAAGCGATTCAAAGAACTATGCGTTCCGGAGCAAAAGGAATTAAAACTCAAGTAGGCGGACGTCTTGGCGGTGCCGAAATCGCTCGTTCCGAAGGGTACAGCGAAGGAACTGTTCCACTGCATACGCTTCGTGCCGACATTGACTATGGTACAGCGGAAGCTCATACTACTTACGGTCGTCTTGGCGTGAAAGTATGGATCTATCGTGGAGAAGTTCTTCCTCCAGCTAAGAAACAAGCTCCTCAGGAAGGAGGCAACTAATCATGTTGGTACCAAAACGCGTAAAACATCGTAAACAACAACGTGGTCATATGAAGGGTCGTGCAAAAGGCGGTACTACATTGAACTTTGGTGAGTACGGTTTGCAAGCTACTGAACCTGCATGGATTACTAACCGTCAAATCGAAGCTGCTCGTATTGCGATGACTCGTTACATCAAACGTGGTGGTAAGGTTTGGATTAAAATTTTCCCTGACAAACCAATTACTCAGAAGCCTCTTGAGGTTCGTATGGGTAGTGGTAAAGGTAACGTAGAAAAATGGGTTGCAGTAGTGAAACCAGGCAAGATTATGTTCGAACTTGCTGGTGTTCCGGAAGAGATTGCTCGTGAAGCAATGCGTCTTGCCGCTCACAAACTGCCAATCAAAACTAAGTTTGTGAAACGTGAAGAATTGGGTGGTGAAGCAAATGAAGGCTAGTGAATTCCGCAACCTAACCACTGCTGAAATCGAACAAAAGATCTCCGGTTTTAAAGAAGAACTTTTCAACCTTCGTTTTCAACTCGCTACCGGTCAGCTTGATAACCCGACTCGGATCGGCGCTGTGCGTAAGGAAATTGCTCGTGCTAAAACTGTGATCCGTGAAAGAGAACTTGGGATTAGCTAAGATATCAGACCGGGTGGAAAATCCGCCTGTAATTAGGAAGGAGGCCAACAATGAGCGAACGTAATGCCCGTAAAGTATTAGTCGGTAAAGTAGTCAGCGACAAAATGGATAAAACGATTGTGATTGCTGTAGAAACTTACAAAAAACATGATCTCTACCATAAACGCATTAAAGTAACTAAGAAATTCAAAGCTCATGATGAAAACAACACTGCACAAATTGGTGATACTGTTAAAATCATGGAAACTCGCCCTTTGTCCAAAGACAAAAACTGGAGACTGGTCGAAATCGTTGAAAAAGCTGTTATAATCTAATGTAGTGTAGTTTTTCCGAAAGGAGGATAAATAAATGATTCAACCATTTACACGTTTGACTGTAGCTGACAATTCCGGCGCGAAGGAACTGATGTGTATCCGTGTGCTCGGTGGTACGGGACGTCGTACAGCTCAAATTGGTGACCTGATCGTTTGTTCCGTAAAACAAGCAACACCAGGCGGCGTTGTCAAAAAGGGTGATGTAGTAAGAGCGGTTGTTGTTCGTACTAAACGTTCTATCCGCCGTAAAGACGGTTCCTACATCGGATTTGACGAAAACGCAGCAGTGGTCGTTAAAGAAGACAAGAGCCCACGTGGTACTCGTATTTTCGGACCAGTTGCTCGCGAACTTCGTGACAAGGACTTCATGAAAATCGTTTCCTTGGCTCCGGAAGTGATCTAAACTCACCTTAAAATGTGCCCGTAGGAGGTGTACGAAATGCCAAAAGTGAAAAAAGTTCTGGAATCCCATAACAACAAGCTGCACGTCAAAAAAGACGACACTGTTCTGGTGATTACAGGTAAAGATAAAGGTAAAAAAGGTCGCGTTATCGCTGCTTACCCTCGTCAAAACCGTGTGCTTGTGGAAGGTGTTAACATGATTAAAAAACACCAAAAGCCTAATCAGCTGAATCCACAAGGCGGCATCATCGAGAAAGAAGCTCCGATTCACGTTTCCAACGTTATGCACATTGATCCGAAGAGCGGAAAAGTAACCCGTGTTGGTTACAAAGTTTTGGACAACGGAAAAAAAGTGCGCATTGCAAAACGTTCTGGCGAAGTGATCGACTAATTATTTTTTGAAGAAAGGAGGTATATGATTCATGGCTACAACAAGAATGAAAGAACGTTTCTTGAAAGAAATCACTCCTGCTTTGATGCAGAAGTTCAACTATACAACAGTGATGCAAGTGCCTAAAATCGAGAAAGTTGTAATCAACATGGGTGTTGGCGACGCAGTCCAAAACTCCAAAGTACTTGATTCAGCTCTCAACGACATGCAGCTGATCGCTGGTCAAAAACCAGTAATCACTCGCGCAAAAAAATCTATTGCAGGTTTTAAATTGCGTGAAAACATGCCGATCGGTGTAAAGGTAACACTTCGTGGCGAGCGTATGTATTATTTCTTGGACAAATTGTTCAACATTACTCTTCCTCGCGTACGTGACTTCCATGGTGTATCGACTAAAGCTTTCGACGGACGTGGTAACTACACGCTTGGCCTGAAAGAACAGTTGATCTTCCCGGAAATCGAGTATGATCAAGTTGATAAAGTTCGTGGTATGGACATCGTTATCGTAACGACTGCCAAAACTGACGAAGAGTCCCGTGAGCTTCTGACTCAACTGGGCATGCCTTTCGCGAAATAATGTTGGCATAACGTTTCGGGCGTCTGATTTAAAAGACACCCTGTTCTCCGAATCTATTTAGGAGGTGTCAGGCTAAGTGGCAAAAACTTCAATGAAAGTCAAACAACAACGCGCACCAAAGTTTAAAGTTCGTGCTTATACTCGTTGCGAGCGTTGTGGTCGTCCACATTCGGTACTGCAAAAGTTTAAGATCTGCAGAATTTGCTTCCGTGAATTAGCTTATAAAGGCCAGATTCCTGGCGTGAAAAAAGCAAGCTGGTAAAAAGTCCTGTTTGGGAAGGAGGTTTATACACAATGACTATGTCTGATCCAATTGCAGATATGCTTACTCGTATTCGTAACGCGAACACAGTTCGTCACGAAACAGTAGAAATGCCTGCATCTACAATGAAAAAACAAATCGCCGACATCCTGAAACGTGAAGGATTCATTCGTGATGCGGAATTTGTTGAAGATAGCAAACAAGGGATCATCCGTATTTTCTTGAAATACGGTGCGAACAACGAGCGTGTTATCACAGGTTTGAAAAGAATCAGTAAACCAGGTCTTCGCGTTTACACGAAGAGCAATGAGATTCCACGTGTACTGGGTGGACTCGGGATCGCAATCATTTCAACATCCAAAGGTATCATGACCGACAAAGAAGCACGTCAGTCCAAAGCCGGCGGAGAAGTTGTTTGCTACGTTTGGTAAGATAACGTTTAAAAGATAGGAGGTGCAACAGATATGTCCCGTATTGGTCGTAAACCAATCACAGTACCAAGTGGTGTTGACGTGACTTTGAACAACACAGCGATCACAGTTAAAGGTCCTAAAGGAACATTGACTCGTGAGCTTCATAAAGACATGTCCGTTACTGTGGAAAACAATGAAATTAATGTAGTTCGTCCTTCGGACAACAAACTTCACCGCTCTTTGCATGGAACAACCCGCAGCGTTGTCAGCAACATGGTAAGTGGTGTAACTGAAGGATTTTCAAAATCTCTGGAGCTGGTTGGGGTCGGATATCGTGCAAGCAAATCCGGAGATAAAATCGTTCTGAACGTTGGATATTCTCATCCGGTTGAAATCACACCGGAAGCGGGCATCGAATTCGAAGTTCCTTCGAACACTAAAATCATCGTTCGCGGAATTGATAAAGAGCGTGTAGGTGCCTACGCTGCTAAAATTCGTTCCGTTCGTGAACCTGAACCGTACAAAGGTAAAGGGATTAAATACGAAGGCGAGCGCATCATCCGTAAAGAAGGTAAAGCCGGTAAGAAGAAATAAGTTTCTTACCGACTTTGTGCGGTCTTTCTGCTGGAAAGACTTCGTACTTCTTTTTTACCCAGTGCGTCTTAGTATAAAGTTTTAAAAGGCAAACTGAAGGGAGTGAAAACTTGAGATGATTACAAAACAAGATAAAAATAAAGCACGTGTCAGAAGACATCTGCGTGTACGTAAGAAAATCGAAGGTACGGCTGTACGTCCTCGTTTGAACGTATTCCGCTCTTCCAAGCATATCTACGCACAACTGATTGATGATGTAGCTGGTGTAACATTGGTATCTGCATCCACTATGGATAAAGAACTGAGCAGCGAAATCAAAAACGGCGGTAGTGTAGAAGCAGCTCGTAAGGTTGGCGAACTCGTTGCTAAACGTGCGAAAGAAAAAGGTCATGCTAACATCGTATTTGACCGTGGTGGATACTTGTATCATGGACGGATTCAAGCTTTGGCTGATGCAGCTCGCGAAGCAGGCCTTGAATTCTAAGACATTTCTCAAAAGGAGGTTAACGACTTGCGTGTAGATCCGAATACTTTGGAACTGACTGAAAGAGTAGTAAATATTAATCGTGTAGCTAAAGTTGTCAAAGGCGGACGCCGTTTCAGCTTCAGTGCTCTGGTAGTAGTGGGCGACGGCAACGGCTGGGTAGGCGCTGGAATCGGTAAAGCTGGCGAAGTACCTGATGCAATTCGCAAAGGTATTGAAGATGCTAAGAAAAACCTGGTTCACGTTCCACTCGTAGGAACAACAATTCCTCACCTTGTTACAGGTAAGTTCGGTGCTGGCCGGGTTCTGTTGAAACCGGCATCGGAAGGTACTGGAGTTATCGCTGGCGGTCCGGTTCGTGCTGTACTGGAACTTGCTGGTGTAGGTGATATCTTGACAAAATCTTTGGGTTCTTCGAATTCCATGAATATGGTCAATGCGACTTTGGAAGGTTTGTCCCGCTTGAAACGCGCTGAAGAAGTTGCAAAATTGCGCGGCAAATCCATCGAAGAGCTGCTGGGCTAAGGAGGGAATATCATGGCGAAATTAGAAATTACCCTCGTTCGTTCGTTGATCGGCCGTCCTGGTAATCAGAGAACGACTGTTAAAACGCTCGGCTTGCGTAAAATCAACCATAAAGTAGTTCAACCCGACAATGCAGCTATTCGCGGGATGATTAATCAAGTTAGCCATTTGGTTTCTGTTAAAGAAATTGAGGCTTAAGAAATAAAGTATTTTAACAATAATCAAGGAGGTGCAACGAACGATGAAGTTACATGAGCTTTCCCCAGCTCCAGGCTCCCGCAAAGAACGTAAACGTTTGGGTCGTGGTCCTAGTAGCGGTACGGGTAAAACTTCTGGTCGTGGTCATAAAGGTCAAAACGCTCGTTCCGGCGGTGGTGTACGTCCGGGCTTCGAGGGTGGTCAAAACCCACTGTATCGTCGCTTGCCTAAACGCGGTTTCGTAAATCCTACTCGTAAAGAGTATGCGGTTTTGAATATCGAAGATTTGAACAGTTTTGCAGCGGGTACAGAAGTAAGCCCTGAGTTTTTGCTGAACAATGGCATTGTGAAAAACGCCAAATCCGGAATTAAAATTCTGGGTAACGGTGAAATCACTGTGAAATTGACAGTTAAAGCGAACAAGTTCTCTCAATCTGCGGTAGAGAAAATTGAAGCTGCCGGCGGTAAAACCGAGGTGATCTAATGTTCAAGACCCTGAAAAATATATGGCGGGTTGAGGATCTTAGAACCCGAATCCTGTTCACCCTGTTTATACTCTTTGTATATCGTATTGGCTCCTTCGTGCCGGTTCCCGGCGTGAACAAGCAAGTCTTTACTTCTCAGGATCAAGCAGGAAGCGAGTTGTTTGGACTCCTTAACACCTTCTCAGGGGGCGCATTGTATCAGTTTTCGATCTTTGCCCTCGGGATTATGCCATATATTACAGCGTCCATCATTGTACAGTTGCTGTCAATGGACGTGATTCCGAAACTTGCGGAATGGGCTAAACAAGGAGAGCATGGTAAAAAGAAGTTGGCTCAAATTACGCGTTATGGTACGGTAATACTTGGCCTGATTCAAGCATTCGGAACGTCGATTGGCTTTAATCGACTGTACGGTGCAGCGATGATTCCAGGAGCCACTTTTGCAGATTATCTGGTCATTGCCATTGTGCTTACAGCAGGAACTACGTTCCTTATGTGGCTCGGTGAGCAAATTACCGAAAAGGGAATCGGCAATGGTATCTCTATTGTTATCTTCGCAGGGATTGCGGCGGGTATTCCAAGACATATTCGGACGGTTGTAGAATCTCAGTTTATTCAGGCTGATCAGCTGTTTATGAATATTCTGAAGGCAATTATAATTGCTCTGGTGATTGTTCTGATTATTGTTGGTGTTATCTACATCCAGCAAGGTATTCGGAAAATCCCGGTACAATACGCGAAACGTGTAGTTGGCAACAAAATGTACGGTGGCCAGAATACGCATATTCCGATGAAAATTAATGCGGCAGGCGTTATTCCGGTAATCTTTGCGGTATCATTGCTGCAATTCCCGACAATTATTGCGAGTTTCTGGGCAGATCATGTTTGGGCTAAGTGGGTTACCACTTACTTGTATTATGACAAGCCGCTGGGCATGGTTTTGTATGTCGTAATGATTATCGGTTTCACATTCTTCTATACCTTTGTACAGATGAATCCGCAGCAAATGGCCGACAATATGAAGAAAAACGGCGGTTATATTCCGGGAATTCGTCCGGGTAAAGCCACGGAGAAATACTTGACACGAGTAATGTCACGTTTGACAATGACAGGAGCTTTGTTTCTGGCTGTCATATCCGTTTTGCCGGTATTCTTCGGTTCGCTTTCGGGCTTGCCTCGTTCCGTGCAAATTGGCGGTACTTCATTGCTCATCATCATTGGTGTAGCATTGGATACAATGAAGCAAATCGAAAGCCAACTGATCAAACGCCATTACAAAGGCTTCATCAACAAATAGGCAATAGGTACCGGCTTAGGATGTTCGCATGCTTACCGGCACCTTTTGTGCTGTTTCTTGTGTAGGGGTCGTCTTGAGGAGTGACAGATTGTGAATATTTTGATCATGGGCCCTCCGGGGGCTGGTAAAGGTACACAAGCAGATGTCATTGTGAAGGAATTCGGCATTCCTCATATCTCGACAGGTGATGCTTTTCGCCTAGCGATGAAACAGGGAACACCTATTGGCATTAAAGCTAAAGAATATATCGACAAGGGTGAACTTGTTCCGGATGACGTAACAATCGGCATCGTTGAAGAACGGCTACAACAGCCAGATTGCAAGAAAGGGTTCTTGCTGGACGGTTTTCCAAGAACTTTGGCTCAGGCTGAAGCCTTGGATCAAATTTTGGGTCGTTTGAATACGAAGCTAGATGACGTTATCAACTTGAAAGTGGATAGTGACAACTTGTTGGCACGAATCACAGGACGGCGGGTTTGTAAAAGCTGCGGAACTAGCTATCATATTGTCTTTAATCCTCCTAAGGTTGAAGGCATTTGCGACAAAGACGGTGGGGAACTCTATCAGCGTCCTGACGATAATGAAGATAGCGTAAGAACACGACTTGACGAATATAGTAATAAAACAGCACCACTCCTCACGTTTTATGAGAACCAGAATCTTCTGCGTCATATCGACGGAGAACAGGATATTGATGTGGTTTCCCAAAATATCGTGTCCTTGTTGCGGGGTTAGCTGTAATGATCATTTGCAAGTCGGGGACGGAATCAAGCTTTATGAGGAAAGCTGAGAGAATAGTTACGGAAACGGATCATTTCTTGGCAGGACACATCGAGCCCGGTATTACGACCGGTGAACTTGATCATTTAGCTGATCGGTATATTCGCAGTCAGGGAGCTGTGCCGTCTTTTAAAGGTTATAACGGTTTTCCTGCTAGCATTTGCGCTTCAGTCAACGAACAACTGGTGCACGGATTTCCCGGCAAACGCAAGTTAAACAAAGGCGATATCATCGCGAAAACTCGCCAGTTTACAATGTCGCATGCCATTCGGCAATATATTGAGAATCCAAACCGTGGTATTCCTGAGCAGGGGCCGAGGCTGAAAACCGGCATTGTGCTGGCTATTGAATCTATGATTCAAATAGGTTCTCACCATGTAGGGACGCTGGAAGACAACTGGACGGTCGTTACGATGAACGTAACCTCATGTGCTCATAACGAGCAAGCGGTGACGTGCGGAACGGACGGCATGGACATTTTCACGAAACTGAGTGCGTAGGTGATTGGAATGATTCAGCAAGGAAACCTGCAAATCGGTCAGCTGGTGAAGATTCTGAAAGGCAGAGGTGCCGGACAGATTGCGGTTGTCGTTTCAGTAGCAGATAGCAGGTTTGTATATATTGCGGATGGGGATAAACGAAAGTTTGATCAAGCGAAGAAGAAAAATGTTCTTCATTTGATGCCTCAGCCAAAGATTAGTAGCGAGATTGTAAACAGTTTAAACGAAAGCGGTCGGGTGACGAATGGAAAGCTGCGCCATGCAGTGAAAACTTTCCTGGATTCGTCCGAATACCAAGCTGAAGAGAAAGGAGACTGACTTTGGCCAAAGAAGATGTCATTGAGGTTGAAGGTACGGTAATCGAGCCACTGCCGAACGCTACGTTCAAGGTAGAGCTGGAGAACGGTCATCAAATTCTTGCTCATGTTTCCGGAAAGCTGCGGATGCACTTTATCCGTATTTTGACAGGCGACAAGGTGGTTGTACAGTTATCGCCTTACGATTTAACCAAAGGCCGTATAACGTACCGCAAGTAATTCATGCAGGTTTTTATTAAACGTATATCATTTAAAAAAACTTGTTTTGCTCGGCAAAACGATGTGAATGTTCACGAAGCGAGTTTTACCAGGGTAAAGCTTGGAGGAGGTAATCAACATGAAGGTAAGACCTTCTGTAAAACCTATTTGCGAAAAATGCAAAGTCATTCGCCGCAAAGGGAATGTAATGGTTATTTGCGAAAATCCGAAACACAAACAAAAACAAGGTTAATAGAAGGGGGTGTAGCGTAAAATGGCTCGTATAGCTGGTGTGGATTTGCCACGTGACAAACGCGTTGAGATCGCCTTGACTTACATTTTCGGAATCGGTAAAACGACTTCTCAGAAAATCTTGAAGGAAACAGGCATCAGTGCAAACACGCGTGTTCGTGATTTGACTGAAGATGAAGTGAGCAAATTACGTGAAACGATCGACAAAGAAGTTAAAGTAGAAGGCGATCTGCGTCGTGAAATTTCCTTGAATATTAAACGTCTGACTGAGATTGGCTGCTACCGTGGTGTTCGTCACCGTCGTGGGTTGCCTGTTCGCGGACAACGTACTAAAACTAATGCTCGTACCCGTAAAGGTCCTCGTCGGACTGTAGCGAACAAAAAGAAATAAGAAGGGAGGATAACATTCAATGGCTAAACCGAAAAAAGTTGTACGTACAAAACGCCGTGACCGTAAAAATATCGAGACTGGCGTGGCACACATCCGTTCCACGTTCAACAACACGATCGTTACGATCACAGATCCACACGGTAACGCAATCTCTTGGGCCAGCTCAGGCGGCATGGGATTCCGTGGTTCCCGTAAATCTACTCCATTCGCAGCGCAAATGGCCGCAGAAACTGCTGCTAAAGCTGCTATGGAACACGGCATGAAAACTGTCGAAGTCATGGTTAAAGGACCTGGTGCAGGTCGCGAAGCAGCAATCCGCTCTTTGCAAGCTGCTGGTTTGGAAGTTAACCTGATCAAAGACGTAACTCCGGTACCTCATAACGGATGCCGTCCTCCAAAACGTCGTCGCGTCTAATGAGATTTCTCCTCTGCGTGTAGTATAGATCCGGCACAAACTGCCAAGAATGGATGTTTAGGTATACTGCATGATAGACTATGGATAAGGTGAATGTTTCATATAGGAGCGACGTTTTGAAGGAGGGATATTGCAGTGATAGAAATCGAAAAGCCGAAAATTGAGACGGTTGACGTCAATGATGATGGCACCTATGGAAAATTCGTAGTAGAACCGCTGGAACGCGGATACGGTACGACGCTGGGAAACTCGCTTCGCCGTATTCTGTTATCCTCGTTACCGGGGGCAGCAGTCACATCGGTTCAAATCGATGGGGTTCTGCACGAGTTTGCAACGGTTCCCGGTGTGAAGGAAGACGTAACGGAGATCATTCTGAACTTGAAAGCTTTATCGCTTAAAATCCACTCGGATGAAGAGAAAGTACTCGAAATCGATGCGGAAGGCGAAGGAGTTGTAACGGCAGGAGATATCCGTGCGGATAGTGATGTGGAAATTCTTAATCCGGATCTTCACATTGCTACGCTCGGACCGGGTTCGAGACTTCACATGCGTATTTTTGCCAATCGCGGTCGCGGTTACGTTAAGCAGGATCGGAACAAACGTGATGACCAGCCGATCGGCGTCATTCCCGTCGACTCCATCTACACTCCGATTGCACGCGTGAACTACGGCGTAGAAAATACGCGTGTCGGCCAGGTTACGAATTATGACAAGCTGACACTTGAGGTTTGGACTGACGGAAGTATTCGTCCCGAGGAAGCAGTGAGCCTTGGAGCCAAAATTTTGACCGAGCATGTGATGTTGTTCGTGGGTCTCACGGACGAGGCTAAAGATGCTGAAATTATGGTTGAAAAAGAAGAAGACAAGAAAGAAAAAGTTCTTGAAATGACGATCGAAGAGCTGGATCTCTCCGTCCGTTCCTATAACTGCCTTAAGCGCGCTGGTATCAATACGGTACAAGAACTCACGACTAAATCTGAAGAAGATATGATGAAGGTCCGTAACTTGGGTCGCAAATCTTTGGAAGAAGTACAAGAGAAGCTCGAGGAACTTGGTTTAGGACTTCGTACGGAAGAATAGTACAGCAACGTTTTTGTGAAGGAGGGGAAATTACATGGCATACCAAAAATTGGGCCGTAACTCCAGTGCCCGTAAAGCTTTGTTTCGTGATTTGGTAACCGATCTGTTCTTGTATGAGCGTATCCAAACTACTGAGGCTAAAGCAAAAGAAGTTCGTTCTATTGCTGAAAAACTGATCACCAAAGCGAAAAAAGGAGATCTGCACGCACGTCGTCAAGTGGCTGCGTTCGTTCGCCGTGAAACTTTGGATGGTGAGCAGGATGCAATCCAAAAGCTGTTTAGCGAATTGGCTACACGTTACACTGAGCGTCCAGGTGGATACACTCGTATCTTGAAATTGGGACCTCGTCGTGGCGACGCCGCTCCAATGGTATATCTGGAATTGGTTGACCGCGCGTAAACAGGCGAAGATGAGGGAAGGGTGGACAGAATCGGCTTGATTCTGAACAACCCTTTTTTTCTCTTGGAGGAGTCCTTGAGGGGCTTCTCCTTTGTTATGTTCGGTTATTCCTTGTAAGGCCAGAGACTACCCCTATAAAGGTGTGAGAAGCATGCGGAACTTGTGCATGAAGGTGAACTATGACGGAACCCACTATGATGGCTTTCAGACGCAGCCTAACGGTAACACCATTCAGGACTGCCTTGAACATGCTATCTACTCATTGACGGGCGAGCGTCTTAAAATTACAGGCTCAGGCCGTACAGATGCAGGTGTACATGCATACGGGCAGGTATTCAATTTTCACACTGAATCGCCGATTCCAATACAGCGCTGGTGTCTGGCACTTAATGCCTGGTTGCCTCGTGATATCATCGTTACGGATGCGAGAGAGGTGCCAATGTCCTTTCATGCACGCCGCATGGCGAAGCGGAAGACATATCGGTACAGTATTAATGCGAACCGGTTTCCGGACATCTTTCACCGTCGTACACAGGCCCATCATCCAACGAGTTTGGATGTAAGAGCGATGGAGGAAGGGTTGGCTCATTTAGTTGGCACCTTTGATTATACTTCGTTCGCATCTCGACGTTCCCAAAAGACGAATCATGTTCGCACTATTTACGAAGCCTATATGACAGTAGACCATTCCTTTTCACGTCCGGGCTCGGATGATCAGGGAATTATCCATACTTATATTACAGGTAGCGGATTTTTGCAGCACATGGTTCGGATTATTATGGGGACTTTGCTGGAAGTGGGAGAAGGCAAAAAATCGTCGGATGATATTCCTTCCATTTTGGAGGCGAAAAGTCGTTCAAAGGCTGGACCTACGGCTGTTGGACACGCTTTAACGCTCTGGAATGTAGAGTACGACGAAAACATCAAAAAACATTGATTTTACCCTTGCGGAATTGATGGTTATCCTGTAATATAAAAGTTGTGTTTTCTTAATGGCTTTCCCACAGCCCCAATTAAGATAATCACTTTAAAGTAACATCTAATCCATCAATAATGCAGCAACTTAACGAACGAAGATAAATGATGATTTCTGTTAACGAACTTAAGGAGGATACTTTTCATGCGTACTACGTATATGGCGAAGCCAAATGAAGTTGAGCGCAACTGGCACATCATTGATGCCGAAGGCAAAACGCTCGGCCGTCTGGCAAGCGAAGCGGCTGCGTTGATTCGCGGCAAACACAAGCCACAATTTACACCACATGTGGACACAGGTGATTTTGTTGTTGTAATCAATGCGGAAAAAATCGTATTGACCGGTAAAAAAATGGAGAACAAGAAATACTACCGTCACTCCCTGCATCCGGGTGGTCTGAAAGTAACGGTTGCACAAGAAATGGTTAAGAACAAGCCTGAGCGTATGTTGGAATTGGCTGTTCACGGTATGCTTCCTAAAACTCGTCAAGGCGAGAAAATGAAGCTGAGACTTAAAGCTTACAGAGGCACTGAGCATCCACATGCAGCACAAAAACCTGAAGTTTACGAACTTCGCGGATAATTAAAAGGGAGGACAGTTTCATGGCACAAGTACAATACTATGGGACAGGTCGTCGTAAACATTCGGTAGCTCGTGTTCGTCTCGTACCGGGTGAAGGACGCATTGTCATCAATAAGCGTGATATTAATGAATATTTCGGTTTGGAAACTCTCAAACTGATCGTAAAACAACCACTGAACCTGACAGAAACAGTTGGCAGCTATGACGTACTCGTTATCGCTCATGGTGGTGGTATCTCTGGTCAAGCCGGCGCAATTCGCCACGGTATTTCCCGTGCTCTGTTAAAAGCAGATCCGGAATTCCGCCCAGCTTTGAAAAAAGCAGGATTCTTGACTCGTGACCCACGTATGAAAGAACGTAAAAAATACGGTCTCAAAGCCGCTCGTCGTGCACCACAGTTCTCGAAACGTTAATATTTCGAATACAGAAGAACCTTTTCCTTATGGAAAGGGTTCTTTTTTAATTTCCTAATCATTATCCACATGTGGATAAGTAGCCTAGTCTAAAGCTATGAGTTTCAGCATGTTTCAGCGAATACATAAATAACCGCATGCAAATGCACGGTAAACGAAAAGTTATCCACGATGGAATTGAAGATGATATTGTTATACACAAATACAGTTTGCTATTTCAACGTAGTTTATTCTGTAATGTTTATAACCTGTGACTAAATATATTGTCCGGCAATTTAGTTTAGCCTGATCTTAATATTCTTGGTAAATGCTGTTCCGCGAGGATACTTTGCTTCACCTGTTTATGTAAAGTCCTCCTTGATATGTTCTAGCGGGCACTGTCTATGCCTCTTGTAGAGCTGTTTTGGGCGCAGCTAGGGATACGGCAAGGAATACCTCTTTTTATTTGTGTGCACTGAGCAGAAGGACGATCCTTAGCCTAGCACTGTCCGTTGTCTAGGCTGCTGCATTGCAACGGCGATGTACATATTACTGGTAATGGAAATAGTCTACACAGTAATCGCCCTAAACTATAACCAGGAGCACTATGTATTGTCCGACTGTTTACCCTCATAAAATCGCTCTTCATTGATGACAGGCTTTAAAAAGGCTTCCAGTAGCGATAGAGCCTTGTTTATGTCCAGTGGATCAATTGTTCGGTAATTGCCTCTACAAGCGCTATAGGATTGGATAGAGGCATAATAAGAGTTCAGCGCGCAGTCATTTCTTTTATAATTTCCACAATGAAGGCATCGCTGACGCCAGAGCTCCAGAATAGTATAGTGGGTTTTATCTGGCTAAAAAATTCGAGTAAATGCTATTTCGCTTTTGCCCTCTTCTGAACTTATCCACATACGGACTTCATCTTTTGAATGCAAAATAAGAATTCTGAAGCCTAAAGGTATTTTCAAATCCCTCAGTTGGCGCCCTTCGATAATCTTAGATTCAGAAACGATGCTTGTTATCTTCTATAGATGGTTTTGCATGATCAAGTAACCCAAAGCTGTTCAGTATTACCGATGGCTGCCTCGCACTGGGCCAGGATTAGGATACGCTGCTCCTAGTTGACTCTAAAGCATTTTACTCAGAAAATCCGCAAGCAGACGTTAAGTACAAAAAAACATTTTGGCTATACAAATCATTCAACCAAGTGATTTTACGTAGCATGATAGGTTGTCAAAAAAATGCTTATCCGTACGTTCGGTTTGCTCTTCCAAAGTCACCATAGGGAATATTCCTTCAAGGACCAAACTACTTCCATATGTTGTTGTATAAGAAAGGCCTTTTTTTAAAAGCGTACTGTTAGTACATCTTTGTCTTCGACAGAGTGGAGAACAAGCCATCTTTCTTGACTGAAAAAATCCCTAATTCAAGCATACTTTCAGCTACAATAGTTACCTTTAGTAACCAAAGAGCCTATGGACCATTCTCAAATGTTTGGTATAAGAATATTTTATATAAAGTCAATGAACATGGTTGGATATGCAAGAAAGCATTAAAGAATGCTGACAGAACAACATTCCTGCAAATTTGGGTGGATAAATGCTTCCATCAGGACACTTTGCCTTGGATTGACAATGATTATGAAAGTTTTATACTGTATTTAATCTTATTAGTTTAGTCGGCATTGGAGCAACACTTATTTATGAATCTTCATATGGAGGCGCATTGATAATGAATTTATTGGAGAAAGAAGCGTTGATTAGAGTCAAGGCAATTGAACTGGAAGAGGCTACGCCAGAGGAAATTATCCAGTATGCTGTTCTTACATTTCCCAATCTTACCTTTGCTTGTAGCTTCGGAGCAGAAGATGTGGTACTAGTAGACATGCTTCAAAAAATTAGCCCTTCCACCGACATTTTTTACTTGGACACCGACTTTCATTTTCAAGAAACTTACGATACGCGAGATCAGATGGAAGCCAGATATAACTTGGATTTTGTTAGGGTCTCTCCCTTAATTACTCCTGAAGAGCAAGCGGCAGAGCATGGGGAGGAACTGTGGAGAACAGATCCTAACACATGTTGTGGTATACGCAAAGTTGAGCCGCTGACACGCATTTTGTCACAATACGATGCATGGATTACCGGTATTCGTCGGGATCAGGCCCCTACTCGTGCGAATTCAAAAAAGGTAGAGTATGATGAAAAGTTTGGACTCGTTAAATTTAACCCCTTGGCAAGCTGGACATCCGAGGATGTATGGAACTATATCCGCACTCATGAAGTGTTGTATAATCCATTGCATGACCGCAACTATCCCAGTATCGGTTGTGAGCAATGTACCCGTGAAGTCCTACCAGGTGAAGACCCTCGTGCAGGTCGCTGGTCAGGCAATGAGAAAACGGAGTGTGGGCTCCATAAATAAAATGGTATTCAGGTAGCTATGAGTCGTATTTATAAGAGAAGGGAAGTGCATTATGACTGCTATTCTTCCGCATGGCGGAACACTTGTTGATAAAATCATTACAGGCCCGGAGCAAAAAGCGCTTTTGCAGACTGCGAGGGAATTGTTTCCTATCCGTGTAAACTCATGGACCATTTCTGATCTGGATTTAATTGGAGTGGGTGCTTTCTCTCCTTTGACGGGGTTTATGAATGAATCTGATTATCGGTCGGTGGTAACAGATATGCGTCTTGCCGATGGTACAGTCTGGAGTATTCCCATTACTCTTGCAGTTGTAGACAGTGTAGCCAGTGAACTGAAATTAGGTCAGCAGGTTGCTTTGGTGGGTGAAACAGACGGTACTATTTATGCTGTACTTGATATTGAGAGTATTTATCAGGTTGATCAGGCTGAGGAAGCCAGACGAGTATTCAAGACGGATGACCCGGCTCATCCTGGCGTAAACAAACTATTAGATCGACCTGCTACGTATGTTGGTGGATCTGTGCAAGTGCTGAATCGGCCGGAACCCACACAATTTAGTGAGTTTTATTACACACCATCACAGACACGCGACTATTTTGCAGAAAAAGGCTGGAAAACAGTGGTTGGTTTTCAAACACGAAATCCAGTACACCGGGCCCATGAGTACATCCAAAAAAGCGCGATGGAGATTGTGGATGCTTTGTTTCTAAACCCACTCGTTGGTGAAACCAAGTCAGATGACGTTCCGGCAGATGTGCGCATGAAGAGCTATCTGGTGCTGCTGGACAATTATTATCCGGCTGATCGGACTTTTCTGGGGGTATTTCCTGCTGCTATGCGATACGCGGGTCCTAGAGAGGCTATTTTCCATGCTATTGTGCGAAAGAACTACGGTTGCACCCATTTTATAGTTGGAAGGGATCATGCCGGTGTAGGAGACTATTATGGTACCTACGAAGCACAGGAAATTTTCAGGCACTTTACACCTGAAGAACTGGGGATTACTCCATTGTTCTTTGAACACAGCTTTTATTGCACCCGATGTGGAAATATGGCCTCAAGTAAAACATGCCCACATCCCAAGGAGCACCATTTGACGCTCTCGGGCACCAAGGTACGGGAATTGTTGCGCTCTGGAGTTTGCCCGCCACC
This sequence comes from Paenibacillus sp. FSL L8-0158, assembly GCF_038592965.1. GTDB lineage: Bacteria > Bacillota > Bacilli > Paenibacillales > Paenibacillaceae > Paenibacillus > Paenibacillus polymyxa_D. The sequence continues at coordinate 5,095,618 of NZ_CP151949.1, read as the reverse complement.
TGAATTTACACGACCGGAAGTCGCTCAAGTGCTGATTGAAGGTATGAAAGAATTTGTTCATGCCTGAGTTGTACTATCTACACGCCTCGTCCCATATAGATTATTAGTATCTGTATAGGACGGAGGCGTTTTGTTATGCAAAAAAATAATCGTAAACACGAGGTTACACTGTGGATTCGCTATCGGACGTTGCAAAAAATGCTGTTGGGCTGTTGTCTCGCCGTTCTATTTATTACACTGGCATTGTATGAGATACCTGCTTCGAGAGCTTGGACCCATTGGAGTTTACCCCTTACAGGTAAAGTAATTGCCATAGATGCTGGACACGGAGGGCCTGATGGAGGGGCGGTTAGCAAAGAAGGGATTATTGAAAAGGATATTAATCTGGCAATCGCTTTTTATTTGCGGGATTATTTACAGCAAGCAGGTGCTGTTGTTGTCATGACACGTGAGGATGACCGCGACCTGGCGCAGCAAGAAACGAAAGGTTATTCCAGAAGAAAAACGGAGGATTTGAAGCAGCGTGTGCGTATAATTGAGGAGCAGAAAGCAGACCTCTTTCTAAGTATTCATATGAACAGTATCCCGTCGAGCCGTTGGAGTGGAGCCCAGACCTTTTACGTACCTAACCATGCAGATAACGAGAATTTGGCGTCTTTAATTCAGGAAGAGATCAAACGCAACTTGGAAAATACGGACAGAGTGGCTAAGACCGTGAACACAGTTTATTTATTGAAAGCTCTCAAAATGCCATCAGCCCTTGTAGAAGTCGGATTTTTGTCCCATCCAGAGGAAGCTAGACGACTAAGTGACGTGAACTATCAAAGGCAGGTGGCGGCGTCCATATATAAGGGGATTTTGCGTTACTGTGCCGGGGAAAAGGGGATCTCATCAGCACCTGAGACCAGATAGTGGTATACTGTAAGTGTTTGCCACTCCGTAAATTCATCAAAGCAGAGGTGCTGATAAATTATGCAATCAAGAGAGCAAGTTATAGAGCTACTTCAACAAGTACGGGAGCCTCATACAGGACGCCGTCTAGTCGATCTCCATTTTATTCGGGATGTGGTTGTTAAAGAGGATCGTGTATCATTGACCGCTATTAGTCTGAATAACCAGGAAGAGACGCTTGCAGAACTGGAGCGGGAAATCCGGCAGACTTTAGAAGAGGCGGGATTAAGCCACGTCCATATTCGTATTCGTGAGGCATCTGAGCATGAAAAGTCCGCAATTCAAGCTGGGGAGAATACCGAGGACGCCGCTGACCTGGTTTTGACCAAAGGACATGCTGTCGGTATGGAAGAACATGAGCTGCTTAACCCAGCATCTGGCGTCCGGTTTATTGCTATTGCAAGCGGAAAGGGGGGCGTCGGAAAGTCGACAGTAGCTGTCAATTTGGCTGCTGCTTTAGCTAGACAGGGGAAGCGTGTAGGTCTAATTGATGCCGATATCTATGGATTTAGCGTGCCGGATATGATCGGAGTGGAGGATGTTCCTTCTGTCGAAGAGGGTATCATTCAGCCGGTGGAACGATTCGGTATCAAAATCATGTCTATGGGCTTCTTTGTCAGAGAGAACAATCCGGTGATTTGGAGAGGCCCCATGCTGGGGAGAATGCTCAGACAGTTTTTTAGCGATGTTGCATGGGGACAACTGGATTACATGATACTCGATTTACCACCAGGGACTGGAGATGTAGCGCTTGACGTACATCAAATGATTCCCCAGAGTGAAGAAATCATTGTCACTACTCCACATGCGACAGCAGCCTTTGTAGCTGCACGTGCAGGGGCTATGGCACTCCAAACCGATCATAAGGTCATTGGTGTTGTGGAGAACATGTCCTATTATGTATCCTCCACTGGAGAAAAGGACTATGTTTTTGGACGTGGTGGCGGGGCTATGCTGGCAGATACCCTTCATACGAAACTACTGGCGCAAATTCCGCTGGGTATCCCAGATAATCACCCTTCAGAAGCCGACTTTTCTCCATCCGTATATAAATCCGAGTCGGCGACAGGGGCAATTTACAATGATATTGCTGCTCAAATTACGACGTTGCACGCTGATTCTGAATAAGAAAAAAGGCTGGTTGTTGAACCAGCCTTTTTATTATTGGCCTCCTCCTTGTTCTCCTTCGCCTCCACCACTACCGCCACCATCTTGCTTCTGATCACCAGAGCCACCTTGCTCACCGCTTTTTTTCTCAACCTTAGGTTGGAGTTCCTCTTGTACGACAGTTTTAAGTAAATTCATGACTTCAAGCCGAAAAATCGGATTCTGCATGGCATCATGCATGACTGTCATAGATTGTTTGCGATATTCAGGGGTTTTAGTTAAGTCCATATACATCTTGGTCAGTTCTGGCGACTTAAGCATCGCTTCAATAGATTTTTGATAAGAAGGGTCTTTTATAAGTTGCATATGAAGCTGCTTGCTTTGGCTGTTGATGGCTTTGGCAAATTCTCCGGCAAAACGCGGATCAGTCATAATTTTTTCGATTTCTTTTTTATATTCAGGTGATATCAAAGTATCTTTGACTGCGATCTTCATCTGTTCAGCCGATTGCATGGGCATAAGCATTTTCATTCCCATGCTGCCGCCAGATCCACCACCAGACCCTCCACCAGACCCGCCGTCTTCACTGCTTTGACCGGATTGTCCTTCTTTTGAAGTGCTTTCCCCGGTTAATGCCTCCTCTACGGCTTTTTTTCCGTCATCGCTTTTCAAGATATCGACAACCATCGTTTTCATCTCTTTGTAACTGTTCTGGGGGGGCGCAGAACCCTGATCCGAGCCGCAACCGCTCAGTGCAACGCCCAGTACGCATACCATGCTAACAAATCGCAAACGAGTCCAATTCATGGCCGTATTCCTCCTTCATCATGAATGTGGATAGTATGCGGATGAATGGGGAGAAATATGTCGATTTACTTTTGGTTTTTAGCTGAGAACGATGTAAAATAACTCCTTAAAGACTCAGTGCCTGATCGCGTACCTCTTTGCCTTTTACTGTACCCTGTTGAAGCAGTTCAGATACAGTCACGAATTCATAGCCCTGTGCGCGCAACTTGTCGATAATGACGGGCAAGGCTTCATGCGTTTGTTTACAGGAATCACTGGCATGCAGAAGGACGATATCGCCAGGATGCGCTTTATTTACAACACGGTCGATTATGACCTGAGTACCAGGGTTTTTCCAGTCCAGGGAATCTGTATCCCACTGAATGGTTTTGTAGCCTAAAGTGCCGGCAACCTGAAGGACTCGTTTATCAAAGTCGCCATTAGGCATACGGATCAACTTCGGGGACTGTCCCGTCAGTTCGGTTAATGTGGTATGAGCAATTGAAATCTGCTTACGAATATCTTCATCGCTTAAGCTACTGTAATTTTCGTGTTTATGGCCATGACTACCGATCTCAAATCCACTTTCTTTAATCTGATTCACAAGCTCTGGATGTGTTTTACTCCAAGGGGCAGAAAGAAAAAAGGTGGACTTGGTCACTTTCTTATCCTCAAGGACTTTTAAGATGGGGGCAGTGCGCTTATCACCCCAACTAATATCAAAGGTGAGAGCGATCAACTTTTTGTCCGTGGGTACACTATAAATAGCGGTTGGTGCTTCTTCGGAAAAAACCGTAACATTATCGGTTTCTACATAAATGACTCCAACAGTAAAGACGGCTGCAGCCATTACGATTAAGAATCGTTTGATTTTTTTACCGTTCAATACATAGAAAAAAGAATTCATGGTTAATAACGCTCCTTTCATCCTAGAAGTGCTTGTTTACTTAAAGCTATGCCGGGGGTTGTCAATTATTCCATTAGACTAATAGGAGGAATTATCAAATGGGACTAAAAGCATTTTTTCACGATTTACACGCGACAAGACGGTTAATTTTAATCTCTGTACTTCTTTTCTGCACAAGTATTGTAGTGGGATGGTTAAGTACAGGCACTATTCAATCCATGCTGGCGCAACAAATGGAGGGGCTGGGAGAAGTAGCGCAGCGCTTGCAGAATTCTGAGCATCCACAATGGAGTTTTTTTGTATTTATCTTTTTTAATAATGCAATTAAATGTGTGCTGGTGATATTTATGGGGGCTGTATTTGGAACCGTACCGTTTGTATTTCTAATTGTGAACGGTATGGTTTTAGGGTTTGTAGTCCACTTGCAGACAGATATGGGAAGAAGTATGTATGAAGTTGTTGTAAAAGGATTACTGCCTCACGGTGTGATTGAATTGCCTGTTTTGATTATCGCCTGTGCCTTCGGATTGAAGTTTGGAATCAACATAATATCTACTATAGGTACAAGCATAGGGCTAAAGCGCAGAGGAACTGGCCCATCGTGGGATGTATTTATGAAACAAACGTTGAGGGTGTCTATATGGTCTGTCATCTTACTACTTATAGCAGCTGCAATTGAGAGCGGCATAACTTATCGTTTATTGTCACAATAAAATATTATGACCAATTATTTATATATTTCCTGAAATTTGAACATAACAAAGGGGAGAGCTAAAGAAAAGCTGAAGATTAATCGGGATAAGTTTGAAACCTTAGCAGTTGAGTTTAAAAACAGGTAAAGATTGGAACAATAGTTGAGCAAATATAAGTACTATATAATCTGCTGATAAGGGAGTATGGTCATATGTTGGGAATGCTGTTTAACGAAAAAGAATGCAAGGAACTTGACTACGTTCTTCGTAAGGAGCTAGATGAAATGCTGCTTGATATGAGCGATACTCGATTGGATCAAGATATTCGCTACGCAATCGCACTTCGATATAAAACAGTCTTCCGCATGTATGCCCGTTTTGCACCCGCTAAGGAACTATCAAAATATGCTCGCAGAGGGCGAGTCCCACAAACCAAGCAATGAAAAGGTAGAAACTATATCAGATATCAGGAAGTAAACTATTTTAAAAAGCTTATACTTTCTGATATCAAAAAAAGTATTGACTCTATTCAATATTCATGGTAAATTAACTTTCGTTCCTTTTTGAAGGATTTGCTCGAAAAAAAAGAAATTAAAAAAACTCTTGCAAATCTTTAAAAGAGATGATATATTATAAAGGTCGCCACTGAGACGCGGTGACGAAACAAAGTAAGACATTATGCAGGTTTGATCTTTGAAAACTGAACAACGAGTGAGTACGGATTTTGCTTGCAAAATCCAACGCTGAAGTTTTGGTACATGCCATCAGGCTGTATAAAATGGAAGCAAACAAGAGATATTTTATCTCGTCAGTTTCAAAATGAGTTTATCGCTCTTTCTATAAACCAACTTCGGTTGGTCTTTAATGGAGAGTTTGATCCTGGCTCAGGACGAACGCTGGCGGCGTGCCTAATACATGCAAGTCGAGCGGGATTGTTTAGAAGCTTGCTTCTAAACAATCTAGCGGCGGACGGGTGAGTAACACGTAGGCAACCTGCCCACAAGACAGGGATAACTACCGGAAACGGTAGCTAATACCCGATACATCCTTTTCCTGCATGGGCGAAGGAGGAAAGACGGAGCAATCTGTCACTTGTGGATGGGCCTGCGGCGCATTAGCTAGTTGGTGGGGTAAAGGCCTACCAAGGCGACGATGCGTAGCCGACCTGAGAGGGTGATCGGCCACACTGGGACTGAGACACGGCCCAGACTCCTACGGGAGGCAGCAGTAGGGAATCTTCCGCAATGGGCGAAAGCCTGACGGAGCAACGCCGCGTGAGTGATGAAGGTTTTCGGATCGTAAAGCTCTGTTGCCAGGGAAGAACGTCTTGTAGAGTAACTGCTACAAGAGTGACGGTACCTGAGAAGAAAGCCCCGGCTAACTACGTGCCAGCAGCCGCGGTAATACGTAGGGGGCAAGCGTTGTCCGGAATTATTGGGCGTAAAGCGCGCGCAGGCGGCTCTTTAAGTCTGGTGTTTAATCCCGAGGCTCAACTTCGGGTCGCACTGGAAACTGGGGAGCTTGAGTGCAGAAGAGGAGAGTGGAATTCCACGTGTAGCGGTGAAATGCGTAGAGATGTGGAGGAACACCAGTGGCGAAGGCGACTCTCTGGGCTGTAACTGACGCTGAGGCGCGAAAGCGTGGGGAGCAAACAGGATTAGATACCCTGGTAGTCCACGCCGTAAACGATGAATGCTAGGTGTTAGGGGTTTCGATACCCTTGGTGCCGAAGTTAACACATTAAGCATTCCGCCTGGGGAGTACGGTCGCAAGACTGAAACTCAAAGGAATTGACGGGGACCCGCACAAGCAGTGGAGTATGTGGTTTAATTCGAAGCAACGCGAAGAACCTTACCAGGTCTTGACATCCCTCTGACCGGTCTAGAGATAGGCCTTTCCTTCGGGACAGAGGAGACAGGTGGTGCATGGTTGTCGTCAGCTCGTGTCGTGAGATGTTGGGTTAAGTCCCGCAACGAGCGCAACCCTTATGCTTAGTTGCCAGCAGGTCAAGCTGGGCACTCTAAGCAGACTGCCGGTGACAAACCGGAGGAAGGTGGGGATGACGTCAAATCATCATGCCCCTTATGACCTGGGCTACACACGTACTACAATGGCCGGTACAACGGGAAGCGAAATCGCGAGGTGGAGCCAATCCTAGAAAAGCCGGTCTCAGTTCGGATTGTAGGCTGCAACTCGCCTACATGAAGTCGGAATTGCTAGTAATCGCGGATCAGCATGCCGCGGTGAATACGTTCCCGGGTCTTGTACACACCGCCCGTCACACCACGAGAGTTTACAACACCCGAAGTCGGTGGGGTAACCCGCAAGGGAGCCAGCCGCCGAAGGTGGGGTAGATGATTGGGGTGAAGTCGTAACAAGGTAGCCGTATCGGAAGGTGCGGCTGGATCACCTCCTTTCTATGGAGAATCGTTTCCTGCAATGGAAACATTCAAATATGAAGCGTAAGCTTCAAAACTCAGGTTTAGGCCTGTTACTCACTCGTTGCTCAGTTTTGAGAGCTCAAACTCTCGAACGTTTGGTGGCGATAGCGGAGGGGTTCCACACGTACCCATCCCGAACACGACCGTTAAGCCCTCCAGCGCCGATGGTACTTGGACCGCAGGGTCCTGGGAGAGTAGGACGTCGCCAAGCGCAACCACTAAAGAAGAATTTCTTTGGTGGTTTATTATGGGCCCTTAGCTCAGCTGGTTAGAGCGCACCCCTGATAAGGGTGAGGTCGGTGGTTCGAGTCCACTAGGGCCCACCATATAACTTTATATTTCCTTTTGGGGCCATAGCTCAGCTGGGAGAGCGCCTGCCTTGCAAGCAGGAGGTCAGCGGTTCGATCCCGCTTGGCTCCACCAAAAAAAGCTGCATGAATATCATCCACTCGGTTGAGATGGACGGATGTTCGCACAGGCTACAGTTTCGTTGAAACTGTATTGCACCTTGAAAACTGGATACCGAAACGAAATTGCGTTTTAGAATATTCCTTTAAGCTGATCTTGTGTAAACAAGTGAAATAAAGGTAGCTGCCTTGAACTTCATTCACACGTAAGTGTTGAACCGAAATTCAAAGCAAATCGTATTTACGATGTAAATACTAGGTTAAGCTACAAAGAGCACACGGAGGATGCCTAGGCGCCAGGAGCCGACGAAGGACGTGGCGAACAACGATAAGGCCTCGGGGAGCTGTAAGCAAGCTTTGATCCGGGGATGTCCGAATGGGGAAACCCGGCTGTCTTCATCGACAGTCACTACTCACTGAATTCATAGGTGAGTGAGAGGCAGACCAGGGGAACTGAAACATCTAAGTACCCTGAGGAAGAGAAAACAATAGTGATTCCGTCAGTAGCGGCGAGCGAACGCGGATTAGCCCAAACCAAGGAGCTTGCTCCTTGGGGTTGTGGGACGTCTCACATGGAGTTACAAAGGAACCGGTTAGATGAAGAGGTCTGGAAAGGCCCGCCAGAGAAGGTAAAAGCCCTGTAATTCAAAACTTGTTCTCTCCGAGACGGATCCCGAGTAGTGCGGGGCACGTGAAACCCCGTATGAATCCGGCAGGACCATCTGTCAAGGCTAAATACTCCCTGGCGACCGATAGTGAAGCAGTACCGTGAGGGAAAGGTGAAAAGCACCCCGGAAGGGGAGTGAAATAGATCCTGAAACCGTGTGCTTACAAGAAGTCAGAGCCCGATCTATGGGTGATGGCGTGCCTTTTGTAGAATGAACCGGCGAGTTACGTTCCCGTGCAAGGTTAAGGTGAAGAGCTGAAGCCGCAGCGAAAGCGAGTCTGAATAGGGCGAATGAGTACGTGGACGTAGACCCGAAACCGGGTGATCTACCCCTGTCCAGGGTGAAGGTGCGGTAACACGCACTGGAGGCCCGAACCCACGCATGTTGAAAAATGCGGGGATGAGGTGGGGGTAGCGGAGAAATTCCAATCGAACCCGGAGATAGCTGGTTCTCCCCGAAATAGCTTTAGGGCTAGCCTCGGAAAGAAGAATCGTGGAGGTAGAGCACTGATTGGGTGCGGGGCCCGCAAGGGTTACCAAGCTCAGTCAAACTCCGAATGCCATAGATTTAGTTCCGGGAGTCAGACAGTGAGTGCTAAGATCCATTGTCGAAAGGGAAACAGCCCAGACCATCAGCTAAGGTCCCCAAGTGTGTGTTAAGTGGGAAAGGATGTGGAGTTGCACAGACAACCAGGATGTTGGCTTAGAAGCAGCCACCATTGAAAGAGTGCGTAATAGCTCACTGGTCGAGTGACTCTGCGCCGAAAATGTAACGGGGCTAAACACACCACCGAAGCTATGGCTTGATGCATTGCATCAGGGGTAGGGGAGCGTTGAATGCGGGTTGAAGGTGTACCGTAAGGAGCGCTGGACTGCATTCAAGTGAGAATGCCGGTATGAGTAACGAAAAGATCTGTGAGAATCAGATCCGCCGAAAGCCTAAGGGTTCCTGAGGAAGGTTCGTCCGCTCAGGGTAAGTCGGGACCTAAGGCGAGGCCGATAGGCGTAGTCGAAGGACAACAGGTCGAAATTCCTGTACCACCGTAATCCGTTATGAGCGATGGGGTGACGCAGTAGGGTAGTGACGCGGACTGATGGATGTCCGTCTAAGCAGTGAGGCTGGTGTGTAGGCAAATCCGCACATCGTAAGGCTGGGCTGTGATGGGGAGCGAAAATTATAGTAGCGAAGGTCATGATCTCAGACTGCCAAGAAAAGCCTCTAGCCAGGAGAAGGTGCCCGTACCGCAAACCGACACAGGTAGGCGAGAAGAGAATTCTAAGGCGCGCGGAAGAACTCTCGTTAAGGAACTCGGCAAAATGACCCCGTAACTTCGGGAGAAGGGGTGCCTCGGTAGGGTGAATAGCCCGAGGGGGCCGCAGTGAAAAGGCCCAAGCGACTGTTTAGCAAAAACACAGGTCTGTGCGAAGCCGCAAGGCGAAGTATACGGGCTGACGCCTGCCCGGTGCTGGAAGGTTAAGGGGAGTGGTAAGCTCTTCGGAGCGAAGCTATGAACCGAAGCCCCAGTAAACGGCGGCCGTAACTATAACGGTCCTAAGGTAGCGAAATTCCTTGTCAGGTAAATTCTGACCCGCACGAATGGCGTAACGACTTGGGCGCTGTCTCAACGAGAGATCCGGTGAAATTTTAATACCTGTGAAGATGCAGGTTACCCGCGACAAGACGGAAAGACCCCATGGAGCTTTACTGCAGCTTGATATTGAATTTGGGTACGATCTGTACAGGATAGGTGGGAGCCGTTGAACTTTGAGCGCCAGCTTAAGGGGAGGCATCCTTGGGATACCACCCTGATCGTATCTAGGTTCTAACTTGGTACCGTGATCCGGTACGAGGACAGTGTCAGGTGGGCAGTTTGACTGGGGCGGTCGCCTCCTAAAGAGTAACGGAGGCGCCCCAAGGTTCCCTCAGAATGGTTGGAAATCATTCGAAGAGTGCAAAGGCAGAAGGGAGCTTGACTGCGAGACCTACAAGTCGAGCAGGGACGAAAGTCGGGCTTAGTGATCCGGTGGTACCGCATGGAAGGGCCATCGCTCAACGGATAAAAGCTACCCTGGGGATAACAGGCTTATCTCCCCCAAGAGTCCACATCGACGGGGAGGTTTGGCACCTCGATGTCGGCTCATCGCATCCTGGGGCTGAAGTAGGTCCCAAGGGTTGGGCTGTTCGCCCATTAAAGCGGTACGCGAGCTGGGTTCAGAACGTCGTGAGACAGTTCGGTCCCTATCTGTCGTGGGCGTAGGAAATTTGAGAGGAGCTGTCCTTAGTACGAGAGGACCGGGATGGACGTACCGCTGGTGTACCAGTTGTTCCGCCAGGAGCACCGCTGGGTAGCTATGTACGGAAGGGATAAGCGCTGAAAGCATCTAAGCGTGAAGCCCCCCTCAAGATGAGATTTCCCAGTATGTAAGACCCCTTGAAGACGACGAGGTAGATAGGTTGGGGGTGGAAGTGCAGTAATGCATGGAGCTGACCAATACTAATCGGTCGAGGGCTTATCCTAAGATAAAACGCAAATAAGTTTCGGATCCAGTTTTCAGGGTGTAACCTTGAACGTATGTACAAGTGACATACGACAAGCGCATGGCTATTCATTCACACGATAAGTGATGAACCGAATAACCATACGGAAGAATTTGCGTAGCAAATTCATGTTTGGTGGCGATAGCGGAGGGGTTCCACACGTACCCATCCCGAACACGACCGTTAAGCCCTCCAGCGCCGATGGTACTTGGACCGCAGGGTCCTGGGAGAGTAGGACGTCGCCAAGCAGAGCTTTATGCTTAATATTCCCTGATAGCTCAGTTGGTAGAGCACTCGACTGTTAATCGAGTTGTCACAGGTTCGAGTCCTGTTCGGGGAGCCATTTGCTCTCATAGCTCAGCAGGTAGAGTGCATCCATGGTAAGGATGAGGTCACCGGTTCGAACCCGGTTGAGAGCTTGTTATAGGATGGCCCGTTGGTCAAGGGGTTAAGACACCTCCCTTTCACGGAGGTAACAGGGGTTCGAATCCCCTACGGGTCATAGGGTATTATGGAGGCTTAGCTCAGCTGGGAGAGCATCTGCCTTACAAGCAGAGGGTCGGGGGTTCGATCCCCTCAGCCTCCACCATTTTTCATCCTCTTACCTGGATGAAATCTTGGGGAATTGTGAATCATATGCATATTGGGGATTAGCCAAGCGGTAAGGCAACGGACTTTGACTCCGTCATGCATAGGTTCAAATCCTATATCCCCAGCCATTAAGAGCCATTAGCTCAGTTGGTAGAGCACCTGACTTTTAATCAGGGTGTCGAAGGTTCGAGTCCTTCATGGCTCACCATTGTATTACATGCGCGTGTGGCGGAATTGGCAGACGCACTAGACTTAGGATCTAGCGTCTTTGACGTGGGGGTTCAAGTCCCTCCACGCGCATCTTGTTTTTGCGGACGTGGCTCAGCGGTAGAGCATCGCCTTGCCAAGGCGAGGGTCGCGGGTTCGATTCCCGTCGTCCGCTCCATATTTGCGCCCTTAGCTCAGCTGGATAGAGCGTTTGACTACGAATCAAAAGGCCGGGAGTTCGAATCTCTCAGGGCGCGCCATATTTAAAAATATAATATCGGGATGTAGCTCAGCTTGGTAGAGCACCTGGTTTGGGACCAGGGGGTCGCATGTTCAAATCGTGTCATCCCGATACTAATTTGCGGGTGTAGTTCAATGGTAGAACTTCAGCCTTCCAAGCTGATAGCGTGGGTTCGATTCCCATCACCCGCTTACCGATTATCTAGAAGCCGAAAGGCTTCTTTTTATTTTGTCCACATTACATTTAATTCTATGTATATAGGCTAGTACAATTATATCTCCTGTCATGCACAGTTGGGGATGACTTGTGCATATTGTACATAGGCTCTTGTTACTTTTGACACCTAGATCCCGAATTTCCCCTCTAACGTACCTCTTTCTTCTGCAGTAAGGCTAATTTCGTGATCAAATCCTTTGAATATAGGAATCCTATAGCTATTATGGTACGAATTCATGGTGATAACTCAACAGTTGCTCTTCGGTTGTGCACATTTCCCTATATTTATGTGGGTAAAAAGTGCAGTATTAAAGAGGAATACCTTAGGAACACTGAGAAAATGGCTGATTTGTGTATATCTTTGTGGATAGAAGGCTAATGGAGTTGACTTTGTCAACAAATAATAAACATATACACATCATGTTGCATGAATTTGTACCTTTAAAAACCCACTCTTTATAGAAGACTGTGCATAATGTTTCACGCATCACTAGTGTATATATCATTTCTATTATTAATTTCATCTTTTTTCATAACAATCCAATATTTTCTCAAAATAAGTATTTCAAAAACATGATTTTTTACTGTAAATTTTGCAGCTTTTCATGCGGTTTTATTGTATGATGTTAAGAAAGTGTCAAATTTCGTGTGTATACGTACCTTTGCTACAACTGTATATGGTGTGGAACAGATCAGATGGGGGGAAAAGCATGACTGAGCTTACGTTAACCGCTAACAAAAACCAATCCAACAATCTGCTGCGGCGGGACGTTCGTTTTCTAGGGAATATTCTTGGTGAGGTATTGGTTCATCAGGGTGGCAACGAACTTTTGGATATCGTGGAGAAAATACGTGAGACAAGTAAATCGTTACGTGCCGGGTATCAGCCGGAGTTGTATGAGAATTTCAAACAAATGGTCAGCGGACTGGATACGGATATTCGTCACCAGGTTATTCGCGCGTTTGCGATTTATTTTCAGTTGGTGAATATCGCTGAGCAAAACCATCGTATTCGTCGTAAGCGGGATTATGAGCATTCGGCTGGTGAAGATGTTCAACCTGGTTCCATTGAAAGTTCCGTTCAGGAGCTTAAACAAGGGGGCTTCTCCGCTGAGGACGTTAGCAACTTGCTGAATGAGCTCTCTTTGGAGCTGGTCATGACCGCACATCCTACAGAAGCGACACGACGAGTAATACTTGATATCCATAAGCGCATTTCCGAGGACGTCATGCTGCTGGATAATCCGATGCTTACCTTGCGTGAGCGGGAACAGGTACGGGAGAATCTGCTAAACGAAGTAATTACGCTGTGGCAGACAGATGAGCTGCGTGATCGCAAGCCAACTGTATTAGATGAAGTAAGAAATGGAATGTATTATTTTCACGAGACCTTATTTCATGTACTGCCAGATGTATACCAAGAATTGGAACGATGTTTAGACAAATATTATCCCGAACAAAAATGGCACATACCCACTTATCTGAGATTTGGTTCCTGGATCGGTGGAGACCGGGACGGCAATCCGTCTGTGACATCTCATGTGACTTGGGAAACGTTACGTATGCAGCGCAAGTTGGCTTTGAGAGAATATCAGCACACGTTAAAAGAACTCATGGGTTACTTGAGTTTCAGCACCAGCATTGTGCGAGTTTCCGATGATCTGCTGGCTTCTATTGAAGAAGACCGTACTCACATTACACTTAAAAAGATGGAAGTATGGCATAACGAAAAAGAGCCTTACCGCATTAAACTGGCATATATGATTGCTAAAGTGAACAACATCCTGGATGAAAGCAAACAGGGCACCAATGAGCGTTATAATTCTGCGGAAGAGCTCATTGCAGACCTAAATGTTATTGACCACAGTCTGCGTCATCATTTTGCCGATTATGTGGCAAACACGTATATTCAAAAGATGATTCGCCAGGTAGAGTTGTTTGGATTCCATACAGCTACGCTGGATGTGCGTCAGCATAGTCAGGAACATGAAAATGCGATGACTGAAATTCTTTCTAAAATGAATATTGTGTCGGATTACAGTAAGCTGTCAGAAGAAGAAAAAATAAATCTGCTGGAAAAGCTGCTGAATGAACCTCGTCCGATTACTTCACCTTATTTAAAATATAGCGATAGCACACAGGAATGTCTTGACGTATATCGTACGATTTATTTGGCTCAGGAGGAATTCGGCAAGCAGTCCATTACAAGTTACTTGATCAGTATGACTCAGGGAGCTAGTGACTTACTGGAGGTTATGGTCTTATCCAAAGAGGTAGGCCTGTTCCGCATCGAGAAGGATGGCACTGTTATCTGTACGCTGCAATCCGTCCCTTTGTTCGAAACGATAGATGATTTGCACGCTGCACCTGATATTATGAGAAGATTGATGAACTTGCCTGTATATCGACAATCTGTGGCTGCGATGGACCAGCTTCAGGAGATTATGCTGGGATACTCGGACAGCAATAAAGATGGCGGTGTGGTTACAGCGAACTGGGAACTTCGGGTCGCTATGAACAGCATTACGGAAGTAGTTAATGAGTTTGGCGTAAAAGTGAAGTTTTTCCACGGTCGTGGAGGTGCGCTGGGTCGTGGAGGAATGCCACTTAATCGCAGTATTTTGGCTCAACCTCCTCATACGATTGGAGGCGGAATCAAGATTACGGAGCAAGGTGAAGTACTATCATCTCGATACTCGCTCAGAGGCATCGCGTACCGGAGCTTGGAGCAGGCAACATCGGCGCTGATTACGGCTGTAGCATATCATCGTTCCGGGAAGAAGGAAGTGTTTGAGGAGAGCTGGGAGGAGATTATCGCCCGCATTTCCCAAGTATCACTGGATAAGTATCAGGATTTGATTTTCCGAGATCCAGATTTCTTCAACTTCTTCAAAGAATCTACACCGTTGCCTGAGGTGGGCGAGCTCAATATTGGATCTCGTCCGTCCAAGCGTAAGAACAGCGAACGTTTTGAGGACTTGCGCGCCATTCCATGGGTTTTTGCATGGACACAAAGCCGTTACTTGTTACCTGCATGGTATGCGGCTGGAACAGGTTTGCAAAGCTTCTATCAAAACAATGAGGATAACCTTAAAGTGCTGCAAACGATGTTTAGGGACTCTGCTTTCTTCCGGTCACTTATTGATACACTGCAAATGGCAATCGCTAAAGCGGATTTACTGATTGCAGAAGAGTACGCAGGGATGTCGGATAACGAAGAGGCCCGGCAGCGTATTTTTGGGCAGATTTCAGCGGAGTTCAAGCTGACATCTGAGTTGATTTTGAAAATAACCGGACAATCCGAGATTTTGGACGACGTGCCGGTTATCCAGGAATCTATCCGGTTGCGTAATCCTTATGTCGATCCGTTAAGTTACTTGCAGGTTCAATTGCTAAGCGAGCTCCGGGAGCTGCGGGATCAGAACGGTGATGATACAGAAATGCTACGTGAGGTATTGTTGACGATTAACGGAATTGCCGCAGGCTTAAGAAATACGGGCTGATATAGTGCGGTTGTACGAATACAGGCAATCGGGTACTCATGGGGTGCCCGATTGTGCTGTTTGTATATTGATGGCAGGCGTGCTTGCAGTTAGTAACAATACTACAGTTGATTTCCGGATAAAATTAAACTACGATGAATAATCATAAACATGTAATAAGTAACCCATCAGCAAGTCTGGGGGAGTATAGAGTGGATAATATGGAAAGCCGCTTGGTAAGGCTGATACAGAAAGGCGATCAGCGAGCTTTTGCGGAGTTAGTCGAGTTATATAAAGATCGGATTTTTCATCTTTCCTACCGGATGCTAGGTAATCGCCATGAGGCGGAGGATCTGGTGCAGGAAACTTTTTTGCGTGTGTATCGTAATTTGGAAAAATACGATCATGGACAGAAATTCTCAACTTGGATTTATCGAATTGCTACAAATTTGTGCATTGATCGTCTGCGAAGGAGAAAACCTACATACTCACTTGATGCTGAAATGAATGATCAGGAAGGTGTCGATGGGTACGCCATGCTCGCCAGTGAAGAGCTTACCCCTGAGGGGAGTACGCTTCTGTCCGAAACACAGGCTTTGATTCATGACGCCATCGACAGCCTTCCGGATAAATACAGAACGATTATGGTTTTACGGTACTTGCAGGAGCTTTCCTTACAGGAAATCAGCGATGTGCTCAATCTCCCAGTCACCACTATTAAGACGAGAGTACACAGGGGACGGGATTTTCTGCGCAAAAAACTGGAGCACAAGCTATAGATCATCCGCATAGATTCTAGGAAAAGAGTCTGCGTAGATGTTTTTATGAAACATAATGCTCGTTGTAACGTATGTAAGATGAGCAAAGTTTCTAAGCCGGAGCATGTTATGTTGAGAAACACGGAAGAATATTAGAAAGGATTGGCTCATATGGATTGCAAACAAGCCGTCTCTTTTATGCATGACTATCTAGATGGCGACCTGTCTGAGCAGGACAAACATGAGTTGGAACAGCACTTGTTAGACTGCCCGGAATGCCGCATGCGTTTTAAAGAGCTGGAGCGGACGGATGCGATGCTTTATGGTACACGCTACCACCAAGTGCCGTGTGTATCGGATGAGCTGACATTTCGCATTATGAATGCTTTGCCGCCGCATAAAAGACAGACTGCGGTGCCTATGCTTACTTGGGTGAAAAGGCATCCCGCTGTAACAGCCGCCGCCTTCTTCCTTATTGTTATATGCTCAAGCATGGCCAGCTTTTCTAGCACGGACCATCAATTGGTAGTCAAAGGAAGTCACCTGGATCAAGTTGTTATTCAGGGCGATACTGTGATTGTGCCTGAAGGGAAATCCATTGCCGGAGATTTAACAGTGCAAAATGGTGAAGCCCGTGTATACGGCGAAGTGGAAGGAAATGTAACTGTAATTGATGGTTCTTATTATCAAGCGTCCACCGCCCATATTGCAGGACAGGTTAAAAGTATTGATCAAACCTTGGATTGGATTTGGTACAAGGTTACTGATTTATTCGGGGGACCTTCTTCTCCATAAAAGAAGCTTGAAATGGCAAGGACGATATCAAGCGCCTCTTTCCGCTGGAAAAGGCGTTTTTTTGTATATGAAGCTGGCGAATTGTACTGTATTTTACTGATTTTAGCGGTTCTTTTGTCACACGGCTTGCAACGTGAGCCTGATCGTTATAACCTAGATAGAGAGAGCATACTGTGTACATATTACACCCACTCACTACAGAAAATTGCGGGGGCATGCGCATGTTGGATTATTTTGCGGACCTAACTTGGAAAGAGTCCATTAAAGATATTATCGACATTTTGATCGTAACCTATATTATGTATCAGCTTATTTTACTTGTTCGAGGTACGCGTGCAGTTCAATTGTTGAAAGGGATTCTGTTTCTGGTTGTCATTTGGGCGGTTAGCACCTGGTTTGATTTGTATACGCTCAAGTGGTTGATGAACCAGATGTTCACCTTTGGTGTGGTGGCTATCTTTATTATTTTTCAGCCTGAGTTACGTCGTGCACTAGAACAGTTGGGGCGTGGCAAACTATTTGGGCGTTCGTCTGCGGATGATGAAGAGATTAACAAATTAATCGGAGAAATGATTAAGGCGCTGAATTATTTATCACGTAGGAAAATAGGAGCTTTGGTCGTATTTGAGCGCGAGACAGGGCTAAACGAATATACGGAGTCTGGTATCAAGACACAGGCTGTAGTCAGTTCTGAACTGCTAATTAACATCTTCATTCCTAATACACCTCTGCATGATGGTGCGGTGATTATTCAAAATAAACAGATTGCTTCTGCGGCCTGTTATTTGCCATTATCGGAAAATCCGTTCATTAGCAAGGAGCTGGGAACCCGTCACCGGGCTGCGATTGGGGTGAGTGAGGTAACGGATGCCGTAACTGTCGTGGTATCAGAGGAAACAGGGCAAATTTCCTTAGCCATTAATGGACAGGTCGTGCGCGATATTAAGGAAGAATCCCTAATCTCCAAGCTGTATGAGGAGTTGCGGCCAACACCGTCTTTGAAGGAAAAACGCGGCTCATTCTGGAATCGGAGGGGAGGCCGTGGAAATTCATGATGGACAAATGGATTAACAATAATACGATTTCCAAGATATTGGCGCTTGCGGTTGCTATCCTGCTGTGGGGAATGGTCCATCTAGATACAGGTACACCTTCATCTACGCTGACCGTTTCTTATAATAATAAAGTGATTGATAATGTAGCCATTCAGGCCAGTGGTCTGGATGATTCAAAATATGTATTGTCAACCATGGATACTGACCATGTTAAGATGGAGGTCAGAGGACAGCGCTCTGTGCTGACTTCCTTTTTCGCAGATAATTATCAAGCAAAGCTAAACTTAAACGGCTTAGGAGCAGGTACTAAAACATTGTCACTCGAACCGGACTTGCCGGATGGAGTGGAGTTGGTATCTATGACTCCTAACCGTGTTACAGTGACGATTGAGGAAAAACAAACGAAATCATTTAATGTATCTATAGTTCCTAAAGGAAACCCGGATGCGGGACTGCAGCTTGGTAAGCCTGTAATTGCTCCTCAAACCGTGAAGGTTACCTTGCCCAAAAGCCAGTTGAGTACCGTCACTGCCGTTCAGGGGGCTGTTAATACGGATGGTATCTCAGAAAAGTTTGAACAGAAGCGTGTAAAGCTGAAGGCTTATAATAAAAAGGGACAGGAACTTACAGGAGCGGTCATTGAGCCATCCACTGTGTCCGTTGAAATTCCGGTAACTCAGCAGGCGAAATCTGTGCCTGTTAAGATTGTCTATTCCGGAGAGTTGCCAGACGGATTGACGCTTTCTAAAGTGAATGCAAACGTGAAGGAAGCGGCGGTATATGCATCGCAGGATGTATTGAGCAGCCTTAGCTCTTACGTCACGGCTACATTGGATTTAAGTCAATTTACGGAAGCGGGGACCCGTACAGTTCAAGCTAATTTGGCAGCCCCCTCAGGTTCTGATAAAATCGAGCCAGGGTCCATACAAATTCAGGTGACTGTCGTTCCTTCCAATGAAGTCACAGATACGGAACGGACGCTGTCAGGCATCCCAATCATTTTACAAGGTGCAGGAGATGGAGCGACTGCGACTGTTACAGCGCCCGCAGGCAAGACGATGGATGTTACTGTGAAGGGCCCGCAGGATCTGGTAAACAATTTAACCAATGATGATATTAGTTTGGTGGCAGATGTAAGTGGCCTCGCGGCTGGTCAACACGAGGTTACTCTGAAAGTAGGCTTGCCTAAATATATTACGCAAGCCGGGAATGTCAGCCAACTAAAGGCAACGATCAACATTGAGAGCCCTTCTACGCCTGCTGTAACGAATCCGAATAGTGAGAATGGATCAAACCCTTCTGGTAGTGGCGATAAGGGGCAGGAGAGGCCACAGGAGGGGCAAGGCAATCAAGGTGGAAACACTGACGCTAATACCGGAGACAACGCAGCTGCGGAGGATAAAACAAATCCTCATAACGGCGCAGATTCTTCTGCGAATGGAACCCCGGAGAACAGTCAGCCATAACATGTTTTATCTGTAGTAAATAATCATGATTTATTAGACAAAAAAAGGGAGTCATTTTACATGGGGAAATATTTTGGTACAGATGGTGTACGAGGCGTTGCTAATCAGGAACTTACAGCCGAACTGGCATATAGTATTGGCCGCTGCGGCGGATATGTTTTAGCAGGTAATGTAGAGAAACCGACAGTTGTTATTGGTATGGATACACGGATATCCGGTTTGATGCTGGAATCGGCTCTTGTCGCCGGTTTGCTGTCCATTGGGGCTAATGTGGTTCGCCTAGGTATTGTTTCAACGCCTGGGGTGGCATATCTCACACGTCAATTGAAAGCTGATGCTGGTGTAATGATCTCAGCATCCCACAATCCAGTTGAAGATAACGGCATTAAGTTTTTTGGCGGTGACGGTTTTAAATTGACAGACGAAACGGAATTGAAAATTGAAGAGCTCATGGATGCAAAAGAAGACCAACTGCCTCGTCCGATCGGCGGCGGATTGGGAACGGTTGTTGTAGACGAGCATTCCCGTTACGATTATCTGGAGTTTTTGAAAACAACAATTAGCCATTCTTTTGAAGGAATAAAAATTGTACTGGATTGTGCAAACGGAGCAGCTTATGAGCTGGCGCCGAAGCTTTTTGCAGATTTGGGAGCTGAGGTGCACACCATCGGTGCCGAGCCCAACGGTTTGAACATCAATGATCATTGCGGCTCGACCCATCCTGAAAAGCTGAAAGAGGAAGTGCGCCGCTTGAAAGCGGATATTGGTCTGGCCTTTGACGGCGATGCCGACCGTCTGATCGCAATTGATGAGAACGGGGAAGAGGTAGACGGCGACTATATTCTCTGCATTTGCGGAGATGCAATGAACCGCGCTGGAAAACTCAAGGACAGTACCATTGTATCGACAGTGATGAGTAATATCGGTTTTTATAAAGCTATTGAAAAGCTGGCACTCAAGACTGCAAAAACTGCGGTCGGGGACCGTTATGTGATGGAAGAAATGCGTCGGGGTGGATTTAATCTGGGTGGCGAGCAGTCTGGTCACGTTATTTTCCTGGATCACAATACGACAGGCGATGGCATGCTGACCGGGATTCAGCTGGTAGATACCCTGAAAGCTTCCGGCAAGAAAATGAGTGAGCTAAAATCGCTCATGAAACAGTATCCGCAAGTGCTCGTAAATGTGCGTGTGCAGGACAAACGCAATTACGAGGGGAATCCTGCTATTGCAGAAGCAATTGAGCAGGTGGAACAACAATTGGGCGATAATGGGCGTGTACTGGTCCGTGCTTCAGGCACAGAATCGCTCATTCGTGTGATGGCCGAAGGCCCGGATAAAGATGAGCTGGAGCAATTTGTCGGACAGATCGTAGATGTCGTGAAGAAAGAATTAGTTTAAAATTTTGTAAACGTCGGTTGCCTGTGAAAAAGAAGCAGGCAACGGCGTTTGCGGTTATTTACTAACGATTTATTGCCTTCATGGTGTAATTATGAATAAAGTGTCATTGCCAAATGATACTTAGCTGAATATAATATAGGGATGCTGTGACTCAGATAGAGAAAGCGAGGGTCGTAAGGTAACGTAATACAAGCGCCAGAGCTTGATTTTGTGCGGGGGAACTTGGTGGAGAAGCAACGGATTCAGTTGAGATAAAGTTGCTCTTAAATCGGTTCACGACAAAACAAGCTGACGAGGTGAAGGTGTTCGAAACATTCGGCGGGGACCTTCCGGTGAAGCATCAAGCCGTAAACCGGCAGCGGAAAATGAACAGGCAACTGTTTACACAACGCACCGGTAGATGCCTATATTATTTTATAACCTAAATTATAAGATTCATTTCATGAATGTACGGCCATCATCATTGGCGTGCGCGGTTTGGGAATTTCGTTACATTCGTGAAGAGATGCCTGTAAATTCTATAGTTATCATTGACAACTTCATAGATGAATGAACTTTATTCCACAATCTACCGCACACGTTAGTCCTGTGATGAGTCGTCTTGTGAAATGATGATCGGGAGGATAACGAATATGTGTGGCATTGTAGGATATATTGGTAATCAGAATACGCAAGAGGTATTGATTGACGGGTTGAAGAAGCTGGAGTATCGCGGTTATGACTCTGCGGGTATTGCTGTGTTTACAGATTCAGGATTGCAAGTAGCCAAGGCTAAAGGTCGTCTGGCGAATCTGGAAGCTAAACTGGATGGTACGCCGTTGGTAGGCCATGCAGGTATCGGACATACACGTTGGGCAACGCACGGTAAGCCTTCTGATGAAAACTCCCATCCACATTTGGATGAGAGCCAAAAGTTCTCTGTAGTTCACAACGGAATTATTGAGAACTATCTAGAGCTGAAGGAGCAGCTGATCAGCGAAGGTCATACCTTTATTTCCGAAACGGACACCGAAGTTATTTCCCATCTGGTTGCGCGTGAATATAAAGGGGATATCGTTAAAGCAGTACAAAAAGCAATTACCTTTATGCGCGGTGCTTTTGCACTGGGTGTGCTGACAGAGCATGAGCCTAATAAGCTGGTTGCTGTTCGTCAAGCTAGCCCGCTGGTTATTGGTGTGGGAGAAGGCGAGAACTTTATCGGTTCCGACATTCCGGCTATTCTGAAGTATACACGCAATGTGTTTATTTTGAACGATGGCGAAATGGCTGTTTTGACCAGTGATGCTGTCGAATTAATGACAATCGAAGGCCAATTTATTTCTCGGGAAATGATTCATGTCGAATGGGATGCTGTAACAGCAGAAAAAGGCGGCTATGAGCATTTCATGCTGAAAGAAATTCACGAGCAGCCTAAGGCTTATCGTGACACAATGTTGGGCCGTATCGATAAAGATACTAAAAAAGTTGTTCTTCCTGAGCTGAAGCTGACAGAAGAACAAATTAAAAATATCCGCAACATTCAAATTGTTGCGTGTGGTACAGCTTACAATGCTGGTTTGATTGGTCGTACAGTTATTGAAAGTCTGGCTCGTATACCGGTAGAAAATGATGTGGCTTCCGAATATCGTTATCGTTCACCTATCGTAACACCAGAGACATTGGTGATCGTGGTGAGCCAATCCGGTGAAACTGCTGACACGTTGGCAGCACTGCGTGAAGCACAAGCAAACGGCGCTCATGTACTGGCGATTACAAACGTAGTCGGTAGCTCCATCGCCCGTGATGCAGATGATGTGTTGGTTACACTGGCAGGACCGGAAATTGCCGTAGCCTCCACTAAAGCATATTCTTCGCAGTTGATTGCGTTCTACCTGTTTGGTTTGTATCTCGCTCAAGTGCGTGGCACACAAACGGATGAGCAAGTAGCCCATGTGCTGGCTGCTATGGAATCTCTGCCAGAGCAAGTGGAAGAGATGCTGGGTAAAGCAGATGCGATCAAAGCCTATGCTGAGCAAATTGCAAGCCACAAGCACTTGTTCTTTATTGGTCGTGGTCAGGACTATGCTGTAGTACAGGAAGGCTCCCTGAAGCTCAAGGAAATCTCCTACATTCATTCCGAGGCTTATGCAGCGGGCGAATTGAAGCATGGTACACTGGCATTGATCGAAGACGGAATTCCGGTTATCGCTTTGGTAACACAGGAATCTGTGTTGGAGAAAACTGTGAGCAACATTAAGGAAGTCAAGGCTCGTGGTGCAGATGTTCTTGCGATTACGTACGAAGAGCAAGCAATTGAGTTGTTGAAGTCCGTGGATCAGGTATTTGCAATTCCGAAGACACTTCCAATTCTGTCGGCTGCTATTTCAGTTGTAGCTCTTCAATTGTTGGCTTACTACGCTTCTCTTGCACTGGGTCATGATGTTGATAAACCACGTAACCTGGCGAAAAGCGTTACCGTAGAATAAGCTTTAGTAAAATGCTAAACAATTGTCTGATGATAAAAAAAGTGTGGAACCAGTAAAAAAAGTGTGGAACCAGTAAAAAAGTGTGGAACTAGTCATTTTACAAACATCAAGAAAGATCCCGATGATATATCGGGATCTTTTTAGCTTAGGAAGGCGTCTACAGACAATAAAGTTATGTACTAAATGTCAAAAGAAAATAAAGTTCTAGACTGAAAAATAAAGTGTTAGACTAAGGAAATAAAGTTGTAGACTGGGAAAATAAAGTATTAGACTGACAATGCTACATTTAAGCTAATTAGCAGGATAGTTCAGAAAAGGCGTGAACAGTAATGGAAAGTGTAATTAAGGAAATCATATCCCCAAGCGGGGTCTATAAAGCACAGATAATTAAACGCTCTAAGGATGGTTTATTTACCTCACAGGTCTTCAAATGGATTGAATATGATGAAGAAATAAGCGAGATAATAGGGGAGAAGGGCTTTTGGGGAGTTCTCTACTCTACAAATTCATTAACAGATACAGTGGAAAGCTGTATGAAAGTTACTATCGAGAATTTAACTAATGCTTCAGCAGAGAAGATCATTATATAACGTTCAACTAACGGGAAACGTTAGCGCAGAAAACACATCATGAGGCCGCCGCAGACCAATCGGGCGACCTCATTAAGCTAACGGGCAGGTTAGTGAAGAACCCCCATTAATTTAATTTGGTGGGCCTCTTATCATTGTGGTATCGCGTTAGTAAATGTTAAAAAAGGTTTTTGGTCACTTTTTGAGTTAAATGTTCTATTTTCGGCATCAACACTTCATCATCAATTGCTGTCAGCTTTTCGGGCTTAAACAACTGAATCCTCTTTAATTGAAAATAATCATATAAAACTTGTTGAACCGTGAATTGATTGGTCATCAGAAATTTAACATCGAACATCCCTCTTAGAATTTCATCCTGCTTTATTAATAGCCTGCCGTTAAGTTGATTGAAAATCCCTTTTTGTTTACCTTCCTCAAAGAAAGCCAGTATCTTCTCTTCTCGCTCCTTCATAGCTTCATTAAAGCGATCAAATAAATCCGGGTAACTGGTTTCGAGGTCCTGAAGGATAATATCCGAGAAATAAACGACTAGAGATATGGTTTGTTCAAATATTTGCAAAAAACGAGTACCGAAACTTTGAACCGAATCCAAAGGGTTGTGAGTCAGTTCCTTCATGTATTCAATAAAACCATCTACGATGAACTCGACAATTTCTTCCTTGGTTGAGAAATACTTATATAAAGTCGCTCGGCTTATTTCCATTACTCTAGAAATTTCGTCCATCCGAACGGACTGAAGGCCATTTTTTCGTAAATAAGGAAGCAGCTTATTCATAAGCTTAGCTCGTGTTTCGTTTTTTTTATCTGATATCTGGCTATTCACATAAAGCCCCCCTTACTTTTATTATAACCGGAATTTCGCTTTCGGCACAAACATATTTTGCAGAATATACAGAAATGATTAAAAGTGTTTACTGTGTAAATGCCTTTATGCTAAGATGTAACTCGAAGCTAAAACATATAAAAAGCGAGGTAACTAAATGAAAACGCAAAAACTCGGTCACAGCGATATCGTCGTTTCTTCTATCGGATTGGGTATGATGGGAATGTCCCCCGGCATATATGGCGCCATTGATGATGAGGAGTCCATTAAAACCATTCATCGGGCGCTTGATCTCGGGGTAACTTTGCTTGATACTGCTGATACATATGGCAACGGCCATAATGAGGAGCTATTAGGAAAAGCGTTGAAGGGACGAAGAGAACAGGCAATTGTCGCTACCAAGTTTTCGTATGGTCCAAATTGGGAATTCATCGGAGGACACCCGGACTATGTAAAGAAAGCTATTGATGAAAGCCTTCGACGTCTTGGTCTCGATTATATCGACCTGTATTATCAACATGCGGTAGATCCTAATGTTCCAATTGAGGAGACAGTTGGTGCTATGGCTGACTTAGTTAAAGCAGGTAAAGTACGTTATCTTGGTCTTTCTAATGGCCTAAATGGATCAGTTATTAGTGCATCTACACTTCGTAAAGCGCATGAAGTACACCCTATTTCCGCAGTCCAATCGGAATACTCCATTTGGAGTCGGGAAATTGAAGAAGAAGCTCTACCTACCGTAAAAGAATTAGGAATCACACTTGTAGCTTACAGTCCTCTAAGCAGAGGCTTTATTACGGGGGAACGTCATATGAATGAGAACTTCCAAGCTGATGATATGCGCAATCTTTTTACACGTTACAAAGGTGAGAACTTCCAAAAGAATATTAACATCGTTGATAAACTAGCGGAAATCGCCAAAGAAAAGAACTGTACGGTACCTCAACTAGCAATAGCATGGACAGTAGAAAGAGGCACATTGCCGATTCCTGGTACGAAACGCCGTAAATATTTGGAGGATAATATCAAGGCACTTGATATTCATCTTACGTCTGATGATTTTGCCCGTATTGATGCTGTTAGTCCAAATGCGTTTGGTGGTCGTTATTAATAGTAGTATCCTGTTGCGGAATAATGCTAAATATAAATCCTAATCACAGCGGATGTTGATGTAGTGCAGATTACGATCGAAGTTTTAAAAGTAAGGGCGATTAAGCTAACGGGAAACGTTAGTTCAACGACAACAGCAGCAGTCTAAGACTTTATTTATCAAGTCTGGATTCGCTGCTGCTTTTATTTATGGATCAGTCTAAAACTTATTTTTCAAAAGCTAAAGATTCTTTAATTCAAAAACCGCGTTGAATCAATGACTCCAGTCTAATACTTTATTTTCACCGAACACTAAACAATAAAGTTGAGTTCTAACTGAAAAAAATACAATAAAGTTGTGTTCTCATAATTCAATAGAGCCCGACGATAGATTATTTCTTTAGGTCTTTTTTATGTGGGTAAAGGAGAGAAAAAGGCTTACGATTGAGGTATTTGACAGTAATCGAATCCTGTATCATAATAGAATGAACATTCGATCTAAATCGTTATTGATATAGAACGAACATTCAATCTATAACTTGGAGGTGTTAACATGAGTAAAACAGTTTTTATTACGGGAACCAGTTCAGGCTTGGGAAAACTTACGGCGATTCGGTTTGCTGAAATGGGCTGGAACGTAGCTGCAACCATGCGTACACCCGACAAAGAAACGGAGCTTACTGATTACGATAATATCAAAATTTTCAAACTGGACGTCACCAATGTGCATGAAGTTCAAACATCTGTAGATCAAGCCATTGCCACGTTCGGTAAGATCGACGTAGTCATCAATAATGCAGGTATTGGGACTTACGGTCCGCTGGAATTAGCCCAAGAGGAAGCTATCGATTGGCAATTCGCCGTTAATACGCGAGGACCAATCAATGTCATTCGTAAATTTATACCACATTTCAGAGCCAATGGTGGAGGCATGTTCATCAATATTAGCTCTTTTATGGGAATCACGACAGCCGTACCGCTCGGATCTCTCTATAATATGTCAAAATTTGCTTTGGAAGGACTGACGGAAGGTCTTTATTACGAACTGAAGTCGTTGAATATCGAGCTTAGATTGATAGAACAGGGAGGTTCTAAAGGTAATAATTTCAAGAACAGTATTACTTGGAACCGAGATGATAACATACATGATTACGATGATCTGATGACGAAAGTTCAGAATTTAATGAATCATGCGGAATCCAGCTCTACATTGGATGATCCTCAGATTATCGTCGATGCCATTGCCGCTTTGGCGACTGGAGAGAGCAATAAATTTCGCACTGTCATCGGAACAGCAGGCAATGATTTGATGGCACTTAGAAATTCTGTGTCCATTGACGAATATTTGGAGACGATCGCTAAGGATTATATGTAAGCCCATTATGAAACGCTTTGTCATAACGCCAGACTGATCTGAAAATCTTGACTGCAGATTGTATGAGGTGTATGTTAGGTTAGAATGAACATTCGATCTTATGATGGGAGTAGGATATCCTAATGTTTGAGAACTATAACAAGGTGCAGCAGGCTATCCTTGAAACAACACTTAACATCATCATCCGAAAGGAATTACAGGCTACCTCAATGTCGCTTATCGCCAAGGAGTCTGGTGTATCGACTGGGAATATCTATCATTATTTTAAAAGTAAAGAGGATATCGTTAACGAATTGTACAAAGCCATTGTTACGTTTAATGGAGAGTATGTGCGAGAAGGCTTACTGAAGGGCACAACGATTCGTGAAAAGTTTGAATTGGGTTGGAATCGGGTTATCGAACTTGGGAAACAATATCCTCAGGGCTTTCAATTTATTGAGCAGTATTCGTTCTCGCCTTACATTTACGAAGAGGTAAAGCAAGAAGTCTATACCGGCGGATGGTGTGCGCAAATGAACGAGTTATATCAAGAAGCCATTCAGGAGAAGTTATTTATCCCGATGAATCCGAAAATGATGGTGCAGATGCATTACGGCACATTTGTTTATATGCTCAAGGCCCATCTACACGGAATCTTCGAGTTAAGCAGTGAGAGCGTAAGTGGTGCAATCCGTTTGTGTTGGAATGCTGTAACTCTTAGAGATTTAACGTAGGTAGATGGCTAAAAACCGCCCTCAAAGGAAGTTCGATAACAACCTTTGAGGGCGGCTTCAGTTTTATGGGTGGTTTTTTTCAAAAAATGGAGTTGGGTACACGACTTTATTGTATATTAAAAAATCGCAAAATAATAAGAACGTTGTTACACCAAGGGGGACTAGTACACAACTTTATTGTCTGTACACAGAAGGCAATTATGTCTACAATAGGCCAACGAATTCGAACTATTAGAAAAACAAACAACTTAAATCAAATAAAGTTTGCAAATATAATTGGAATTTCTCAAGGAACGTTGAGTGAGCTGGAGCAAGATAAATACAGCCCCTCTCTTGATATAATTATAGCAATTAAAGAAAACTTCAATTCCCATTTGATTTTCTCGTTATTAAAGTCCGAATGAATTGTGTCAATTGAGTCCACACAGTAGGGAACGTCATTTGATTAGCAATACAAAGTAAATAATCGGTTGTAACATCAAAAACCTCTGCTAAAGATATTAAATGATTAATTTCAGGTCGTGCTACATTTCGCTCCCAATTAGAAACAACCTGTTTGGTTACCCCGATTTTATTAGCAAGTTCCTCTTGTGTCCATTTATGGAGTAGTCTTAAATTTCTACATCGCTGCCCCAAAGTATTCATGAGTTCACCTCTATTGAGAATATCAAATAGTTTTTAACCCGACCCATCTGCTTACTAATTATACCTACTTATAGCCCATATTATAGCTTATTCATACCCTACTGTACCCTACGAGTAGCCTATGAATAGGCTACGAAGTAAAATATAGCTAAAAAATATTACTTTGCTATTGTATAAAGCTGTGAGTTGTTATATTCTACATTTGTATTTTGAAGTAAAACTAAAATATATCTTAGGAGTAGAAAAAGATAACTGAGCTTTACTCTGATTTAGTAGTTCTAAAAAGAAGGTGAATAATGAGCAAAATTCGATCAAGTAACTCTATAGCATCTATTCAACGGAAAATCAAAGAAAGAAGAGGTCAAGGCCACTTTTCGGAATATAAACCTTGGTTGACTGTACATGATGTACCTTCAATAGGGATAGTTACTCGAATGCTTGGTTGGAAAAGTGGTCGACTTCACCATTATCTGTCTGAACACTTTGAATTGGCACATCATTACCAAATGGAGTGTTCAGAGCAAGTGATTGATATTCGCGAACCATTTCCTTTATTACCCCTAGATAAAACCCTCTATATTGCACAAAAGTTAGGCATTAAACATCCAACTGACCCCAAGAATAAGCTTCCCATCATTATGACTACAGATATGTTACTTACAGTAAAACAAGAAGAAAGTATAAAATTTATTGCACATTCTATCAAACCTTCTAACAAGTTGACAAAACGAGTTGTAGAGAAATTACAGATTGAAAAAGAGTTCTTTAAAGACCAAAAGATAGAGTGGACACTTATTACGGAAAGGCAGATAAACTGAGAATATCTACAGGGGAGATCTCCCAAATCGACCGGCACCCCGCCTGAATGTCGATACGCGTCGAATTCCTCGATTGATGGCAAACCATTCCCAGCATTTCTTCTCCATTCGACTTTTTAGGCAAAATATTAACAACTTATGTTGGACAGACCAAATTCAACTAAAGTTTTACTATACATTCTTGGAAATTTTGATATAATTCTACATAGGTTATCTTCCCAATTATGATAGAAAATAGAATTGTATGGTTTTTATACCTATCCATGCTGTGCCCGAGAGACCAATCCACTGGCTACCCAGCAAGTCGGCATGCGGGGACCGACAATTGTGGAAAATGACAGCCGAGAATATGTTGCTTCATGACGTCAGAAGGTTCAGAAAGGACGAAGCCAACCTTATCCCAATTCCGATGGAGGATGAAGCGCGTGAGCATTTTTGAAAAGCTGGAATTCACCGCCAATCCAAGGGCTGTCCCGTTCATGCCATACGGAGCATTCTTTGAGCCTCATGCAGCACCATCGTCACATCTAATCGTCAGGAAAAGCTCACTACCCCACAGCCGGATCTTTACTTATCCACACCAGGCGAGGAAATACACAAATCGTACATAGAGTGTATCAATATCCCTTAAACATAGGCTTCGACAAAGGCAGCTCCAGTGCCGAATCCGGAGGTAAGGCCGACTTCCTGCTGGCCGGCCGGAACCCTACAGCAAGCCTTACAACGATGGGAGGAACATCCCTTGTCCACCCCCAAATCCAATTCCGAACCCAATGTAAAACCAAAGCCCGTCTTCGGGCGGCTCGTCCGCAGCAAGCATATTGAAGCAGAGGAGCCGGAAAGCCGCATCTCTTGCGTAGAACGATGCTCATTGTTGTCTTTCACGCATGGGAGCCGAGCGGGACAGCTACTAGGCAGAGGATTGCCGCATGCGATCAACCGGCAAGCGAAGCGGTGACCTGGCGAAAGCCATTGACATTGTTGTCACATGTTTGAAAAGGCGGGGAGCGAGGCTGGAGCGTTGCTGCGGCATATGCCCGCCGGATTGCTTTTACCGATGAAGAGAGGGGAACGATCCAGATGGCTTTTGAAAAAGAAACGTTGTTTTGGAACGAAAAATTCGGTAGCGACGATTATACCTTGACGAGGCTGCCTTACAGCAAAGCTCCAAGCTCCCTGGCGCCCATTATGACAACCGTCGGCGGGACGCTTTCGGAGGAAGTGGCGCAGCGCGTCCTTCAAATGAGCAAGGGCGCTCCGCTGGCCGCTTTTATGATTTTGCTCGCCGGTGTTCAGTCACTCTTACATAAATATACAGGTGCTTCTGACGTTCTGGTCGGCATGCCGGTTGTACGGAAACCGACGGAGACGCGCCGATCCGTTAATCACACGATCATTTTAAAAAACTCGCTTTCGGCGGGTGCGACTTTTAAAACGCTTCTGAGCGAGCTGAGGACTTCCTTGCCGGAAGCGATTCAGCATCAACATATTCCGTTCTTGAAAATGACGGAGAAGCTGGACCTGCAATATGCAGACGGGATACCCGTCGTCCATACGCTAGTATCCCTTAAGGAGCTGCATCTGGACGAAATCAGGCAAAACGTGGTCACGGATTGTTCCTTTGAATTCAGCTTAACCGGCGGGACGATACAGCTAGCGCTGTCATATAACGAGCACTTATATGACTCCGAGTTCATGACTCGGGTCGTCGGCCATCTGAATCGTCTGCTGGCCGTGGGGCTTCACGAGTTGGAGCTGGACATCGTGCGGGCGGACATGCTGTCGGAGGACGAGAAATTTCAATTGTTGCAAAGCTTTAACGATACCGAGAAGGAGTATCCACGTGATCGGACGATTCATCAGCTCGTGGAGGAGCAGGCGAAGCGGGTGCCCGAAGCGACGGCGGTTGTCTTTGAGGGGCGGCGGCTTTCGTACGCGGAGCTGAACGAACGGGCGAACCGGCTGGCGCGGACGCTGCGATCGGTCGGCGTGCTGCCCAATCAGCTGGTAGGCTTGATGGCTAGGAGATCGCTGGAGACGGTCGTTGGCATTCTGGCGGTTCTGAAAGCTGGCGGTGCTTACGTGCCGATCGACCCGGAATACCCGGAAGAACGCATCCGCTACATTCTGGAGAACTCGAACGCGCAGCTGCTGCTGACTCAAAGGGAGCTGCTGCAGCAGGTGCCGTTCGAAGGGACCGTGGTGGCGCTGGATGACGAGCAGGCCTACAGCGACGATGGCTCGAACCTGGAGCCGGCCAGCGGTCCGAACGATCTGGCTTATGTCATCTATACATCAGGTACGACGGGCAAACCCAAAGGGGTCATGCTGGAGCATCGCGGGCTAGTCAGCCTGAAGCTGACGTTTGCCCATACGCTTCACACGACCGAACAGGATCGAGTGCTGCAATTCGCCAGCCTATCGTTCGATGCGTCGTGCTGGGAGATGTTCAACGCTCTGTATTTCGGGGCGGCCTTATATATACCGTCAACCGAAACGATTTTGGATGATCAGCTGTTCGAACGTTTCATGAACGAGCATGCAATTACGATCGCCACTTTGCCGCCAACTTATGCGGCTTATTTGAATCCAGACCGCCTGC
Source organism: Paenibacillus sp. FSL L8-0158 (assembly GCF_038592965.1). Taxonomy (GTDB): domain Bacteria; phylum Bacillota; class Bacilli; order Paenibacillales; family Paenibacillaceae; genus Paenibacillus; species Paenibacillus polymyxa_D. Next base: position 5,063,789 of record NZ_CP151949.1, on the reverse strand, counting down.
CGAGTCTTAGCAGGCTCATCACGGCGGGCTCTGCCGTTTCATCCGAATTCGTGCAGCAGTGGAAAGACAAGGTACAGTACTATAACGCGTACGGTCCGACGGAAGCCTCGATCGCCACATCCGTGTGGGCGGCGTCTACGTATGACACCGAACGCAGAGCGATACCGATCGGACGTCCGATCTGGAACCATCGCTTGTATATACTGGGCGCACAGAATCAGCTGGCGCCTATCGGAGTAGAGGGAGAATTATGCATCGCGGGCGTCGGCCTCGCCCGGGGATATTGGAACCGGCCGGATCTGACGGCGGAGAAATTCATCGAACACCCGTTTGAGCCCGGAGAGAGACTGTACCGGACGGGCGACTTGGCCCGCTGGCTGCCGGACGGAAATATTGAGTACTTGGGCCGGATTGACCATCAGGTGAAAATCCGTGGATTCCGGATCGAGATCGGTGAGATTGAAGAGCAGCTTCTGAAGATCGACTCCGTGCAGGAGACGATCGTAATCGCGCGGGAAGGCAAAAGCGGGCAAGAACTGTGCGCTTACCTGGTCGCGGGCCGCCCGCTTACGCTCGGCGAGCTGAGAAGCGCGCTGGCGCAAAAATTGCCGAATTACATGATTCCGGCGCATTTTGTTCAGCTTCCGCGGATGCCGCTCACGCCGAACGACAAAATCGACCGCAAGGCTTTGCCTGCTCCGGAAGGAAACGCGCTGACTGGCGGCGCGTACGTAGCTCCCCGCAATGAAGCCGAGCGGACGCTTGCCGATGTGTGGCAGGCGGTATTGAACGCTGATCGCGTTGGGGTAACGGATCATTTCTTCGAGCTGGGCGGAGACTCGATCAAGTCCATTCAAGTATCTTCGCGGCTTCATCAAGCTGGGTACAAGCTGGAAATTCGGGATTTGTTCAAATATCCGACTATTTCACAGCTCAGCCTGCATGTGAAACCGATCGGACGTACCATCGATCAAGGCGAAATAACGGGTGAAACGGCGCTGACGCCGATTCAGCATTGGTTTTTCGAGAGCTCCTTTGCGGACCCGCATCATTTCAACCAGTCGGTGATGCTGTACAGGAAGGAACGCTTCGACGAAGAGACGGTGCGTCAGGTGCTGCAAAAGCTGGCTGAGCATCATGACGCCTTGCGGATGGTGTTCCGCAAGACGGAACAAGGGTTTAGCGCGCGGAACCGCGCGATTCAGGAAGGCGGGCTGTTCACGCTGGATGTGTTCGACTTCAAGGATGCGGAGAATACCGCGCAGGCTGTGGAAGCGAAGGCAACGGACATTCAAGCGGGCATCGATCTGGAGAACGGGCCCCTCGTGAATGCGGGACTGTTCCGGTGCGCGGACGGCGATCATTTGCTGCTCGCGGTTCATCATGCCGTGGTGGACGGCGTGTCTTGGCGCATTTTGATGGAGGATTTCGCCCTGGGTTACGAGCAGGCCGGCAAAAGCGAGGAAATTCGTTTCCCGGCGAAAACGGATGCGTACCGCACTTGGTCCGAGCAGCTGGCCGCTTACGCGCAAAGCCCGGAGATGGCGAAGGAACGGGCCTATTGGCAGGCCGTGGAACAAATTGCGGTTCCGGCCTTGCCGAAGGATCTGGAGGCGGACGTTACGACGCAGCAGGACAGCGAATCGCTGTTCGTGCGTTTGACTCCTGAAGAAACGGAGCTGCTGCTGAAGCGGGTTCACCGGGCCTACAACACCGAAATGAACGATATTTTGGTAACGGCGCTCGGCATAGCTGTTCGCAAGTGGACGGGACACGAACGGGTGCGGATCAATCTCGAAGGACACGGACGCGAATCGATCGGAACGGATATCGACATCACGCGCACAGTCGGCTGGTTTACGACCAAGTTTCCGGTCGTCCTGGAGCCGGAAACCGACCGGGATTTGGCCTATCAGATTAAACAGGTCAAGGAAAGCTTGCGCCGCATTCCGAACAAGGGGCTTGGGTACGGCGTATGCCGCTATCTCTCCAAATCGGAGGATGGCTTTGTTTGGGGCGCAGAGCCGGAAATTAATTTTAACTACCTCGGCCAGTTCGACGATGATGTCAATCAGGACGAGATCGGCATATCTTCTTATTCCAGCGGCAGCCCGGCCAGTGACCGGCAGGCCCGCAGCTTTGTGCTGGATATCAACGGCATGGTGCTGGACGGCGCTTTATCGCTCGATCTCAGCTACAGTCGGAAGCAGTATCGTAAGGAAACGATGGAAGCCTTCGCTCAGCGGCTTGAGCAAAGCCTCCGAGAACTCATTACCCACTGCGCAGGCAAAGAAAACACCGAATTGACGCCGAGCGACGTGCAATTTAAAGGCTTGACCATCGCGGAATTGGAGCAAATCGCCCAGCGCTCGGGCCATCTCGGGGAAATCGAAAATATTTACTCGCTTACGCCGATGCAGAAGGGCATGTGGTTCCACAGCGCGCTTGACCAGCAAACGTCAGCTTACTTCGAGCAGACGCGGTTTACGATGCGGGGAGCGCTCGACGTCCAGCTTTTCGAGAGGAGCTGGATGGAGCTTGCGAAACGTCATCTGGTGCTGCGGGCGAATTTTGTGAAAGGACCAGCGGGCGAGCCGCTTCAAATCATATACCGCGACAAGTCGGTCGGCTTTGAATATGAAGAGCTGCTTCATTTGCAGTCGGACGAGAAACAAGCGTACTTGGATAAAAAAGCTGAGGATGACAAGCTTCGCGGCTTCGACCTGGAACATGACGCGCTCGTTCGGGTTACGATCCTGCGCACCGAAGAGCAAAGCTATCATGTGCTGTGGAGTTTCCAGCATATTTTGATGGACGGCTGGTGCCTGCCGCAGCTGACGCAGGAGCTGTTTGAGACGTACTCGGCCTTGGCATCCGGCAAGCAGCCAGCGGGAGATAAGGGATCGGATTATGGCGCCTATATCGAATGGTTGGAGAAACAGGACGATCAGGCGGCATCCGGCTATTGGACGGCATTCCTGGCAGGTTATGAAGGGCAAACCGTACTCCCGGGACAAAAGGAACCGGCGCCAAACGGCAGATTTACGGCTGATCACGTCACCGCCGAGCTGGGCAAGGACTTGAGCGAGCGGATGGACCGGGTGGCGAAACAGCGCCTGGTTACGGTCAATACGCTGCTGCAAGCCGCTTGGGGCGTGATGCTGCAAAAATATAACGGAACAAACGATGCCGTATTCGGCAGCGTCGTGGCCGGAAGACCGGCGGAAATCCCGGGCATCGAGTCCATGATCGGGCTGTTCATCAATACGGTGCCGGTCCGCGTCACGAGCGAAGCGGACACCGTGTTCGCCGACCTGATGGCGAAGCTCCAAGAGCGGGCGCTGGAGTCCGGGCGCTATGATTACTATCCGCTGTATGAAATTCAAGCCCGCAGCGTGCAAAAGCAGAACCTGATCAACCATATCATCGCTTTCGAGAACTATCCGGTGGACGAGCAGATGGAGCAGGCGGGCGACCAGCAGCACGGCGACCTGACGATCGCTGACGTTCAGATGGAGGAGCAGACGAACTATAACTTCAACGTGACCGTGGTGCCGGGAGTCGAGATCGAAATTCGGTTCGACTTTAACGCCGAAGTGTTCGATAAAGACAGCATCGAGCGGCTCAAGGGGCATCTGGTCCATCTGCTGGAGCAGGTGACGGATAACCCGGAAATTACAGTGGGCGAGCTGGAACTTGTGACGGAGGCGGAAAAGGCCGACCTTCTCGGACGTTTTAACGACACCACCACGGAATTTCCGCGCGGGAAGACGCTCATTCAATTGTTCGAAGAGCAGGCGGAGCGCATCCCGGATGCAGCTGCCATCTCCTTGAATGAGCAAGAGCTGACCTACCGCGAGCTGAACGAACGCGTCAACCGCCTTGCCCGTACCTTGCGTAGCCAGGGGATATTCAAAGGCCGTCTGGTCGCCATTATGGCTGAGCGTTCCATCGAAATGGTGGTGGGCATGCTGGCGGCACACAAAGCCGGAGCGGCTTACGTACCGATTGACCCGGAATATCCCGAGGAGCGTATCCGTTTCTTGATCGAGGATTCGGGAGCGCAAGTCATGCTGACGCAAAGCCGCTTGCGCGAGCGCCTGGCGGGTTCGGACTCCGTGATCTTACTGGATGACGAGTCCTTCTATCACGAGGACGGCACAAATCTTAATCCGGGCACCGAAGCGACAGATCTGGCTTGCGTCATCTATACGTCAGGTACGACGGGCAAGCCGAAAGGCAACCTTGTTTCGCACCGCAACATCGTGCGGATCGTGCGAAATACGAATTATATCGACATCACCGAGCGGGATCATGTCCTCCAGCTTTCGAGCTATTCGTTCGACGGAGCGATTTTCGATATTTTCGGCGCTTTGACCAACGGGGCGCGGCTGGTGCTGGTTCCCCGCGAGACTTTGCTGGAAATCGGCCGGCTGGCGGATCTCATCCAGCACGAGCGCATCTCGGTCATGCTGATTACGACGGCATTCTTCAACGTCCTTGTAGATGTGAACGTCGACTGCCTGCGGGATGTCCGGGCGATTTTGTTCGGAGGAGAGCGCGTGTCGGTCGGCCATGTGCGTAAAGCGCTCGCCCATATCGGACCGGGCAGGCTCACCCATCTGTACGGCCCGTCGGAAAGCACGGTTTATACCACGTACCTTCCGGTCGACTTTGTCGATGAGTCGGCGGTTACCGTACCCATCGGACGGCCGATCAGCAATACGACGGTGTATATCGTCGACAGCCGGAATAAGCTTCTGCCGATCGGCGTGGCCGGGGAGCTTTGCGTCGGCGGAGAAGGCTTGGTACGGGGCTACAATAACCGGCCGGAGCTGACGGCGGAGAAATTTGTGGACAATCCGTTTGTGCCGGGAGAGCGCATGTACCGGACGGGGGATTTGGCGAAATGGCTGCCGGACGGCACGATCGAATACGTGGGACGGACGGACGACCAAGTGAAAATCCGCGGCTTCCGCATTGAGCTGGGCGAGATCGAAGCTCAGCTTCAAAAAGTGGAGGGAATTCGGAAAACGACGGTATTCGCGAGGGAAAACGCCTCCGGCGAGAAGCAGCTTTGCGCCTATTATGAAGCGGACTGCGAGCTTCCGGCGGCCGAGCTGAAGAGCGTGCTTTCCCAGGAACTTCCGGCCTATATGATCCCGGCGTACCTGATCCAGTTGGAGCGGCTCCCGCTGACGACGAACGGCAAGGTCGACCGCCGGTCCCTCCCGGCGCCGGAGGAGAGCTTGCAGCCGGGCGAAGGACGTACTCCGCCTCGGACTCCGCTGGAAGCCAGCTTGGCCGGAATTTGGAAAAGCGTGCTCGGACTGGTGCACATCGGCGTTCATGACAACTTCTTCGACCTGGGCGGCCATTCCCTGCGGGCGACGACACTGGTGAGCAAGGTGCATCAGGAGCTGAACGTTGAGTTGCCTCTGCGCGACGTATTCCGCTACTCGACGATCGAAGAGATGGCTCTCGCCATCTCCCGGATCGGAGAGCAGTCGTTCTCGTCGATTCCGCTGGCAGGCGCAAGAGCATATTATCCGCTTTCCTCAGCTCAGAAGCGGCTGTTTATCCTGAATCAACTGGAAGGGGCCGATCAGAGCTACAACATGCCGGGCGTGTTGCTGCTGGAAGGATCGATTGACCGGAGCCTGCTGGAGAAGGCTTTCCGCGGACTGATCGCACGGCACGAAACGCTGCGAACCGGCTTTGAGATTGTACAAGGCGAAGCAGTACAGCGCATTTACGAGAGCGTCGACTTTGCCGTCGAGTACCGTCGTGCGAGCGAGGAAGAAGCACCTGAAGTCGTGCAGGCCTTCATCCGGCCTTTCGACTTGGCGAAGCCTCCGCTGCTGCGGGCGGAGCTCGTAGAGCTGGCAGCCGAACGTTATTTGCTGATGTTCGACATGCACCATATCGTCTCCGACGGGGTTTCGATGGACGTGTTAGTCGAGGAACTCGTTCGTTTGTACGGTGGCGAGTCATTAGAGCCTTTGCGCATTCAATACAAGGACTATGCGGTATGGCAGCAGTCGGACGAGCAAAAAACGCAGTTGAAACGCGAGGAAGCTTACTGGCTGGACCGTTACCGGGGCGAGCTGCCGGTTCTGGAAATGCCGACGGACTATCCGCGTCCTGCCGTGCAGAGCTTTGAGGGACAAACGCTGACGTCCTTCGTGGACGAGGCAACGAACGAAGGCTTGAAGCAGCTGGCCGCTCAAAGAGGAACGACGCTGTATATGGTGCTGCTTGCGGCATATACCGTGCTTTTGCATAAATACACAGGTCAGGACGATTTGATCGTCGGAACGTCGATTGCGGGCAGAACGCACGGAGACATGCAGCCTTTGATTGGAATGTTCGTCAATACGCTGGCGCTCCGCAATTATCCGGCTTCGGAGAAGACCTTCCTGTCGTATCTGGAAGAAGTGAAAGAAACGACCTTAGGCGCTTACGAGCATCAGAATTATCCGTTCGAAGAGCTTGTCGATAAAGTGCAGGTCAGCCGGGATTTGAGCCGCAACCCGCTGTTTGACACGATGTTCTCCCTGCAAAACTTGGAGGATAAAGAGTTTGAGCTGGAAGGGCTGAAATTGTCCCCGTACCCTAGCGAATACGGTACGGCCAAGTTTGACCTGAGTGTGGATGTTACGGAAGAAAACGGCGGCCTGGAGTGTAGCTTTGAATTCGCAACGGCTCTTTATAAAGAAAGCACGATCCGGCGGCTGTCGACTCATTTCGGACATTTGCTTGCGGCGATCGTAAGCCGTCCGGATGCGAAGATTGCCGTGCTGAACTTGTTGACGGCAGAGGAAAAAGGGCAAATTCTCGGCACGTTTAACCCGGCGCAGCCGGAATCGGCTCCTGCGGCCGCGTTCCATTGGCTGTTTGAGGAACAATCGGAGCGCACGCCGGAAGCGGAGGCCGTCGTGTACGAGAACGACCGGCTGACGTATGCGGAGCTGAACGAGCGGGCAAACCGCTTGGCGGCTATGCTGCGCGCAAGCGGCATCGGCCGGGAGTCGATCGTCGGCATTCTCGCCGAGCGTTCGGTGGAGTTGCTGGTGGCCGTGCTGGCCGTCTGGAAAGCGGGCGGGGCGTATGTGCCGCTCGACCCGGATTATCCGGCGGAGCGCGTGCGGTTCATGCTTGAAGACAGCGGAGCGAAGGTACTACTGACGCAAACGACGCTGCGAGAGCGTGCCGAAGACTGGCTCGGCGAAGAGGAGCTGGCGCTGGAGGCGGTGCTGTACCTGGACGACGAAGCGTCGTACAGCGAGGAGCGGGCGAATGCGCCGATTGGCTCCGGCATGGTCTCCGGCAAGCTGACGGATGCTGTGGACGACGGCGATGAGAGCCATCAGAATGTTGGCACCGACAGCTTCCATGAATGCCGTCCGGAGGACCTGGCGTATGTGATCTATACGTCGGGAACGACGGGCAAGCCGAAGGGCGTGATGATCGAGCACCGCAGCCTGGTGAACACGGCGGCGGGCTACCGGCGGGAATACCGGTTGGATCAGTTCCCGGTGCGCCTGCTGCAGCTCGCCAGCTTCTCGTTCGACGTGTTCGTGGGAGATATCGCGCGGACGCTGTACAACGGAGGCACGATGGTGATTGTGCCGAAGGACGACCGGATCGATCCGTCTCGTCTGCACCACTGGATTGAGCGGGAGCGGGTCACCATCTTCGAATCGACGCCGGCGCTGATCGTGCCGTTCCTGGATTACGTGCACGAGCAGCGGCTGGATATGAGCTGGATGGAGCTGTTGATCACGAGCTCGGACAGCTGCAGCGTGGCGGATTACCGGACCTTGCAGGAACGCTTCGGCTCGTTGTTCCGGATCATCAACGCATACGGCGTGACGGAAGCGACGATCGACTCAAGCTTCTACGACGAGGAGCTGGTGAAGCTGCCGCAGACAGGCCATGTGCCGATCGGCAAAGCGTGGCTGAATGCGAAATTCTACATCGTGGATGCGCATCTGAATCCGGTGCCGGTCGGGGTTCTGGGCGAGCTGGTCATCGGCGGAGTCGGAGTGGCGCGCGGGTACTTGAACCGTCCGGAGCTGACGGAAGAGAAGTTCGTAGACAGCCCGTTCGCCGCGGGCGAGTGGCTGTACCGCACGGGAGACTTGGCGCGGTGGATGGAGGACGGGAACGTGGACTTCATCGGCCGGATCGACAACCAGGCGAAAATCCGGGGCTACCGGATTGAGACGGGCGAGATCGAGTCGCAGCTGCTGCGGGTGGAAGGCGTGCGCGAAGCGGTGGTGCTGGTACGAAGTGACGCGAACGGGCAGAAGGCGCTATGCGCGTATTACACGCCGGATACCGGAGCGGAGCTGGCGGTGAACGATTTGCGCAGCGCGCTGGCGCAGGAGCTGCCGGGCTACATGATCCCGTCGTACTTCGTGGAGCTGGAGCGCCTGCCTCTGACGCCGAACGGAAAGATTGACCGGAAGGCGCTGCCGGCGCCGGAAGGGGAAGCGGGAAGCGGAACGGAGTACGTCGCACCGCGCAATGAGCTGGAAACGAAGCTGGCGGCGATTTGGCAGGAGGTGCTGGGGCTTGCGAAGGAGATTGGCGTTCACGACAACTTCTTCGACATCGGCGGCCACTCCCTGCGGGCGACGACGTTGGTCAGCAAGATTCATAAAGAGTTGAACGTGGATCTGCCGCTGCGCGACGTGTTCCGCCATTCCACCATCGAGAGCATGGCGGCCGCCATTTCCCGGCTGGATGAGCAGACATTCGTTGCCATTCCGGTGGCGGATGACCGAGAGGTGTACCCGCAATCTTTTGCTCAAAAACGTCTCTTTATCCTGAATCAACTGGAAGGCGCGGAGCTTAGCTACAACATGCCGGAAGCGATGCTGCTGGAGGGTGCTTTGGACCGGGCAAGGTTCGAAGAAGCGTTCCGTAAGCTCGTGGCGCGGCATGAAACGCTGCGCACCGGGTTCGAAATGGTGGATGGCGAAGCATCGCAGCGGATTTTCCAGGACGTGAATGTTGCCGTGGAGTTCTATCGAGCGGATGAGCAAGAGGCCGAAGAGACGGTTCGCCGTTTCGTCCGTCCGTTTGACTTGGCGAAGCCTCCGCTGCTGAGGGTAGGCCTTGTCGAGCTGGCTCCGGAACGCCATATTCTAATGTACGACATGCATCATATTATTTCCGACGGCGTCTCGATGGAAATCTTTGTTGAAGAATTCGTCCGCTTGTACGGCGGCGAGCAATTGGAGCCTCTGCGCATTCAGTACAAAGACTACACCGTTTGGCAGCATTCGCAGGAGCAGAAGGAACGGCTTCAGCGTCAGGAGGCGTACTGGCTGGACATGTTCCAAGGCGAGCTTCCGGTGCTGGAAATGCCGACCGACTATCCGCGTCCGGCCGTGCAGAGCTACGAAGGCCAAACGCTGGAGTTTTTCCTCGACGCTTCGAAAACCGACGGCCTGAAGCAGCTGGCCTCGGAAACGGGCACGACGCTGTTTATGGTGCTGCTTGCGGTGTATAACGTCCTTCTGCATAAATATTCAGGTCAGGAAGACGTGATCGTCGGTACACCGATTGCCGGAAGGAATCATGGAGATGTGCAGCCGTTGATCGGGATTTTCTTAAACACGCTGGCTATCCGCAGTTATCCGGCTTCGGAGAAGACATTCCTGTCATACCTGAACGAAGTCAAAGAAACGACCCTTCACGCCTTCGAGCATCAAAACTATCCGTTCGAAGAATTGGTGGACAAGGTGCAAGTCACCCGTGATTTAAGCCGCAATCCGCTCTTCGACACGCTGTTTACGATGCAGAATACGGAGAACGAGGAATTTGAGCTGGAAGGGCTTCGCCTGATTCCTTATCCGAGCGTACTGGATACCGCGAAGTTTGATATCAGCTTGGATGTGGGCGAGGAGAACGGCGGTTTGGATTACAGCTTCGAATATGCGACGGCTCTCTACAAAAGGGAGACGATCGAACGGCTGGCGAAACATTACGAGCAGCTGCTCGTAACGATCGTAAGCCGTCCGGATGCGAAGATTGCCGAGCTGAACTTGTTGACGGCAGAGGAAAAAGAGCAAATTCTCGGCGCGTTCCACCCGGCGCAGCCGGAAGCGGCTCCTGCGGCCGCGTTCCACCGGCTGTTCGAGGAACAGGCGGAGCGCACGCCGGAAGCGGAGGCCGTCGTGTACGAGAACGACCGGCTGACGTATGCGGAGCTGAACGAGCGGGCGAACCGCTTGGCGAGTACGCTGCGCGCAAGCGGCATCGGCCGGGAGACGATCGTCGGCATTCTCGCCGAGCGTTCGGTGGACTTGCTGGTGGCCGTGCTGGCCGTCTGGAAAGCGGGCGGGGCGTATGTGCCGCTCGACCCGGATTATCCGGCGGACCGCGTGCGGTTCATGCTCGAAGACAGCGGAGCGAAGGTACTGCTGACGCAAACGGCGCTGCGAGAGCGTGCCGAAGCATGGCTCGGCGAAGAGGAGCTGGCGCTGGCGCTGGCGGCGGTGCTATACCTGGACGACGAAGCGTCGTACAGCGAGGAGCGGGCGAATGCGCCGCTGGAAGCGGATGATCACTTGCACGAATGCCGTCCGGAGGACCTGGCGTACGTGATCTATACGTCGGGAACGACGGGCAAGCCGAAGGGCGTGATGATCGAGCACCGCAGCCTGGTGAACACGGCGGCGGGCTACCGACGGGAATACCGGTTGGATCAGTTCCCGGTGCGCCTGCTGCAGCTCGCAAGCTTCTCGTTCGACGTGTTCGTGGGAGATATCGCGCGGACGCTGTACAACGGAGGCACGATGGTGATTGTACCGAAGGACGACCGGATCGATCCGTCTCGTCTGCACCACTGGATTGAGCGGGAGCGGGTCACCATCTTCGAATCGACGCCGGCGCTGATCGTGCCGTTCCTGGAGTACGTGCACGAGCAGCAACTGGATATGAGCCGGTTGGAGCTGTTGATCACGAGCTCGGACAGCTGCAGCGTGGCGGAATACCGGACCTTGCAGGAACGCTTCGGCTCGTTGTTCCGGATCATCAACGCCTACGGCGTGACGGAAGCGGCGATCGACTCAAGTTTCTACGACGAGCCGCTGACGAAGTTGCCGCAGACAGGCCATGTGCCGATCGGCAAAGCGTGGCTGAATGCGAAATTCTACATCGTGGATGCGCATCTGAATCCGGTGCCGGTCGGGGTGCTGGGCGAGCTGGTCATCGGCGGAGTCGGAGTGGCGCGCGGGTATTTGAACCGTCTGGAGCTGACAGAAGAGAAGTTCGTAGACAGTCCGTTCGCCGCGGGCGAGCGGCTGTACCGCACGGGGGACTTGGCGCGGTGGATGGAAGACGGCAACGTGGACTTCATCGGCCGGATCGACAACCAGGCGAAAATCCGGGGCTACCGGATCGAGACGGGCGAGATCGAGTCGCAGCTGCTGCGGGTGGAAGGCGTGCGCGAAGCGGTGGTGCTGGTTCGAAGCGACGCGAACGGGCAGAAGGCGCTATGCGCGTATTACACGCCGGATACCGGAGCGGAGCTGGCAGTGGACGATCTGCGTGGCGCGCTGGCGCAGGAGCTGCCGGGGTACATGATCCCGTCGTACTTCGTGGAGCTGGAGCGCCTGCCTCTGACGCCGAACGGAAAGATCGACCGGAAGGCGCTGCCGGCGCCGGAAGGGGAAGCGGGAAGCGGAACGGAGTACGTCGCACCGCGCAATGAGCTGGAAACGAAGCTGGCGGGGATTTGGCAGGAGGTGCTGGGGCTTGCGAAGGAGATTGGCGTTCACGACAACTTCTTCGACATCGGCGGCCACTCCCTGCGAGCGACGACGCTGGCGGGCAAGGTATTTAAGGAATTAAACGTCAACCTGCCGCTGCGCGACGTATTCCGTCACTCGACGATTGCGGCGATGGCCGAGGCGATCGCCCGGATGGAACGGCGGGAGCATGAGGCCATTCCTCAAGCGGAGGAGAGAGAGTACTACCCTCTGTCCTCCGCGCAGAAACGGCTGTTCATTCAGCACACGCTGGATGGAGCGGATCAGCTTTACAACATGCCGGAGCTGGTGCAGGTGGAAGGTGAGTTTGATTTAGAGCGGTTGGAAGCCGCCTTGCGGAAATTGATAACACGGCATGAATCGCTGCGCACCGGTTTTGAAATCGTGAAGGGCGAAGCGGTTCAGCGGATTTACCCGCAGGTCGATTTTGCTATTGAGCATCATCAAGCGGATAAAGAGGATGCGGCTCAAATCGAGCAGATCGTCCGCAGCTTCATTCGTCCGTTTGATCTCGGCAAGCCGCCGCTGCTGCGCGCTGGGGTCATCGAGCTGGAGCCGAACCTGCATATTCTCCTTTTCGACATGCACCATATGGTGTCCGACGGCGTATCGATGGCGATTGTGATCGATGAGTTCTCGAGTTTCTACGCCGGGGAAGAACTGCCGCCACTGCGCATTCAATACAAGGATTATGCCGTTTGGCAGCAGTCGAAGGCCCACCGAGAGCGGATCGGGCGGCAGGAAGCGTACTGGCTGCAAACCTTCGAAGGCGAGCTGCCGACAGCGGACCTGCCGATGGACTACGAACGGTCCGCGGCTCGCAGCTACGAAGGCGCGCATCTGGAGTTCGACGTCGAAGCTTCTCTTTCTGCGCGGCTGCGCGAATTGGCGGCCGAGCGTGAAAGCACGCTGTTCATGGTGCTGCTTGCGGCTTATACCGTGCTGCTGTCCAAGTACAGCGGGCAGGAGGACTTGGTCGTGGGCACCCCGGTGGCGGGAAGAACGAATGCCGATTTGGAACCGGTCATCGGGATGTTTGTCAATACGCTGGCGATCCGCAATCGTCCATCGGGCGACAAAACGTTCTTGTCCTACCTGGAAGAAGTGAAGGAAACGGCTTTGGGTGCTTTCGAGAATCAGGATTATCCATTCGAGGAGCTCGTGGAGCGTTTGAATGTGAAGCGGGAGCCGGGCCGCTTCCCGCTGTTCGATGCCGTTTTCGACTTGCAAAATATCGAAGAACGAGACGCCGAGCTGGAAGGGGTCAGCCTGAAGACTTACGAGCTTGACCATTTGGAAGAAGCGAAGTTCGATCTGACGCTGTTTATGTATGAAAACAACGGGGCGCTGAGCGGGGGCTTCTTCTACGCCACCAAGCTGTTCAAAGAAGCGATGATCCGCACCTTGACCGAGGATTACCTGCGGGTACTGTCTCAAATTGCGGAAAATCCACAACTCGAGCTAAGTCGGATTGAATGTCATAAACCGGCGGCAGGCGCAAAGAGTGCCGTCGATACGATCGAATTCGCGTTCTAATCCTACAAGCGCGCCTCCGCCTTCAAACGAAAGCGGCGCGCATCCCAAGGAAGACAGCGAACAACGTCCAAGCCCGTAAACGCGCAGGCCGAAAGTAAGTTTTTTCGGACCTGCGCCGGGGCATGCGGTCACTTCATTTTTAGGGGAGGTACGAATGAAATCTTTGTTTGAAAAGGAAGAACGGTACTGGAGCGGCAAGTTTGACGCGGATGACAGCCTGAGCTTCCTTCCCTACAGTCAATCCTCCAAATTATCCGCCGACGGGGAAGCTGCGGCCGAGCCGGGCTTGCTTCACCGTACTCTGCCGAGCGAACTCTCGGAGAGAATCATTTGCCTCGCCAACGGTTCGGATTTGGCTTTGTACATGATTGTTTTGGCAGGAGTAAAAAGCCTGCTGTTCAAATATACCGGGCGGGACCAAGTGCTGGTCGGCATGCCTTCTTATAGCGCAGACCCCGACGGGACTCCGCCGCCGCATGACATCTTGGTGATCAAGACGTCCGTAAGCCGCCAGACTACGCTGAGAACGCTGCTCGGGGGCATCAAAGCCTCCATCGGCGAGGCGCTGGAGCATCAGCACCTGCCTTTTCGGAAAATGGTGGAGCCGCTCCATCTGGACTATACGGGGGACGGCCTCCCGGTCGTCAACACCGTCGCATCCTTCGCCCCGATTCATCCGGAACCGCTGGTTAACCGGGTGTCGGCTGATACGGTTTTTCGCTTCGACCGCCAAAACCACTCCATCGAGATGGAAATAAGCTTTGACGGGCAGCGGTACGAGCGGGCATTTGTGGAACAGGCGGCCGACCATCTTGTTCGGCTGCTGTCCGTGCTTTTATTTCAGCCGGATCTGGAGCTCGGACAAGCCGATGTGCTGTCCCCAGACGAGAGGGAGACGCTGCTGAAGCGATTTAATGACACCGAAACCGAGTTCGAGCGGGGGAAAACGATTTACGGCTTGTTCGAAGAACAGGCGGAGCTTTACCCGGACAACGTGGCCGCCGTCATGAACGAGCGGCAGCTGACCTACCGCGAGCTAAACGAGCGATCCAACCGCCTTGCGCGGAAGCTGCGGGAGACGGGAGTAGAAGCGGACCAGCTGGTAGCGATTCTGGCCGAACGCTCGCTCGATATGGTTGTCGGCATTCTGGCGATTCTCAAAGCGGGCGGAGCATACGTGCCTGTCGATCCCGACTACCCGGAGGAGCGCATCCGCTTCATGATCGAGGATTCGGGCGCGCCGTTATTGCTGATTCAAAAGCATTTGCACGAGAAGACCGACTTCGCAGGAACGCGCCTCGAATTGGACGACTTCGTTTGGGGTGACAGAGGGGCGGACTCCGAAGGTGCGCTGGACGCTTCGAACCTGGAGCCGATTTCCGGGCCGGGCAACCTGGCTTATGTCATCTACACGTCGGGAACGACCGGCAGACCGAAAGGAACGCTAATCGAGCATAAGAACGTCGTGCGCCTCCTGTTCAACGACAAGAACCTGTTCGACTTCGGGTCGTCCGACACGTGGACGCTGTTCCACTCGTTCTGCTTCGATTTCTCCGTCTGGGAAATGTACGGAGCGCTGCTGTACGGAGGCAAGCTGGTCATCGTACCGCCACTCACGGCGAAAAATCCGGCCGATTTCCTGGCGCTGCTGGGCCGCGAACAGGTTACCATTTTGAACCAGACGCCAACGTACTTCTACCAGCTGCTGCGTAAGGTCTTGGCGGACCATCCGTACGATCTGCGGATTCGCAATGTGATCTTTGGGGGCGAAGCGCTGAGTCCGCTGCTGCTCAAGGGCTTCAAGACGAAGTACCCGGAGACGAAGCTGATCAATATGTACGGCATTACCGAGACGACGGTTCACGTTACGTATAAGGAAATCACGTGGGTCGAAATGGAGGCGGCAAAGAGCAATATCGGCAAGCCGATCCCGACGCTGAGCGTGTACGTCCTTGATGAAAACCGCCGCCCTGTGCCGATCGGCGTAGCGGGCGAAATGTACGTGGCCGGGGAAGGCCTTGCGAGAGGATACCTGAACCGCCCGGATCTGACGGCGGAGAAGTTCGTCGATTCCCCGTTTGCGGAGGGGGAGAAACTGTACCGCTCGGGCGACTTGGCGGCTTGGCTGCCGGACGGCAACATCGAATACCTGGGCCGGATCGATCATCAGGTGAAAATCCGCGGGTATCGGATCGAGCTGGACGAAATCGAGACGCAGCTACTGAAGATCGCCGCCGTGCAAGAAGCCAAGGTGCTCGACCGCGACGATGCGAACGGCCAAAAGCAGCTTGTCGCTTACTACGTCGCGGAAACGAGGCTGGCGGCGCATGAACTCAAGGAGGAGCTCGCCAAGCAGCTTCCGGGGTATATGATTCCTTCGCACCTCGTGCAGCTTTCGCGGATGCCGCTGACCCCGAACGGGAAAATTGACCGCAAAGCGCTGCCCGCGCCGGAGGAAGCCGCGGCCGGAGGAGCGGAATATGTCGCGCCGAGAACGCTGCTCGAAATGAAGATCGCCCGCGTCTGGCAGGATACGCTTGGCGTTCCGCAGGTCGGCGTAAAGGATAACTTTTTTGAGTTGGGTGGCAATTCGTTAAGTCTGATGAGGCTCGTTCAAGCCGTTTATGATGAAACGGGCATCGAGATACCGCTGAACCGCCAATTCCACAATGTAACAGTTGAAGCCATGGCTTTCGGCGAGTCGGATCTCGGCCTGGATAAAGGGGGAGACTCCTTCATTAAGCTGAATAAAGCAGGAGATCTGAACGTGTTCTGCTTCCCTCCGGGCAGCGGCTTCGGCATCGGTTACCGAGAGCTCGCAAGCAGGCTCGACGGCCGGTTCGTGCTCTACGGCATTGATTTTATCGACGATGCCGTCGATTACGAGGCCATGCTGAACCGTTATGTGGACGAGATCGTCCGCATCCAGCCGGAAGGACCTTACGTGCTGCTCGGCTACTGCTTCGGAGGCAACCTGACGTTCGAGGTAGCCAAAACGATGGAGAAAAGAGGGTATTCCGTAACGGACGTGCTTATGGTGGACTCGTGGATTAAGGACACGCTGACGCCTTCCGAAACGTCGGAGAAAGAGCTTGAAGAAACGCTTACCGATTTCGACGAAGAAGAGAAGGAATTAATGAGCAACCCGCTCGTGCGGGAGCGGGTTCATCGGAAGGTCAAAGCGACCTTGGCGTACGAAGCGCAGCTTATTAATTCCGGCACGATCCCGGCCAGGATTTACGAACTGATTGCGAAGGACAGCGAAGCGTTCCGCCTGGAGCACCAATTGCCTTCCTGGCGGGGGGCAACGACGCAAGCTTACGCCGATTACCGGCTGGAGGGCGCGCACGAGGAATTGCTGGAACTCGCGCGCGTGGAAGAAACGGCCGACGTCATCCGGGACATCTTAGAGCAAGTCAAGCGGCAGATCGAGGCGGAGGCCGGGGTACTGCATGGAAGCTGACCGCCAGCCGTCTGTTCTAGAACAAGGCACAGCGGCGCCCTCCAAGCGCCAAACCGCTTACGCCGCCTGGAAAGCGTTCCGCTGGCTGATGTCCTATGTAAGCCGTCACAAAGGCTGGATGATCGTCGGTATCTTGTCCGCGATTGCCGCCGCCGTTATTGAGATATGGACGGGAAGTTTGATCGAGCAGCTGACCACCCAGGCCGAGAAGGGGGCGGGGCCAATCGTTCTGCAAATCGTGTACACGGTCTTTGTGGTCATCTTGATCGGTGTGCCGGCGAAGTTTTTCATGAGCTTCGGCGTGGAGCGAAGCAGCGCCTCTGCGGTGCAGGATATCCGCAACCATGTCATGCGTCATATCGGCAAACTCCCGATCTCCTATTTGGAAAAGCAGCACTCCGGCGACGTATTGTCGCGGATCAACAACGACCTGCAGCTCATCCAGCAGTTTATGATTCGGGACCTCGCCCAGTGGTTTTATCATCCGCTGTTGTTCATCGGCTGTTTCGCTTATTTGATCTACCTCCAATGGGAGATGATGCTGTACAGCCTGCTGTTATTTCCCGTAGCGCTGCTGGTTTCCCAATGGATCGGCAAGCAGTTGGAGCGGTTGACGGAGGAAGCCCAGGCGAACATGGGCCGAATGAACGTCAACCTCCAGGATACGCTTGGGGGTATGCCTATTGTAAAAAGCTACCTGCTATCCGGCATGTTATCTCGCTCCTACCAAGTGCTGCTGCAATTGACGGCCCAAAAAAAGCTGGCCGTGAAAAAGCGGGAAGCCTGGGTCAACCCGCTGCTTTCCACGCTGATGATCAGCCCGATCATTTTCGCCGTCAGTTACGGAAGCTATTTGATCTACAAAGGGCAGCTAGGCGCGGGAGAGCTGATCGCCTTCCTGTACTTGCTGAATCTGTGTCTGGAGCCGCTGGAGCATATTCCCGAGCTCATCACGCGGACGTTCGAAATGACCGGTGCCCTGAGAAGGGTCTCCGAAATCGTCGAGCAGCCGACCGAAACGGAAAATGGCCGTTCGCTTCCGAAAACGAGCGCCGCCCCCATCGAGTTTCAGAACGTAACCTTCGGGTATGAGGAGAGATCCCCGATCCTGCGGAATGTTAGCTTCTCGGTGCCGGAAGGGAAGACGATCGCGCTTGTCGGAGCGAGCGGCGGAGGGAAGAGCACGGTGTTTAAGCTTGTATGCGGCTTTTATCCGCTTCCGGAGGACCAGGGCGAGATCCGCGTGTTCGGCAGCCTGATCCACGGCGCCGATCCGGAGCAGCTTCGGTCGCATTTTTCCGTGGTAACCCAGGATTCATATTTGTTTAGCGGCACGATCGCTGAAAATATCGGCTACGGGCGGGAAGTAGCGTCGATGGACGAGATTATCGAAGCCGCCAAAGCCGCTCAGGCGCATTCCTTCATTATGCAACTTCCCGACGGCTACCAGACGTATGTCGGAGAGCGCGGAGGCTTTTTGTCCGGCGGGCAGCGCCAGCGCATTGCAATGGCCCGGGCTTTTCTGAAGGATGCTCCTGTTCTGCTGCTGGACGAGCCAACGTCAGCTCTTGATCCGGAGTCGGAAAGCGCGGTTCAGGAAGCGCTGGGCGTATTGATGAAGCAGAGGACGACGATGGTTATTGCCCACCGGATTTCTACAGTACAAAACGCCGACGAAATTTGGGTCATGGAACAGGGGAGTATTGTTGAAAAGGGCACTCATGAACAATTGCTGAAGATGAAGGGACTGTACGCCCAGTCGTACTATCAGGAATTTACCGAGTCTGCCGAACGCAGGGAGGTGGCGTACACATGAAAAAGGGCGGATGGCTCTCGCAAGTGAAAGAACTCGGCTACTTGCTGATGTTTATGAACCGCAAGCGCAAAACCCAGTACGCCATTGGCCTGGCCGTGACGGCGCTCACCCAGACATTGTTCCTGATCGCCTTCAGCTTGGTCGTACATAACTTGGTTGATTTCGCCGTGTCCCGAGATACGTCCCTGATGGTGGAAGCCTTTATTATTTTGGGCGCGGCCTTGTTCCTGGAAAATGTGATTTCTCCCTGGTTCATTTACTTATACCAGCGCAGTGTCGAGCTGACTGTGCTGAATATCCGCGAACGTCTTTATGACAAGCTGTGCCGGGTGCGGCCGAGATTCCTGGAGCAGACGCACCATGGGGATTTGCTGTCGCGGGTGAACAACGACGTAACGACCGTTGAGTTTACATTCTCGCAGGTTTACTTCGTTTTGCTGCTTCAAGTTGTCTTTTGCATCGGCTCCATTGTCTCCATGGTGTTGATCGATTGGCGGTTTGCCGGCGTATCCTTCGTCATTCTGCTGCTGTCCTCCGTGGTCAGCCTGAAATTTGCGCGGGATATTCGCGCCTTGTCCGAACAAGGCTTGCAAACGCTCGGTAAAATGACCGAAAAATTCAAAGATTTTATGGGCGGCATTCAAATTGTGAAGCTGTTCCGCATCCGCACGATTTACGGCCAGTACGAGGCGTTGAACGAACAAATGACGCAGACGCTTCGGCAAACCGCGCAGAAGAACGGTATGCAGGCTGCGGTGAATCATTTTATCAGCTACGTCACGTTCTGCGGCATCATCGTCATCGGCAGTCTTCTTTATGCCTACGGACTGATGGGAATGGGAAGCGTCGCTGCCCTGGCAGTTCTGCAAGTGAATCTGACGCACGCCTTGTTGAACTTGGGGATGGTTCTGTCGATGACCCAAAATTCGATCGCGGGCGCTCACCGGATTCAAGAGGTACTAAGAGAGGAAGAGGAACCGGAGCGTTTGGGATCTCCTCACAGCGAGCTCGTGTCGGAGGCTGCGGTGGAGTTTCGCGATGTGGAATTTTCCTATCAGGCGGATAAAAAGGTGCTTGTCGACATCTCCATGCAGGTGTTTCCCGGCCAGGTCGCCGCTATCGTAGGGGCCAGCGGCAGCGGCAAAAGTACGCTGATCAAGCTGCTGCTCGGCTTTTATCCTGTGGACAGCGGAGAAATCCTGCTCCAAGGCAAACCGTTCGGCCATTACACGCTGGACGAAATCCGCAGGCAGATTGCATACGTTCCGCAGGAGCCGTTCTTGTTTACCGGCACGATTGAGGAAAACATCCGCTACGGCAACCCGGATGCAACGGATGAAGAAGTGATCGAAGCGGCCAAAGCGGCGTACGCTCACCATTTCATTCAGGAACTTCCTGAACAGTATAAAACGCCGGTGGGAGAGAGAGGAGCGTCGTTGTCGGGCGGACAAAGGCAGCGAATTGCGATCGCCCGGGCGATTCTCAAAAACGCCCCGATTCTGCTGCTGGACGAAGCGACTTCCGCGCTGGATAACGAATCCCAGCATTGGGTACAGCAGGCCCTGAACGTATTGATGAAGGGGCGTACCACCATTCTGATCGCCCACCGTCTCAGCACCGTGGAACATGCGGATTTGATTACCGTCATGAACCAAGGGACGGTCGTCGAGCGGGGCCGCCATCAGGACCTGCTGGCGCTCGGGGGTTATTACGCCCGGCTGTACGGCTAGACCCGCTTTACGGCGGGCGGCTTCCTGCTTGCGAAGGCGACAGAGTCTTTTAGTAATCTAAGGTATGACTTTATAACCGGTAGTTACCAGAAAACGTAGACACGAAAAAGGAGGAAGAGTCCGAAGTAGCCGTTCCGGGAATGGCCTGCGCGGTTCTTCTAAGAGTGACTAAGTGACATCTAGGTACAAAGCCTATCTATAAAGAATCTCTAAACCGGGAGTGTGTCGATGTGAGAGAGAATACCAACGAGCAATATGGATTAACGCAAGCCCAGCGCCGAATATGGTTCATGGAAATTATGAATCCGGGAACGTCCATCACGATGCTTTCCGCGACCTACCAGATTACGGGCGAGATCAACACACAGCTTCTGGAGCAAGCGGTGGCAGAGATCGTCAAAACCTATGACGTTTTCCGAATCCGCATTAGCGGGGATTTGCAAAATCCAACGCAGTGGTTCGAAGAGCCGGAGAATGTCCAAGCTAGGATAAGCCGCCTTGAAATAGGCACAACCGAACAATTCTATGCTTGGGTGAAAGAAGTAAGCGAAAAACCGGCCAGCGTGTTCGACGAACACCTCTACCAATTTACGATTATCCATTTTGCGAACGGCCAAGTATGGCTCAATTTGACGGTAAATCATATTATCGCCGACGGCTTGTCCGTCAATGCTTTGCTGCATGCGGTGATGGAAAAATACCTGGAACTGCGCAAAGGCATCTCCAGCAGTTACCAGGCCCCTTCCTATCTGGATTATATTTCCGCGGAGCGTGAATATGAGCAATCGCAGCGTTATCAAAAAGGCAAGGAATACTGGCTGACGAAGTACAACACTTTGCCTGAAACGACCGGCATTAAATCGTATCCGCCATTCTCGATCGGCAGCGAATCCAATAAACTGGCCATCACTTTGGACGGTTCCCGGTATGAACGCATTCTGGCCTTCAGCGAACAATATCAGGTCAGCTTATATACGTTATTTCTGTCCGCCATGTACGCCTTATTGTACAAGCTGACCGACAGCACCGATGTTCCGGTCGGCACGGTTTTCGCCAATCGCACCAGCAAGAAGGAAAAAGAAACGATCGGCATGTTCGTCAGCACCGTGGCTACGCGGATTCGTCTGAATCCAGACGGGCACGTGCTTTCCTTGATCCAAACGGTTTCCAAGGAAAATACGGCGGATCTGCGGTATCAAAAATACCCTTATAACCAATTGATCCAGGATTTACGCGAACAACACGGCCGCAACGATCTTTCGGGGCTGTTCCGTACGTCTCTGGAATATCTGCCTTTGAAAATCGTGGAGTACGAAGAAATCAAGGTACGCCTGGAGGCTCACTTCGCTAGGCATGAGATGGACGATTTGCTGCTGCGCTTCGACCATATGCTGAATGAAGGCCATGTAATTCTCCATGCTTCCTATCGTACCGGCCTGTTCGAGACGGCCGAGATTGATCGGATTATGGAACAGTATGTAACCGTTCTGGACCAGTTTCTTCAGACTCCCGAACTGCCGATACGCGAGATTTCTCTGCTGAGCGATGAGGAGAGACACCGCATTCTCAACGTTTTTAACCCGCCGGTGGCAGGGCTGAGCGAGGGAGAAGCGTTTCATCGGTATGTTGAAAAGTTTGCCCGGGAAATTCCGGATCATCCGGCAGTCGTCTACATGGACAAAAAGCTGACCTACGGCGAATTGAACGAACGCGCCGAGCGGCTGGCTTCTCTCCTTCGCGAACAGGGCGTGGGAAGGGAGACGATTACGGGGATCTGGGCGGAGCGTTCGGTGGAACTGCTGGTCGGGGTGCTCGCCGTTTGGAAAGCCGGCGGAGCCTATGTACCGCTGGACCCTGATTATCCGGCGGAGCGGATTGAGTACATGCTCAGCGATAGCGATGCATCGGTGCTGCTTACGCAGCGTCATCTGTTGGAGCGGACCAGAGGTTGGTTGGCCGATGACCGGCTGAAGCTTCAAGCTGTCTATGCCATGGACGATGAACAGATTTATAACGGGGATGCCTTAGCCGTGGAATTTGAATCTGCCGGCAGCGCCCCGCAAGACTTGGCTTATGTGATTTACACCTCGGGTACGACGGGACGCCCGAAAGGCGTCATGATCGAGCACGGTAGTCTCGTGAATACGGCGGATGCGTACCGTCGCGAGTACCAGTTGGATCAGTTTCCGGTGCGGCTGCTGCAGCTGGCCAGCTTCTCGTTTGACGTGTTCGTCGGAGACATCGCGCGGACGCTGTATAACGGAGGCACGATGGTGATTGTGCCGAAGGATGACCGGATTGATCCGAACCTCTTATACGGCTGGATTCGGGACCAAAACATTACGGTATTCGAATCGACGCCTGCGCTCATCCTACCGTTCATGCAGCATATTTATGAAGAAGGGCTGGACGTTAGCTCCATGCAGTTGCTGATTACCAGCTCGGATGCTTGCAGTGTCACCGATTACCGATTGCTGCAGGAAAGATTCGGCGGACAATTCCGCATCATCAACAGCTATGGCGTTACCGAAGCGGCCATTGACAGCAGCTTTTACGGTGAGCCGCTGGATAAGCTGCCGCCGTCGGGTCATGTGCCGATCGGCAAAGCTTGGCTGAACGCCCGGTTTTACATTGTCGATGCCGCGTTAAAGCCGGTTCCTGTAGGGGTTCCGGGCGAGCTTGTCATCGGCGGCGCCGGGGTGGCGCGCGGGTACTGGAACCGTCCGGACCTAACCGCCGAGAAGTTTGCGGACAGCCCGTTTGTACCGGGCGAACGTCTGTACCGGACAGGCGATTTGGCCCGCTGGCTGGAAGACGGCAACGTCGACTTCATCGGCCGGATCGACTATCAGGTGAAAATTCGCGGGTTCCGGATCGAACTCGGCGAAATTGAAACGGCCCTGCTGCGTTTCCCTGGCGTCAAGCAGGCTGTGGTGACCGACCGTACGGATGAGCAGGGGCAAAAGTATTTGTGCGGCTACGTGGCGGCGGATGCTTCCTTGCAGCTGAGCGATCTGCTGTCCCAATTGAAGCAAGAGCTGCCGGCCCATATGGTCCCGGCCCGGCTGGTGTCTCTTGATAAGCTTCCGCTCACGCCGAACGGCAAAATTGACCGTAAAGCGCTGCCTGAACCGACCGGAGAGGTAGAAGCAGGCCGTGAGTATGTGGCTCCTCGCACAACGCTGGAAACAAGACTTGCTCTCATTTGGCAGCAGGTGCTGGGTATTGCGCGAGTTGGAGTCCAAGACGATTTCTTTGACTTGGGTGGTCATTCCTTGCGGGCCTCCACGCTTGTTTCCAAGATTCGGAAAGAGCTGCAAGTCGAGGTTCCGCTGCGGGAAGTTTTCCGCTACACCACGATCGAACAGCTGGCCCAAAGAATCGGCGGTTTAAGGCAGCAGGAGACGTATGAGATTACAAAGGCGGCTGAGGCCGAGTACTATCCGGTTTCATCCGAGCAAAAGCGTCTGTACGTCCTGCGCCAGCTTGACGGGGCCGAGCGCAGCTACAATATGTCGGCGGCGCTTCTTCTCGAAGGCAAGCTGGACCGCACGCGCGTCGAGCACGCGTTCCGGGCGCTGATTCAGCGCCATGAGACGCTGCGTACCGGGATCGAGCAGGTTCAAGGCGAGCTTGTCCAGCGCATCTATGACGAGGTGGAGTTTGCTGTCGATTATTTCCAAGCGAGCGAGCGGGAAGTGGAGCAAGTGGTGGAAGCTTACTATCACCCGTTTGATCTGACCAAGCCGCCACTTCTCCGCATCGGCCTGATCGAAGTCGCCGCGGATCGCCACATTCTGCTGTTCGATATGCACCATATCGTCTCGGACGGCATTTCGACAGCGCTGCTCTTCGACGAGTTCAGCCGCCTGTATCGGGGCGAGGAGCTGGCCCCGCTGCGTATTCAATACAAAGATTATGCCGTTTGGCAGCATTCCGAAGCTTACGGGCAGATGCTCCAGCCGCAGAAGGAGTATTGGCTGGAACAGCTGTCGGGCGAGCTGCCGGTCTTGGAGCTACCGACGGACTTCCCGCGGCCTGCGGTGCAAAGCTTTGACGGCCGAACCGTGAAGTTTTATATCGAGAAAGATCGGACGGAGAAGCTGAAAGAGCTGGCGGCACGGACAGGGACGACCCTGTACATGGTGCTGCTGTCGGCTTACACCATCCTTATGCATAAATATTCGGGTCAGGAAGATCTGATCGTAGGCACGCCGATTGCCGGAAGAACGCAGGAAGAAGTACAGCCGATCGTAGGGATGTTTATCAACACGCTGGCCATTCGCAGCCGTCCGGAGCGTTCCAAGCCGTACCTTTCGTACCTGGAAGAAATCAAGGACATCACACTCGGGGCTTTCGAACACCAAAATTATTTGTTCGAAGACTTGGTGGAAAGTCTTCACATTCCGCGCGCGACCGGCCGGAATCCGCTCTTTGACACGTTCTTCTCCCTACAAAATACGGAGAACGAGCAAATTGTCATCGAGGGGCTGGAGCAATCGTTTTATCCACTGGAAAACCAAACATCCAAGTTCGAGCTGCTCCTGGATATTTCGGAGCTGGACGGTCAGCTCGAATGCCGGTTGGAGTACGCTACGGCTTTGTATAAACAGGAGACCGCGGAGCGGTTCGCCAGACATTATGACAAGCTGCTCGAAACCATCGCAGCAGGGCCGGACGGGGATATTGCCTCGCTGGAAATGCTCACGGAGGAGGAAATCCGCGAGCTGGTGCGCGGTTTCAACGATTCGGAGGCGGACTACCCGCGGCAGCAGACGATTCACGGCTTGTTCGAAGAGCAGGCGGAGCTTTACCCAGACAACGTGGCCGCCGTCATGAACGAGCGGCAGCTGACCTACCGCGAGCTGAACGAGCGATCCAACCGCCTTGCGCGGAAGCTGCGGGAGACGGGAGTAGAAGCGGACCAGCTGGTAGCGATTCTGGCCGAACGCTCGCTCGATATGGTTGTCGGCATTCTGGCGATTCTCAAAGCGGGCGGAGCATACGTGCCTGTCGATCCCGACTACCCGGAGGAGCGCATCCGCTTCATGATCGAGGATTCGGGCGCGCCGTTATTGCTGATTCAAAAGCATCTGCACGAGAAGACCGACTTCGCAGGAACGCGCCTCGAATTGGACGATTTCGTTTGGGGCGACAGAGGGGCGGACTCCGCCGATGCGCTGGACGCTTCGAACTTGGAGCCGATTTCCGGGCCGGGCAACCTGGCTTATGTCATCTACACGTCGGGAACGACCGGCAGACCGAAAGGAACGCTGATCGAGCATAAGAATGTCGTGCGCCTCCTGTTCAACGACAAGAACCTGTTCGACTTCGGGCCGTCCGACACGTGGACGCTGTTCCACTCGTTCTGCTTCGATTTCTCCGTCTGGGAAATGTACGGAGCGCTGCTGTATGGAGGCAAGCTGGTCATCGTACCGCCACTCACGGCGAAAAATCCGGCCGATTTCCTGGCGCTGCTGGGCCGCGAACAGGTCACGATTTTGAACCAGACGCCAACGTACTTCTACCAGCTGCTACGTGAGGTCTTGGCGGACCATCCGTACGATCTGCGGATTCGCAACGTCATCTTCGGGGGCGAAGCGCTCAGTCCGCTGCTGCTCAAGGGCTTCAAGACGAAGTACCCGGAGACGAAGCTGATTAATATGTACGGCATTACCGAGACGACGGTTCACGTTACGTATAAGGAAATCACGTGGGTCGAAATGGAGGCGGCGAAGAGCAATATCGGCAAGCCGATCCCGACGCTGAGCGTGTACGTCCTTGATGAAAACCGCCGCGCTGTGCCGATCGGCGTAGCGGGCGAAATGTACGTGGCCGGGGAAGGCCTTGCGAGAGGATACCTGAACCGCCCGGATCTGACGGCGGAGAAGTTCGTCGATTCCCCGTTTGCGGAGGGGGAGAAACTGTACCGCTCGGGCGACTTGGCGGCTTGGCTGCCGGACGGCAACATCGAATACCTGGGCCGGATCGATCATCAGGTGAAAATCCGCGGCTACCGGATCGAGCTGGACGAAATCGAGACGCAGCTGCTGAACGTCGAGGGCGTGGAAGAAGCGGTGGTGCTCGCCCGTCAGGACGGCGGGGGCGAGAAGGCGCTTGTCGCCTACTTTGTGGCGGACCGGACGCTGACGGCCAGCGAAATGAGAACCTCGCTGGCCCAGGAAATGCCGGGGTACATGATCCCGTCGTACTTCGTGCAGCTGGAGCGCATGCCGCTGACGGCCAACGGCAAAGTAGACCGCAAAGCGCTGCCGGAGCCGCAAGGCAGCTTGCAGACGGGCGTCGAATATGTAGCACCGCGTAACCGGACGGAGTCCCAGCTTGTGAAGATCTGGGAGGAAGTGCTGGGCTACTCCGGCATTGGAGTCCTGGACAATTTCTTCGAGCTCGGAGGCCACTCCTTGCGGGCGACGAACCTTGTCAGCAAGATTCAGAAGGAAATGAACGTCGAACTTCCGCTGCGCGATGTGTTCCGCTATACGACGGTAGAGTCGATGGCCGGGGCTATTGCCAGCTTGGAAGAAACGCGGCACAGCTCAATTCCGAAAGCGGAAGAGAAAGCGTACTATCCGGTTTCCTCCGCGCAAAAAAGGCTGTACGTCCTGCACCAGCTGGATGGCTCGGAGCTGAATTACAACCTCCCAAGCGCCTTGCAGTTGGAAGGGGCTTTGAACGAGGCCAAAGTGGAAAAGGCGCTGACTACTTTGGTGGCCCGGCATGATATGCTGCGCACCGGTTTTGAAATCGTGAATGGGGAGCCGGTTCAGCGTATTCATCCGCTCGTAGCTTTCAAGGTCGAGAAGCTTCAAGCAAGCGAAGATCAGGTTGCAGCCATTCTTGAAGGCTTCATTCAGCCTTTTGACTTGACCCAGCCGCCTTTGCTGCGCGCCCTGCTGATCGAACTGGAGAAAGAGAAATTCCTGCTCGCGCTGGATATTCATCATATTGGTTCCGACGGCCTTTCCATGGACGTGCTGCTGCGCGAATTCGTGCGGCTTTACAATGGGGAAGAATTGCCGGAGCTGCGGATTCAATATAAGGATTACGCCGTTTGGCAGCAATCCGAGGAGCAGCGCCAGCGCATCAAACGGCAGGAGGAATACTGGCGCGGGGTATTCAGCTCCGAGCTTCCGGTTCTTGAGCTGCCTCTCGACTTCTCCCGCCCGGCCGTCCAGCAGTTTGACGGTCAAACGCTCACGTTTACGCTGGATGCGGAGAAAAGCGAAGCTCTCAAACGGCTTGCCGGCGATTCGGGGGCGACGCTGTACATGCTTCTGCTGGCTGCGTACTCCGTATTGCTTCATAAATACGCGGGACAGGAAGATATAGTGGTCGGCACTCCGATTGCCGCCCGTTCTCACGCCGACCTGCAGCCGATTATCGGCATGTTCGTCAATACGCTGGCCCTTCGCTTGGGTCCGGCGGCGGAGCGGACGTTCCTGGATTACTTGCAGGAAGTGAAGGAAACGACGCTTGGAGCCTACGAGCACCAGGACTATCCGTTCGAGGAGCTGGTGGAAGCTCTTCAGGTGAGCCGGGATTTAAGCCGGAATCCTCTGTTTGACACCATGTTTTCTTTGCAAAAACACGAAAGCTTGGATTTAACCATGGAAGGCTTGCAATGGTCGCTGTTCGACATCGAGGAAAAGACGGCAAAGTTTGATCTTAGCCTTGATATCGTGGAAGCCGATAACGAGCTGGTTTGCAAGATCGAGTACGCTACCTCGTTGTTTAGACAGGAAACGATGGTACGGCTGGCGGGTCATTACGAGCAGCTATTGGCGTCGATCCTGGCTCAGCCGGGTGCGCGGATTTCGGATTTGGATATCTTGACGGACAGCGAAAAGCATGATTTGCTGGTCGGGTTTGACGTGTCGTCTTCGGCTCTTGCGAAGCAACCCGCCGCAGAGGGTACAGGTTTGGAAGCGGATGAGTCGTGGGGAGAGAGAACGTTCCACGAGCTGTTCGAGGAGCAGGCGGAGCGCACTCCGGGAGCGCTGGCGGTTGTCTACGAAGACAGCAAGCTGACGTATGCGGAGCTGAACGCCAAAGCGAATCGTCTGGCGTATGCACTGCGGGCGCGCGGGGTGAAGCCGGAGCAGGTGGTCGGCATTCTGGCCGGCCGTTCGGCGGAGCTGTTGATCGGGGTGCTCGCCGTATGGAAAGCGGGCGGCGCTTATGTGCCGCTCGACCCGGACTATCCGGCGGAGCGGATCGAGTATATGCTCGCGGACAGCGGGGCGTCGGTGCTGCTCACACAGACCCGCCTGCTGGAGCAGGCGGAAGCTTGGCGCAGCGACGGAGCTCTAGTGCTGCAAACGGTGCTTGCGCTTGACGACGCCGCGACGTACAGCCTCGGAGCGGCTGTGGGCGAAGCAGGCGCAGAGGCGGAGGCTTTGGCGCAAGCGGAAATGGCTTCTGCCGAAACGTCCGCCACGGCAGAAGCCGAGAAGAACGTACTAGCGGCGGATCTCGCATCGAATCCGGCGAATGTGAACAAGCCGCGCGATTTGGCTTACGTCATCTACACCTCCGGTACGACGGGCAAGCCGAAGGGCGTGATGATCGAGCACCGCAGCCTGGTGAACACGGCGGCGGGCTACCGGCGGGAATACCGCCTGGATCAGTTCCCGATCCGGTTGCTGCAGCTCGCCAGCTTCTCGTTCGACGTGTTCGTCGGCGACATTGCGCGGACGCTGTACAACGGCGGCACCATGGTCATCGTGCCGAAGGACGACCGGATTGATCCAACCCGCCTCTACGGCTGGATTCGCGACTACGCCGTGACGGTGTTCGAATCGACGCCGGCGCTGATCGTGCCGTTCATGGAGCATGTGCATGCCGAGGGTCTGGACCTCAGCTCGATGCAGTTGCTGATCACAAGCTCGGATGCGTGCAGCGTAGCGGATTACCGCACCTTGCAGGAGCGCTTCTGCTCGCAGTTCCGTATTATTAACAGCTACGGCGTAACGGAAGCGGCGATTGACTCCAGCTTCTATGACGAGCCGCTGGAGAAGCTGCCGAAGACGGGCAGCGTGCCGATCGGGAAAGCGTGGCTGAACGCCAAGTTCTACATCGTGGATGCGAATCTGAAGCCGGTGCCGATCGGGGTGTTGGGCGAGCTGGTTATCGGCGGAGCGGGTGTGGCCCGCGGTTACTTGAACCGCCCGGATTTGACGGCGGAGAAATTCGTAGACAGCCCGTTCGCCGCTGGGGAGCGGCTGTACCGGACGGGCGACCTGGCGCGCTGGATGCCGGACGGCAACGTGGACTTCATCGGCCGAATCGACAACCAGGTGAAAATTCGCGGCTATCGGATCGAGCTTGGTGAAATTGAAGCGGCCATGAAAAATTTTGCCGGCGTGCGTCAAGCGCTTGTCATCGACCGGACGGACGAGCGGGGGCAGAAATATTTGTGCGGGTATGTCGTAGCGGATTCCAGCTTCGATCTGGAAGGGCTTGTGGCCCATCTGGACGCCGCGCTGCCTTCCCATATGGTGCCTTCGCGCATCATGCGCCTGGATCAAATGCCGCTTACGCCGAACGGGAAGATCGACCGTAAAGCGCTGCCTGTACCGGAAGGAAGCATTCGTGCCGAGGCTGCATACACGGCGCCTCGTACTCCTGCCGAGCAAGCACTTGCGTCGGTCTGGCAGTCGGTGCTGGGCGTGGATCAGGTCGGCACGATGGACAATTTCTTTGCGCTCGGCGGCGATTCGATCAAGGCCTTGCAGGTATCGTCCCGTCTTTTGCAAACGGGGTACAAGCTGGTCATGAAAGATTTGTTCCATTACCCGACGATTTCCGCCCTTAGTTTGCAGCTGCAAACGGCGGAGAGAACGGCAAGCCAGGCCGAAGTGACGGGAGAGGTCATCTTGACCCCGATTCAGCGCTGGTTCTTTGAACAAAATCCGGCCGACGTGCATCACAGCAACCAGGCGTTCATGCAGTTCTCCAAGCAAGGCTTTGACGAAGAAGCTTTACGCCAAGCGGTGCGTCAGCTTGTCGTGCATCACGATGCTCTCCGTACGGTTTACCGCCAAACCGAGAACGGCTATACCGCCTGGAACCGCGGCGCCGGGGAGAACGAAGCGCTGTTCGATCTGGAAGTTGTCGATTTCAAGGGAGTCGGCGACGTGAAAGAAGCGGTAGAGGCTAAGGCGAATGACATTCAAGCGAGCATCGATCTGGAAAACGGTCCGCTGGTGAAGCTCGGCTTGTTCCGCTGCGACGACGGCGACCACCTGCTCATCGCGATCCATCACTTGGTTGTAGACGGCGTATCCTGGCGGATTCTGCTTGAGGATTTTGCTGCCGGCTATGAGCAGGCGTTGCAAGGGCAGCCGATCCGTCTGCCGCTCAAAACGGATTCATTCCAAACGTGGGCGAAACAGCTCGCTGATTATGCGAATGGTCCGGCGATGGAAAGCGAAAGAGAGTATTGGCAGCATATCGAGCAATTGACCTATGAGCCGCTTCCGAAAGATTTTGAACAAGGCAGATCCAAGCTGAAGGACAGCGGGCTCGTGACCGTTCGCTGGACGGCGGAGGAAACCGAACAGCTGCTGAAGCAGGCACACCGTGCTTACCATACGGAAATGAACGATTTGCTGCTTGCCGCGCTTGGCCTCGCGGTACAAGCTTGGAGCGGCCGGGAACGCGTGCTGGTGAATCTCGAAGGCCACGGCCGGGAAGATATTTTGCCGGATGTGGACATTACGCGCACGGTAGGCTGGTTTACAAGCCAATTCCCTGTCGTTCTGGAGCCGGGGCACGCCCAGGCGCTCGGTCATCAGGTGAAACAGGTTAAAGAAAGCTTGCGCCGCATTCCGAACAAAGGAATCGGCTACGGCATCCTGCGTTATTTGTCGGCGCCGCGTGACGGCGAGCGCTTCGCTTTGGAGCCGGAGATCAGCTTTAACTATTTGGGACAGTTCGACCAGGATTACGAAAGCAGCGGCTCGAGGCCGTCTCCGTTCAGCCCGGGCTCCGATTCAAGCCCGAATGCAGTGATGGATTATGTTCTCGATATCAACGGTATGGTGTCGGAAGGAGTGCAGGAACTCACGATCCGTTATGGGGAAACCCAGTATAAACGGGAAACGGTAGAGCGCCTGGGCACCCTGCTTCATTCGAGCTTGCGTGAAGTCATCAGCCATTGCATATCGAAAGAGCGGCCGGAGCTTACGCCTAGCGACGTACTGCTTCAAGATGTGACGTTGGAGGAACTGGAGCGGCTGGCCGAACATACGGCGGCGCTCGGCGAACTGGAGAATGTATACACCATGACTCCGCTGCAAAAAGGGATGTTGTTCCACAGCCTGCTGGATGCCGATTCGGAAGCTTACTTCGAACAGGTGACCTTCGATCTGTACGGAAGCCTGAATGTCGAAGCCTTCACCCAAGGATTGGATACGCTGGTGCAGCGGAATGAGACGCTGCGGACCAACTTTATTACCGGCTGGAGAGACGAGCCGATTCAAGTGGTATTCCGCGAGCGGAAGTGTGAAGTGTACTTCGAAGATATCCGCTCGGTAAGCGATGAAGACCCGGAGAAGACGATAGCCGATTTCGTTAGCGCGGATAAAGCGAACAAGTTCGATTTGGCCCGAGGCTCTCTTATGCGCGTGACAGTTTTGCGCACGGGCGACGAGTCCTACCATGTGATCTGGAGTCACCATCACATTTTGATGGACGGCTGGTGCATGTCCTTCATGATCAAGGAAGTGTTCGACACCTACTTCGCGTTCCAGGAGAAGCGGACGCTGGAGCTTCCTCCGGTTACCTCGTACTCCCGGTATATCGAATGGCTGGAAGCTCAAGATGCCGCGAAAGCTTCGCGTTACTGGTCCGAGTATTTGGCGGGTTACGATCAGCAGACCAAGCTGCCCCAGGAGAAACCGCAGCTGAAGCAGGGCGCTTTTGAAGCGGCTGAAATCGATGTGGAACTCAGCAAGGAACTGACCGGGCAAATCGAGCGGGTGGCGCGCCAGCAGCAGGTGACGCTCAATACGTTCATGCAGACCGTATGGGGACTGGTTCTGCAGGTATACAACAACAGCGAGGATGTCGTATTCGGCTCCGTCGTATCCGGGCGTCCGGCGGAAATTCCGGGCATCGAAAGCATGATCGGCCTGTTTATTAATACGATCCCGGTCCGTATTCAAGGCAAAGCCGAGGAGACGGTAGCCGATATCTTGAGAAAAACCCAGGGTCAAGCGCTGGTATCGGGAGCTTACGAAACGTTCCCGTTGTTCGAAATTCAGTCGCTGAGCGAGCAAAAGCGCGACTTGATCAACCATATCATGGTCTTTGAAAATTATCCGATGGAAGAACAGATTGAGCAGGTCGTCGGAGGAGACAAAGAAGCGCTGAAAATCGCTAATATCCAGTCGCCGGAGCAAACGAACTACGACCTGGACATTACCGTCATTCCGGAAGAGCATATTTTGCTGCGGTTTACGTACAATGCGCTGACGTTCAGAGAGGAAGACATCAGGCTGATCCACGGTCATTTTGCCCGGGCACTGGAGAAGGTTGCGGCTAACCCGAACATCCGCGTGAATCAGTTGGAGCTTTTGACGGCGGCGGAAAAAGAGCAAATTCTTGGCGCGTTTAACCCGGCGCAGCCGGAAGCGGCTCCTGCGGCCGCATTCCACCGGCTGTTCGAGGAACAGGCGGAGCGCACGCCGGAAGAGGCGGCCGTCGTGTACGAGAACGACCGGCTGACGTATGCGGAGCTGAACGAGCGGGCGAACCGCTTGGCGGCCACGCTGCGCGCAAGCGGCATCGGGCGGGAGACGATCGTCGGCATTCTCGCCGAGCGTTCGGTGGACTTGCTGGTGGCCGTGCTGGCCGTCTGGAAAGCGGGCGGGGCGTATGTGCCGCTCGACCCGGATTATCCGGCGGAGCGCGTGCGGTTCATGCTTGAAGACAGCGGAGCGAAGGTACTGCTGACGCAAACACCGCTGCGAGAGCGCGCCGAAGCCTGGCTCGGCGAAGAGGAGCTGGCGCTGACGGCGGTGCTGTACCTCGACGACGAAACTTCGTACAGCGAGGAGCGGACGAATGCCGACAGCTTCCATGAAGCCCGTCCAGAGGATCTGGCGTACGTGATCTATACGTCGGGAACGACGGGCAAGCCGAAGGGCGTGATGATCGAGCACCGCAGCCTGGTGAACACGGCGGCGGGCTACCGGAGGGAATACCGGTTGGATCAGTTCCCGGTGCGGCTGCTGCAGCTCGCAAGCTTCTCGTTCGACGTGTTCGTGGGAGATATCGCGCGGACGCTGTACAACGGAGGCACGATGGTGATTGTGCCGAAGGACGACCGGATCGATCCGTCTCGTCTGCACCACTGGATTGAGCGGGAGCGGGTCACAATTTTCGAATCGACGCCGGCGCTGATCGTGCCGTTCCTGGAGTACGTGCACGATCAGCAACTGGATATGAGCCGGTTGGAGCTGTTGATCACGAGCTCGGACAGCTGCAGCGTGGCGGATTACCGGACCTTGCAGGAACGCTTCGGCTCGTTGTTCCGGATCATCAACGCATACGGCGTGACGGAAGCGGCGATCGACTCAAGCTTCTACGACGAGGAGCTGGCTAAGCTGCCGCAGACAGGCCATGTGCCGATCGGCAAAGCGTGGCTGAATGCGAAATTCTACATCGTGGACGCGCATCTGAACCCGGTGCCGGTCGGGGTGCTGGGCGAGCTGGTTATCGGCGGAGTTGGGGTAGCGCGCGGGTACTTGAACCGTCCGGAGCTGACAGAAGAGAAGTTCGTAGACAGCCCGTTCGCCGCGGGCGAGCGGCTGTACCGCACGGGAGACTTGGCGCGGTGGATGGAGGACGGGAACGTGGACTTCATCGGCCGGATCGACAACCAGGCGAAAATCCGGGGGTACCGGATTGAGACGGGCGAAGTCGAAGCGAAGCTGCTGAGTGTAGGTGGCGTGAAGGAAGCGGTCGTCGTCGTCAGGGAAGATCAAGAAGGTCAGAAAGCTTTGTGCGCTTATTATACAGCGGAAGAAGGCTTGACGGCGGCGGACCTGAAGCGGGCGATTGCCAGCGAGCTGCCGGGTTACATGATCCCGTCGTACTTCGTGGAGCTGGAGCGCCTGCCTCTGACGCCGAACGGAAAGATCGACCGGAAGGCGCTGCCGGCACCGGAAGGGGGAGCAGGCGGAGGCCGCGAATACGTGGCGCCGCGCACCGAACTTGAGGCGAAGCTGGCCGCCATTTGGCAGGATGTGCTTGTTCGGGAGAAGGCGGTAGGCGTAACGGACAACTTTTTCGACCTCGGCGGACACTCCCTGCGGGCGACGACGCTTGTCAGCAAAATGCATAAGGAGCTAGGCGTTGAATTCCCGCTTCGCGACGTATTCCGCTACTCGACGGTTGAGGAAATGGCCGCGGCTATGGAGCGGCTGGAGATCGGCTCGTTCACGGCTATTCCGGCTGCGGAACCTAGCGAGTATTATCCGCTCTCTTCCGCTCAGAAACGTCTCTATATCTTGAACCAGCTGGAAGGAGCCGAGCTGAGCTACAACATACCGGGAGCTATGCTGCTCGAAGGGGAGCTCGACCGGCAGCGGTTTGAAGAAGCGTTCCGCGGGCTCGTAGCTCGTCATGAAACGCTGCGTACCGGCTTTGAGATGGTAAAAGGCGAAGCGGTTCAGCGGATTTACGAAGAAGCCGCCTTCCAGGTGGAATATGTGCAGATCAGCGGGGAGCAGGCGGAAGAAACGGTGCGTCAATTCGTTCGTCCGTTTGATCTAGCGAAGCCGCCACTTCTACGGGTAGGCCTTGCCGAACTGGCGCCGGACCGGCACATTCTAATGTTCGATACGCATCATATCGTATCTGACGGCGTTTCGATTGACGTACTGATCGAAGAGTTCGTCCGCTTGTACAGCGGGGAGCAGTTGGAGCCGCTCCGCATTCAGTACAAAGATTATGCGGTATGGCAGCAATCGGACGAGCAGAAAGCTCAGCTTGCCAAGCAGGAAGCCTACTGGCTCGACATGTTCCGCGGAGAGCTGCCGGTTTTGGAATTGCCGACGGACTATCCGCGCCCGGCTATGCAGAGCTACGAGGGCCGCACGCTGCAATTGTTTATGCATAGCGAGAAAAGCGAGGGTCTGAAACGGCTTGCAGCCGAGAACGGCGCAACGCTTTACATGGTTCTGCTTGCTGGTTATACAATATTATTGCATAAATATACAGGGCAAGAAGACGTGGTGGTCGGTACGCCGATTGCGGGAAGAAATCACAGCGACGTTCAGCCGCTGATCGGGATGTTCGTCAATACCCTGGCCATCCGCAGTTATCCGGCTGCCGGTAAGACGTTCCTTGACTACTTGAAGGAAATCAAGGAGACGACACTGGGCGCTTTTGAACATCAGAATTATCCGTTTGAGGAACTGGTGGATAAGGTGAACGTGGCTCGCGATTTATGCCGCAATCCGCTGTTCGATACGATGTTTGCTTTGCAGAATACAGAGAATTTGGAAATCCAGCTTCCCGGACTCCATTTGTCGACGTATGCCAGCGAAGAAATTGTTTCTAAATTCGATCTCAGCTTGGACGTCACGGAGATCGAGGAAGGCTTGGAATATCTGTTTGAATACGCCACTGCTCTTTATAAAACCGAAACGGTGGAGAAATTGGCCGCTCACTACTTGCAGCTGCTTGAATCCATTCTCCGCAACCCGTCGGCGACTATTGCCGAGCTGGGCATTTTGACACCGGCGGAAAAAGAGCAAATTCTCGGCGCGTTCAACCCGGCGCAGCCGGAAGCGGCTCCTGCGGCCGCGTTCCACCGGCTGTTTGAGGAACAGGCGGAACGCACGCCGGAAGAGGC
This sequence comes from Paenibacillus sp. FSL L8-0158, assembly GCF_038592965.1. Lineage (GTDB taxonomy): Bacteria > Bacillota > Bacilli > Paenibacillales > Paenibacillaceae > Paenibacillus > Paenibacillus polymyxa_D. Next base: position 5,027,572 of record NZ_CP151949.1, on the reverse strand, counting down.
GGCCGTCGTGTACGAGAACGACCGGCTGACGTATGCGGAGCTGAACGAGCGGGCGAACCGCTTGGCGGCCACGCTGCGCGCAAGCGGCATCGGCCGGGAGACGATCGTCGGCATTCTCGCCGAGCGTTCGGTGGACTTGCTGGTGGCCGTGCTGGCCGTCTGGAAAGCGGGCGGGGCGTATGTGCCGCTCGACCCGGATTATCCGGCGGACCGCGTGCGGTTCATGCTTGAAGACAGCGGAGCGAAGGTACTGCTGACGCAAACGGCGCTGCGAGAGCGTGCCGAAGCCTGGCTCGGCGAAGAGGAGCTGGCGCTGGCGGCGGTGCTGTACCTCGACGACGAAGCGTCGTACAGCGAGGAGCGGGCGAATGCGCCGATTGGCTCCGGCATGGTCTCCGGCAAGCTGACGGATGCTGTGGACGACGGCGATGAGAGCCATCAGAATGTTGGCACCGACAGCTTCCATGAAGCCCGTCCGAAGGATCTGGCGTACGTGATCTATACGTCGGGAACGACGGGCAAGCCGAAGGGCGTGATGATCGAGCACCGCAGCCTGGTGAACACGGCGGCGGGCTACCGGAGGGAATACCGGTTGGATCAGTTCCCGGTGCGGCTGCTGCAGCTCGCAAGCTTCTCGTTCGACGTGTTCGTGGGAGATATCGCGCGGACGCTGTACAACGGAGGCACGATGGTGATTGTGCCGAAGGACGACCGGATCGATCCGTCTCGTCTGCACTACTGGATTGAGCGGGAGCGGGTCACCATCTTCGAATCGACGCCGGCGCTGATCGTGCCGTTCCTGGAGTACGTGCACGATCAGCAACTGGATATGAGCCCGTTGGAGCTGTTGATCACGAGCTCGGACAGCTGCAGCGTGGCGGATTACCGGACCTTGCAGGAACGCTTCGGCTCGTTGTTCCGGATCATCAACGCATACGGCGTGACGGAAGCGGCGATCGACTCAAGCTTCTACGACGAGCCGCTGACGAAGCTGCCGCAGACAGGCCATGTGCCGATCGGCAAAGCGTGGCTGAATGCGAAATTCTACATCGTGGATGCGCATCTGAATCCGGTGCCGGTCGGGGTGCTGGGCGAGCTGGTCATCGGCGGAGTCGGAGTGGCGCGCGGGTACTTGAACCGTCCGGAGCTGACGGAAGAGAAGTTTGTAGACAGTCCGTTCGCCGCGGGCGAGCGGCTGTACCGCACGGGAGACTTGGCGCGGTGGATGGAGGACGGGAACGTGGACTTCATCGGCCGGATCGACAACCAGGCGAAAATCCGGGGCTACCGGATTGAGACGGGCGAGATCGAGTCGCAGCTGCTGCGGGTGGAAGGCGTGCGCGAAGCGGTGGTGCTGGTTCGAAGTGACGCGAACGGGCAGAAAGCGCTGTGCGCGTACTACACAACGGATGGCGAACTGACGGCGGCAGACCTGAAACGGGCGATCTCCAGCGAGCTGCCGGGTTACATGATCCCGTCGTATTTCGTCGAGCTGGAGCGCCTGCCTCTGACGCCGAACGGGAAAATCGACCGGAAGGCGCTGCCGGCGCCGGAAGGGGGAGCAAGCGCAGGCCGCGAATACGTGGCGCCGCGCACCGAACTGGAGGCGAAACTGGTCGCCATCTGGCAGGACGTGCTCGGGCCGGTCACGATTGGCGTGACGGACAACTTCTTCGACCTCGGCGGGCACTCCATGCGGGCGACGACGCTGGTCAGCAAGGTGCACAAGGAGCTGAGCGTGGACCTGCCGCTGCGCGATGTGTTCCGGCACTCGAACATCGAAGCGATGGCCGAAGCGATCAGCCAATTGGAGCGGCAGGAACACCTCTCCATTCCGGTTCTGGATAAGAGGGATTACTATCCGCTTTCCTCCGTGCAAAAACGGCTGTACATCCAGCAGCAGATGGAAGGCGCCGAGCTTAGCTACAACATGTCCGGCATGACGGTTCTCGTCGGGCGCTTGGAACGGAATCAATTCGAGGCGGCGCTCAAAGGATTGATAGCTCGTCACGAAATTTTGCGAACCGGCTTCGAAATGGTCGACGGCGAACCGGTACAACGAATTTATCCGGACTTGAAGTTTGCCGTCGAGTATACGAAAGCGACGGAAAGTGAAACGAAGAGCATCGTAGACGGCTTTGTGCGCGTCTTTGATTTGGAGCGGCCGCCGCTGCTGCGTGTGGGCTTAGTCGAATGGGAAGCGGAACGGCATCTGCTCATGCTGGACATTCATCATATCGTCACGGATGGCATGTCGATGGGCATCTTCGTCGAAGAGCTGCTGCGCCTGTATAACGGCGAGACTCTGGAACCGCTTCGGATTCAATACAAGGAATTCGCCGCTTGGCAGCAGTCCGAACCTGTAAAAGAGCGGCTGAAACGTCAGGAAGCCTACTGGCTGGACGTGCTGGAAGGCGAACTGCCGACGCTTGAACTGCCTACGGACTTTGTCAGACCTGCTGCTCGCAGCTTTGAGGGAGATGTGCTGCCTTTCAGCATCGACAAGCAGATGACCGACAGCTTGCAGCGCATCGCCGATGAGAACGGTGCCACCCTTTATATGGTGTTATTGGCGGCCTATTCAATCCTGCTCAGCAAGTACTCGGGACAAGAAGACTTCATTGTAGGCACGCCGGTTTCGGGCCGCACACATGCCGACCTGGAGCCGCTCATCGGAATGTTTGTCAACACTTTGGCGATTCGCCATTATCCGTCCGGGGAAAAGACGTTCCTCGCTTACTTGAACGAAGTCAAAGAAACGATGCTGGGGGCCTACGACCACCAGGATTATCCGTTCGAGGAGCTTGTGAAAAAGCTGCAGGCGCCGCGAGATCAAAGCCGCAATCCTGTATTCGATGTCATGTTTGTTCTGGAAACCAAGGAAGATAACGTTCAAAGCTTCGGGGATATCAAGATCGAATCTTATCCGGAAACTCATACGGTTTCCCAATTTGATCTTACCTTGGTCATTTCGTTGCTGGATGATGGAATGAACGGGCAGTTTGAATATGCCACCAAGTTGTTTACGCGCAATCTGATCGACAATTTCGCTCAGGACCTGCTCGTGATCATCACCCAAATTTGCGAACAGCCTTCGGTGCTGTTGAAGGATATTTCCCTGAACGGGCAATCCGAACAGGAGCAAGATGTGCTAGAGGCCATTGATATTATTTTCTAATCCCTTACCCGGTTTGGGTGTATGCCGTATTTCTCTCGGTACGCATCCTGCCGGGTGTTTTTTTTCAAATAAAGAGGAAAAATCCACCACAGGAATCTGACGTCAAGTGCCGCTGAGTAACTATTTCAATTTATTGGAAAATCGACAAAACACAACAGAAATCTTAGTTTACCTTTGGGATACTAAGAATCAAACCATTTAAACAGAGATAATTCCACCATAAAATCCGAATACCCGAAAAACGAAAAGAAGTAATTGCCGATCGTTGCAGACGAGTTTAATCTTTTGACTATGACACCAGAAGAACAACAAAAGGCACACGAAGACTACAGGAAGAAATACAGATATCTAAAACGTGCGCCGCGGCTACTCGTTTACTACTACCTCATAGGGGAAAAGTTCCGAAATACAATGGCCGAAATAGGCCGCGGGAAGGGCTGAGAGAGATAGCCGACGACGTTCTGAGTAAGGAATTTCAACAGGAATGCTAGGCTTGGAATCGATCTCACCGGCACAATTATGCCGCAAGCATAATCAGGTGGATCAGGACCTGCTCCAGCAGGTTTTCGAGCGGCTGGCTATGCAGATTTTGTCTAGGCATGGCTGCTCGACCTTTTGGTTCTCATGGTAGATGCTAATTATCTGAATTGTCTGTCAATGTTTTATGTAACGCTAGTGAGAATATCTAAGGCATTGGAATAACTGCTGGATAAAACTACCACCCAGATTTTTTTTGTGCCAGTTTTTTTGTTTTCAGATCATTATCTCACTCACGGTTAATTGAACGAACAATAGGCTCACCTCATTAGGTTTTTTAATATCGTATGATGGCACGAAGACTGTGCGGCTCTATAATGGAATTTATAAAGTTAGAACGATTACAGACGAAGAGGATATAATACCTGTACCTGCAATTGGTAAACTGGTTTATAACATTGAAGAGGAAGAATCAACAATTAGAAAAGAAGACGTTAACGGAACTGAACTCGATTACGAAGAATATGATGAAAGGGGCGATTACGATAGTTTGAATTCACTAGATGACGGAAGAGTTCCAACTGTTATAAATTCTTTAGCCTTGGCAACAAAAGGGAATTTTGAAAATTGGCTTCAGAACTTAAAAATGAGTGAGTTTGAATATTTAATTACACCTTCAAATAGTTATCCTTATAAAAGGTGTATAATCAGGAAAATTATTGCTAGCGGAAAATCAATCTATAAATTTGCTGAATTAGAGTACAAAGATGTCCAAACCGAAGTATGTTTAGTTCCAGGGTATCAAGAGATAAAAAGGAAACGTGAAGCTCTTGGAGAAGACTTTTGGTATTATGCCGAAACGTTTCTTTCAGTATTAGAATCAGGAGACTGGAATAGTAATCTACCTTCCATAAGTTCACTATTTAAAGAATTAAGTAAAATCAAGCTATCCGAACAAAAAAAGAGAATTAATAAACTAGCTAGAGATATAATGGCTTCATTGAAAGTGAATAATGAATTAGTAAGAGATTTGATAGAAGAATTTAATAAAATAAAAATGGATAATAACCTAACATTACAAAGAATCAGCCAATTATCGTGACTGCAGTATAGAGCATCAGAATGAATCCGTGCTAACGGAGCAAGTAAGTTCAATAAAGCAGCGAGTCTAGGTTCGTTTCTGGTTTATACGGGGGAGTACCAGCGTCGCTGACACCACCTGCAAACGTATGGGTTAAACTGGGGATTTATTAAATACCTGATTATATTCAAACTGCGCATCGGTGATCGCCAGCTTTGAATAGGTTTCCAGCGATTTTCTTCATGGCCGGAACATGGCTGAATCAAGGCATCATCAAAAAAACAGCCACTACAGGGCTGCTTTTGTACTACGGGCTAATTGCTCGTGTATTTTACCCAATCATATTCAGCGTATAGCGGATTCGCTCCATTATACGAACCTAGCCAGTCGTCAACACCAGTGCCATTCCATAAATTCATCATAATCTTGCCTGGCGTGCTTGGTATGTTCGTAGTTGCCGTATGCTTTAGAACCCCGTCAACATACCACTTAATGTACCCTGGCTGCCAATCGAATGCATAGGTGTGAAAGCCTCTTGATGCATCAAAGCCCAGATCGATAATCTTCTCATGACCACCGACCCCGTTTGTATAATAGTTGAATTGTACTTTTGTCGTGTCTTTGCCTAAAAATTCAATATCTATTTCATCCCATTGCGTGCCATCAGTAGGTCCCGTATACGTAAAAAAGGAAGATACGATCCCTGTATTTTTAGCAGGCTTCATGCTGACCTCGTATAAGCCGTATCTGTAAGTGTTCGTCGATCGATACTCTCCACAGTCAAATTTATTGTACGCAGAACTTGTTAAGCCAAGCTTCATTTTGCCATCGTTCGTAAAATTGACATTATTGGCACGCCAAGTGCAATTAAACATGTTCCCATTGGAATATCCGTCCGCCTTTTGCCATGCACCCGAATTGAAACCATTAAGGGGTTCCCAAAAAACATTCCCCGCATAAACGCTTACCGAAAAAAACAGAGAGACAATTCCAGTTGCCAGTAAAGTAAACCAAGATTTCTGCTTCATTTTACACCTCCATAAAAGATTGACCAAACATGAAAGAAACGGCTGACAATGATACATTATTTCAAGTATTGACTGACTTACCCAAAAATATAAAGCGCTTACATGCTTGGTATATTCATTGTAGCTTGATATGGAGTCGTCCACAATAGCAAACTTAACGCTTGAGACATAATCTTAAAAAAACCTAAATTTTGTCAAGTTGTAGTTTGAAAATAAACCCACTGGGCCGCTACTCACCCCGATAACTAGAGCGCCTACATCTGGAAGTTGAATCAAAGAAGGATGGTTAAAGAAAAGATAGCAAGACTTTTTTAAGGGGGTTTTGCTATCATTATGGTTTAGAGAAATTTTAACCTTTAATTTGGGATTCGCAAAGTTCAGTCATCTAACATTGACGGCCATTATGAGGCTTCCGTTATGTAAAGTTGTTGAAATGATGAGGAGAGAGTATAGTTTGTATGTATTTATTTTGTACGGGAAGAGGTTAATATGGCGACAATTCATGATGTAGCATTAAAAGCGGGTGTGTCGGTCACTACAGTATCCCGTGTAATGAATAACCGGGGATATATCAGCGAAACTACACGCAAAAAAGTGTTCGACGCAATGGAAGAACTTAATTACCAACCAAATGAAATAGCACGATCTCTGCTACGTAAGCAGTCCAATATTATTGGCCTTATTATTCCCAATGTCTCGCATCCTTTCTTCAGTGAGCTTGCCAATCAGGTTGAGTATTACGCCTATCAGCATGGCTGCAAGGTCCTGCTGTGCAATTCACATATGGATCCCGTGAAGGAGAAAGTGTATATTGATATGTTGAAGCGGAACCGGGTGGATGGCATCATTATGGGTAGTCATACATTAGAAGTAGAAGAGTACCGACATTTGAATTCACCGATCGTGACGTTTGATAGGCAGATTGACCCGTATATTCCTTACATATCCTCGGATAATTATCGCGGAGGCGAGCTGGCTACGGAGCTGCTCATTCGCAAAGGCTGCCGGAAAATTGCCCATATCTGCGGAAATCTGGAGCTGAACATGCTGTCCAATGAACGAACCAAAGCCTTCCGGGATGTGGTGGGCAAGCATAATGTCCAGCATGTGATTGTTCAAACGGACTTGAATGTGTTCGACCAGAAGGAGTACGAGCGGATCATTTCAAAACTCGTTCATGAACATCCGGATGTGGATGGGGTGTTCGCAACAAGTGATATTATTGCTGCTTTCGCGCTGAAGGAATATATTCGCGCTGGAAGGCATGTGCCAGAGAATGTGCGTATTGTAGGCTTCGATGATGTAAGCGTTGCTTCCTGGCTGACGCCGGAACTTACATCGGTAAGACAGCCGATTGCAGAGATCGGCAGGCTGGCGGTCGAGCTGATCCGCAGACAGGCGGAAGGGGAGCAGGTACAACCTGTCAATCTGTTGCCTGTTGAACTAATTGAGCGTGCAACGACCTGAATGAAAATCTGTTCCTCTAACAAGGGGAACAGATTTTTTTTAATACATGTTGAGAGATTAACATGTCAAACGATTGACACAACTTAAACCTTTGACATATAATCCGTTTGTAAGCGTTTTATTTAAGCGTTCAGAGCCATTATATAAATAAGGGGATGACAACAATGAGGAAATTCAAAAGAGTTCAATGGATGGTAATGCTGCTTCTTTTAGTTATGGTGGTGTCTGCATGCGGTGGCTCCGGTGGAGAAGGTAATTCGGCTTCTGGAGGGGGATCAGCGGATTCGAAAAATGTGAAGATTACGCTTTTGAACTCCAAAGGCGAAATCCTTCCACAGCTGGAGGAAGCCGCCAAGGCGTTCCAGAAAGACAATCCGGGCATTACTGTTGAAATCCAGCCGGTTCCGACTGGTGGATCGCCTTTTGAGCGTGCCTCCGCATTGTACGCATCTGGAAACCCGCCGACCATGATCATGCTAGATACAGGTGATGTGGAGAAATTCAAGGACCGTATCCTCGATCTGAGCGGAGAAAAGTGGAATAAGGACACTGTTGAAAACGCTACCTCAGCTACGACGGTTGACGGCAAAAATTACGCGTTCCCACTGGCTGTTGAAGGCTACGGATTTATTTACAACAAAGCCGTTGTAGATAAAGCGGTAGGTGGAAGCTTCGATCCCACCACAATTAAAACCCGAAATGACCTTGAAAAACTGTTTCAGCAGATCGAGACATCTGGTAAGAAAGCATTGGTGATTTCACCAATGGACTGGTCTCTGGGCGCTCATTATTTGCCTCTTGCTTATGCAGGCCAGAACAAAGACATGGCTGAAGTGGACAAATTCATGGCGTCACTAAAAGCAGGCCAGGCTGACTTGGCTAATAATCCTGTATTTAACGGACTTATGGATACATTCGACCTCATGATGAAATACAATATCGATCAGGCTTCTCCGCTAGCAGGAGCTTATGAACGCGGACCGGAGCTGCTCGGCAAAGGTGAAGTTGGCATTTGGTTCATGGGCAACTGGGCATGGCCGCAAATCAACAGTTTTGATACGGCTAACAAAGAATATGGTTTCTTGCCTGTACCCATCAGTAACAATGCCGATGACTACGGCAATCAGGAAATTTCATCAGCTGTTTCCAAGCGCATTGTTATTGACAAGGAGAAGACTACTCCAGAACAGCAAGATGCGGCGAAGAAGTTCCTGAACTGGATCGTATATGATGAGAAAGGCCAGGATTTCCTGGTGAACCAAGCGAACATTATCCCGGCGTTCAAAAATATTACACTGCCTGCGGCCGACCCGCTTGGCAAGTCCATCCAGGATTATATTGCAAAAGGCAAGTCAGAGCAGTCGATGAGCATGCTGCCTGCGGACCACTGGTCTAAGACAGGATCCTCCATGCAAAAGTATCTGGCGAAACAGGGAGATCGTGCAACACTGGTTAAAGAAATCGAAAACTACTGGAAAACCGTTAAATAAGGTTGTTTTCAAATTACCTAGAATAGAGAGAGAAACCCGGAACAAAGGGAGGGGTCATCATGATTACGGAAAAAGGAGTATGGAACCGGCTGCGGACGCGGCTGCTGTTTACCGGCCCAACCTTGTTTGCCTTCATAACGGTAATGATTATTCCATTTTTGTATGGCATCTATCTGACGTTCACAAACTGGGATGGTATTTCCACCACACTATCGCTGGTTGGCGTCCAAAACTATCTGGCTGTTTTTAGAGATATTGAGTTTTGGAAATCGTTCAGCTTGACGCTCAAGTATGTGTTTTATACCGTTGTTCTTATCAATGTGATCGCTTTTATGCTGGCTTATGTGCTGACTAAAGGGTTAAAAGGGCAGAGTATTTTCCGGGCGGGATTTTTCCTGCCCAACCTTGTCGGGGGCATTGTACTCGGTTTTATCTGGCAGTTTATATTCAACAACGTGCTTGTCTATTTGGGACAACATGCCAGCATACAGTCGCTCAGCACGACTTGGCTGGCTGATCCCGACAAAGCGTTCTGGGCACTCGTGATTGTAACCGTGTGGCAGAACGCGGGTTACATGATGGTCATTTACATCGCAGGATTGACGGGTGTGCCCAATGATATTATGGAGGCCGCAAGCATCGATGGGGCAAACAGTTGGACCAGACTACGGAAAATGGTATTGCCCTTGATGGTTCCTTCTTTCATCGTATGTATATTTTTGTCCCTGCAACGCGGATTTATGGTCTATGACGTGAACCTTGCGCTCACGAAAGGTGGGCCGTTCAGCAGTACTCAAATGGTGTCGATGCATGTGTATGAAAAGGCATTCCTTTCCCGTGATTATGGTGTGGGGCAAGCAGAAGCATTCGTGTTGTTCCTGATGGTTGCTCTCATCACTCTGCTTCAGGTTTATTTTAGTAAGAAGTTGGAGGTGGAGGCGTAATGGCAAGAAATAGAGTTGCTTCCTCCGTAATCAAATTCATTGTGCTGACAGTCATACTCATATTGTTCATCGTACCGTTCGTCTTTCTGCTGATCAATTCGTTCAAGGAAAACATGGCCATCACCTCGAATCCGTTATCGCTTCCAGAGAGCTTCAGTATGGTCAATTATATGAATGCATTTGATAAAATGAATTACATCGCTGCCTTCACCAATTCATTGGTCATAACGGTGTTAAGCGTTCTGTTTATATCACTGTTTGCGGCGATGACAGCTCATTATTTTGTCAGAAACAACACCAAGTTCAACCAATATACATTTATGCTGATGGTTGCATCCATGATCATTCCATTCCAGGCTATCATGATTCCATTGGTGAAAATCTACGGGTCACTTGATCTGCTGAACAGTAAGTGGTCGCTGATTTACATGTATATCGGTTTTGGCAGCTCGCTGGCCGTCTTCATTTATCATGGTTTCGTAAAGAGTATTCCAAAAGAACTGGAGGAAGCTGCGCTAATTGACGGCTGCACGCGGGTTCAAACATTCTTCCGGATCGTGTTTCCGGTACTGATGCCCACGACTGCCACCATTTCCATTCTCAATGTGCTGTGGATCTGGAATGATTTTCTGCTGCCTTCCCTCATTCTGGTCGATCCGGAGCAAAGGACACTTCCGTTGTCCACGTACAACTTTTATGGAACCTATACAGTGGACTATGGTCCATTGATGGCAAGTTTGGTACTGACGATATTTCCGATCATTATCATCTATCTGTTCGCCCAGAAGTATATTATTCAGGGTGTTATGCAAGGTTCGATTAAATAATTGTAGGAGTAGGATGCCTTATCAAACAGACTAGAACGTATACGAGAGAGCGTGCAGATCAATTTATTTCCCAATCGAAGCATATGCTTAGGCCGGATTATCGGCTGAACTACCATTTAATGGCTGAATTCGGCTGGATGAATGATCCGAACGGCTTCATTCAATATAACGGGCAGTATCACTTGTTCTATCAACATTACCCGTATAAATCAGTATGGGGACCGATGCACTGGGGACATGCAGTCAGCCGCGATCTTATGAAGTGGGATTATCTGCCGGTTGCTTTGGCACCGGACGGCGAGTTCGACCAGGATGGCTGCTTCTCTGGCAGTGCGATTGAGCAGGACGGGAAGCTTGTCCTGATGTATACCGGACATGTTGTGACCGGGCCTGACAAAGATCAGGATTACAAGCAGTCACAGGGAATTGCAGTATCAGAAGACGGAGTAATGTTCGAAAAGTGGGAGGGCAACCCGGTCATCGGTTATGACGCCATACCGGACACGGTCAGCCGCAAAGATTTCCGTGATCCCAAGGTGTTCAGGCACGAAGATCAATACTACGTCGTGCTTGGATCTAATGATGCCCAAGGGAACGGGCTTGTACTGCTTTACCGATCTAAAGACTTGAGAAACTGGACGTATGTCAATGTGCTGGCTGTAAGTGACGGACGCTTCGGCGATAATTGGGAGTGCCCGGATTTGTTCCCGCTCGGTGATCGGCACGTATTCATGCTGTCTCCGCAGCGCATGCCTGCGCAGGGAGAGGCTTACCGCAATCTGCATTCCACCATGTACGGTATAGGTGAATTCAATTCCGTGAACGGTACATTTACAGCAGAACGGTATGCTCAGGTGGACCACGGATTTGATTTCTATGCCCCGCAGTCAACCTTGGATGATCAAGGGCGGCGTATCATCATCGGATGGATGGATATGTGGGAGTCGGAGATGCCGACCCAGCAGGGACATCATTGGGCGGGTGCGATGAGTCTTCCGCGGCAAGCGGTAATCGATCACGACAGATTGCTGTTCCGTCCGCTTGATGAGGTTGAAAATTACCGATCCAATCTGTTCGAGCAGCGGGATATCTTGCTGACAGGCGAGCAGATCATGGACACGTTCGGAGATAGCTACGAACTGAAGGCGGTATTTGAATTCGAGGCTGGTAATACTGATGAATTCGGCTTGAAGCTGCGGGTGGGCGACGAAGAGGAGACTGTACTATCGTATCGTCCCGAAGACGGTCTGTTCCGTTTTAACCGTGAGCGTGCCGGTATCGGACCGGGCGGAGAGAGAAGAGTGCCTTTGAACTTGAACGAGGGCCGTCTGGAGCTTCGGATTTTTGTCGATAAAAGCTCTGTGGAAATATTCATCGGCGACGGTGAATACGTCCTCACAGGAAGAGTGTATCCGGGAGTGGAATCTACGGGCATTCGAGCGTTCGCGAGCGGAAAGTGTACGATGGCTTCGTTTCAGAAGTGGGATATATCCACATAGAAATGCATACAAACAGGAACCCGACCATTGATGGTCAGGGCTCCTGTTTTTTTGTGGCCATTTTGCTCGTGGGATTTTAGGCGCGCTTATTTTGCAGATAAGCATCAAGATAAGCATCAATTTTGGTGAGGGCTTCTTCTGTACCGCCGGATTGCTGGAAGCTCTCATTTATTTTTTGTACGCCCTCTTTATAGACTGCGTTCGACAACACTTCACGTACGGCCTCTCTTAGCGATTGTACATTGATATCGTCTTTGGTTATTCGATAGCCAGCTTGAAGCTCCGTTAATCGCTGCGCGACCATCGGCTGATCCTTGTCCTGAGGCAGAACGACCAAGGGGACATTGAAGTGAATCCCTTCATTTACGCTGTTCATTCCACCATGAGTAATAAACACATCTGAATGACGCAATACCTCCAATTGAGGAACATAGGGCGAAATGATAAAGTGCTCAGGGGCCGGATTGATTTTCGTAAAGTCGGCTTTCTCGCCAGCTGCAATCACGACGACTCCTTCAAAATCGGAAAAGGCTTCAATACAGGTGTTAAAAAAGTCCTCAACATGATCCAGAACCGTTCCCATCGCAATGTAGAGAACCTTGTTATTTTGTAATCGATCTAAAGGAAAAGAATGTTCTCCTTTGCGCTCAGGGAAGCTGGGACCGATAAAAAGGTTCTCTTCACCAAAGCGGTCGGCGTCCGGTTGGAAATATCGGCTGGTATATACAACATTCAGTGCCCCTGTATTGGTCATAAATTGAACTATATCTTTGGGAGCAACACCGAATCTTTCTTTCATAAGATGCAGTGAAGCCGTGGCCTGTTCATCAAGCTCAAACGGCACCTTAGCGTTAGAGCGAAAGAGATGACTAGCCATCTGATTCTTTGAAATTAAAAAGGATGGTGATGAAGCAATACCAGGGATATTCAAATAATCTCTAACTAATTCCCCGGCTCCGAATCTATCATAGAATACAAAATCAAAATCAATGCTTTTAGCCAGCTGTTTGGTGATTGCTAATATGTCCATCGAAGTTTGGATATGAATATTCATAAATGCGTTCACCCCAGCCGGAGTACTGGTATTAATGGAAGCAGTCCTGATCAGATCGGGATGCAGGTGAACCGTTGCTCCCACTGCTTCGAGTCTGTCCTTGTATTTCTCACTTGTAATGTAATGTACCTGGTCCCCCCGCGCTGCAAAGGCTTGCGTAATCCCGAGCGTAGGGTTCACATGTCCTTCTGCCGGAAAGTTAACCATTAATACGTTTAACATCCATCATTACTCCTTTCCTTCCCTTTCATTTAAGATTGCAGTTTTCACTGAATCTCTTAATCTATAATAACAATAATATTTATTTTTTCAAATGATATCCTTTCATGATCATGAAAAACATGTTGGCATGAATGTGCATAACAAATATTTACCTCGTGCATAGTAAGGGGGAACTCTACTTAGCAAGGGAGGTTTTTTCTAAGTGAATGTTCAAAGAGCGCAAGAAATAGCGTCCTCTTCCATAATGGCGAATGTGTTGTGTGATGGGCAACCCATTTATATTCAGCATGTGAATGAACAGCGTGAGACGGCACGGATCTATGCGCTGAACAACCCGGAAGAGGAACGAGAAGTACCTTTGTACGCGTTAACAGAACGAGATCAGACCCTTGAATAGAAAGGAGCGACATGAAAAATGAAACCGAATCAACAGAAAGAGATTGAGGCAGATCGTTTGAACTTTCGTGATCAGACGGATGATGTGGTCAGAGAAGTACCGGCCACAACGAATGCCAGCGAAGCCGTTGCAGCAATGACTTCACATATCAATAAATACGATGTACCAGATGAGTTGGAAGAAGAATAGTAAGTGGTCAAGCGCGCACAGGATAACCTGCTGCGTGCTTTTTATATGGTGCATAACTTGGATGTTAGCGAACAAAAAGTATTCAATGCCCAAACGTACAAGTGAAGCTGCCCATGTGTACGTTTTTTTCTTTTCGTTTTTTTGTAAAATAATATATAAATGATTTCTGTTCAAACTAAATGGACCAGGCCGTCATAGTGCTATTATCTCTATTAAGTTGAAAAGCCGAATTTAGAATTGTAGGAGGGAATTATGAACGATGAATTCAATGTACAGGTCCAAAATGTAGATCCGGAAATAAGTGAAAGTGAAGGTGAATTTGAGAAGAAAGATATTTCAAAAGTATTAACTATAATATGGATTTTTATAATTTATAGTGAGTCTGTCATTCTTCAACATTTGTCTAGTGGTCTAAATCTGCTGCAAAGTGTCTTATTTACTGTAATCGTCATATTACACATCCTCTTGTACTTGCATGCTCAAAGAGTTGCAAAATATTTTTCATGGGCTTATTTTGTTGTGCAAGGGGGATTGATCTTTTTAAGTGCATTTCTTCTACCTGACAGTTTTTCGATTGTACTGGTTGGGTTAATGCCAATTTTGGTGGGTCAGAGTATAGGTATTTATTACAAGCCGCTTAAGGTCATTCTTGTATTTTTGATCTCTTATGTACTTTTTTGTGTGGCTGTGGTCTGGCATAATGATGGCAGGCAATTTGTATTGTTCATCCCGCTATTTTTTCTAATTGCAGTTGTTATAGTAGCTTATGCCATTCTTTTTCTCAAACAAGTTCAAGCACGAATCCGAACGCAAAACGTTCTTAAAGAACTTGAAATCGCACATCAAAAGGTCGAAGAACTTACAATTGCTAACGAACGACAACGTATGGCCCGTGATCTTCATGATACGCTGGCGCAGGGGCTTGCTGGGCTAATCATGCAACTTGAAGCCATTGATGCCCATCTGACAAAAGGAAGTACGCAAAGAGCTCAGGAGATCGTCCAACAATCGATGTCACAGGTGCGAAGAACATTGTCTGATTCAAGGCGAGCTATAGACAATCTGCGTTCGAAAACCATCTCGGAAGTTGATTTTGCAGAAGCCGTGGAGGAAGAAATACAGCGATTTACAATGGCTACGAGCATTCGTGTAATCCGCAACATCAAAATTAAAGCTTCAGTGCCCAGACTGGTGTTCGAACATGGATTGTTTATTATAAGCGAGTGTTTAACCAACGTAGCGAAGCATTCACATGCTAATACTGTACGGATAAGTATTTTAGATAACGAAGGCAAGATTGGAATCGAGATTCGCGATGATGGAAAAGGATTTGATACGGATATTATTGCCAAGCAAACAGGGCATTACGGAATAATAGGTATATATGAACGTGTACGGATGCTGGGTGGGGAAATTAATATTAACAGTATATCTCAAGAAGGTACAACTATAAAAATAGAGGCGCCTCTTACTAAAGGAGACCTATTATGAAATACAAGATTTTAATCGTCGATGATCATTGGGTAGTTAGAGAAGGATTAAAGCTGGTGCTGGAGACCAATGACAGTTATGAAGTTATTGGTGAAGCTGGAGAAGGTGTAACGGCTCTTAAATTGGTCGAAGAACTTCAGCCGCATGTCATCCTGTTGGATTTATATATGCCACAAATGAGTGGTTTGGAAACTATGAAAGCCCTCAGAGAAAAACAAAATGAAACGCCAGTCATTATCCTGACGACCTATAACGAAGATGATCTCATGATTAAAGGACTTTCTTTAGGGGCAAAGGGATATTTATTAAAAGATACCAGTCGGGAAAACTTATTTCGCACGATTGAGTCAGCACTAAGAGGCGAAACGTTGCTTCAGCCAGAAATAACAGCCAGGGTGTTCGCTGCAACGAATAAGAAAGAAGTCAAGCCAGAGCCGCACGAAAGCAGCTTAGTTCTGACTGATAAGGAAAGGCATATATTAAAGTCTGTTGCACATGGTTTTAAAAGTAAGGAAATTGCGTTTGATATGGGAATTTCCGAGCGTACCGTGAAGGCACATTTAACGAATATTTATAATAAGCTTGGTGTTGACTCCAGATCCGAAGCCGTTGCCGTTTCATTGGAACGTGGTATTTTACAGTTGTAGAGATAATAACTGAAAATATGTTATTTCATTGCCCAGTCGTACATAAGGTGCTTGCCCCTTTGTACGATTTTTTTGTTTGTTCATTGTTATAACATGAAAAAAGGATGAAAAAGTTTACTTGACCCACGGGTTGCTGATAGCACCTTTAGAAGAAGAATCAGGGAGGATGACATTAGTTGAAGAGAAAAGGAATTAGAATAATGATTGCAGGGGTTGCTTTAGTTATAGTAGCTTCCGGTTGCTCCAGTGCAACGGAGAACTCTGTAACAGAAGCCAGTCACCCGGTAAAAGTGGAGAAACTTGCAATGAAACCTTTGGCCAATGATTTTAATTTGGCGGGAACATTGCAGGCAAGTAATGAGGCCAATGTTTCCTTTGAAGCGGATGGACGTATATTGAACACTATGGTCGAAGTTGGGGATTCAGTAGAAAAAGGAAGTGTCCTTGCGAAGTTAGATACATCTGCTTACCAGTTACAGCTGGATCGGGCAAAGGCAACCATGGAAAAGGCAAAGGCTGGTGTAAGCCAAGCGGAGGCTTCTGTTCAATCGGCCCAGGCGGGCATTCATAGTTCACAATCCCAGGTCAACGCGGCCCAATCCAAATTGCAGGAATTGAACAATGGCGCCAAAAAGCAGGAGATTGCACAGTCTCAAAATGCGGTTACTGTAGCAACTAATAATTATAACAAGAAGAAAGCGGATGCCGCACGCTCCCAAAGTCTATTCCAGGCAGGTGCAGTATCATTAACGGAAAATGAGAATGCGCAGCTGGAATTAGCAAACGCACAAAAAAGCTTAAGTGATGCGCAAGAGAAATTGTCTCTTTTGCTTGCAGGGGCATCCCAGGAACAGCGTGCCCAAGCTTCGGCCGGCGTAGATCAGGCCAGGGCAGGGCTGGAATCGGCTAGGGCTACTATACAACAAGGGCTAGCCAGTAAAGCTCAGGCGCAGGCTACCTATGAGGATGCATTGGCTGCTTATGAACAGTCAGCCTTGTCACTGAAAAAAGCTACTTTAACTTCCCCGATCACGGGTGTTGTGATTGAAAAAAAGATATCTGATGGTCAACTGGGCTCCAGCGGGAGTGAGGCATTTGTTGTCGGAAATATCAAGACTTTAAAAGTACTCCTCCCTGTACCGGACAGTGAAATCTTATCGTGGAAGAAAAACCAAAAAGTAAATATATCTCTCTACGATGAAATTAGAACAGGGACCGTTACTCAGATCTATCCATCGACTAACTCCAAAACGGGAAGCATCAATGTGGAAGTTAGCATTCCCAATCCCGAACTGAATTGGAAGCCTGGTCAAGTCATCAGCGCATCTAAAAGCATAAATCAAAACGAAGCGCTTTTAGTGCCCGTAGAGGCCGTAATTAGTACGGGAAATGATCCTTATGTCTTTAAAGCTGTAAATGGAAAAGCCGTCAAAACACCGGTTAAACTAGGGAAAGTGACGAATAATCAGCTCGAAGTGGTCTCTGGGCTACAGGCAGGCGATCAAATCGTTACGCAAGGAGCAGGAACCTTATTTAATGGTGATTTACTTGGGAATGGTGTACCTGGGAAATCGGAGGAGTCGTCCGAATGATTAAATATATCGTTAAAAAGCAGAAAATTACACTCATTTTCTTTGGCATGTGCATTGTGCTAGGGCTTTACAATTTTACATCGTTAGCCAAACAGGAGCAGCCTGATGTTATTCCCTTGTCAGCCAGTGTTACAACCATCTATCCGGGCGCCTCACCTGAAAGAATCGAGCAAACCATTACTAAGGTCATGGAACAGAAAATTAAAGCCGTACAAGGTGTCAAAACGATTTCTTCCACTTCGTCTAAAGGCCAATCTAGTATCATGATAGATGCTTTTGAAGATGCGGATCCGACCAAGGTGTGGGCTGATCTTCGTACAAAGGTACAGGATGCACAGTCTGAGCTTCCAACTGATGCGATGCAGCCCATTATTAATGATAGTATGACAAGCTCTTTCATTGGTTCATACGCGATTACTTCCGATAAAGTTGAGAATTTATACGCGTTGAATGAATTGATGAACAAATGGAAAGATCAATTAAAAACGGTCTCGGGTGTTTCGCAAGTAAATATTCAAGGAATACCGGATCAAGAAGTACGAATTAGTTTAGACACACAAAAGATGCAACAATATAACATCTCCTGGGAGCAGGTTGTTCAAGCAATCAAAAATGAGAATGAAAGAGTTCCTACAGGAAGTATGGATTTCAATGAGCGTACTTATCAGCTGACGGTAAATGCCTCTACGGATCCATCTATCCTAAATAACGTCCAGATTTCAAGCAATGACGATGGATACCCGATATCTCTGAAAGATGTAGGGACAGCCTCACTTGTTTTTAAAAAAGCGACTAGTTATACGTATGTGAATAACAAGCCTGCTATTTCCATCAGTGTGAGTGGAGATACAGGCACAGACGTGCCAACGGTATCTAAAGCGACAACGGCCAAAATCAATGAACTTGTGAGCGGTTTGCCTAAGAATGTACATTTTGAGCTACTTTTTGCGCAAAATGATCGAGTCGATGAAATGTTTGGAAACCTGACCAAAGAGATGATCATCGCTATTATATCGGTCATTGTTATATGTACATTAGGTTTAAATTTGCTGACTTCAGCATTTGTGGCCTTAGCCATTCCTGTTTCCATCGCCATTGGCTTTATTTTCTTGCCCACAACAGGAATCACGCTGAATCAAATTTCAGTCATCGGATTAATCATCGTATTAGGGATATTGGTTGATGATGCCGTCGTGGTCAATGACAACATTGAACGCCGACGCTCTGAATTTGGGGAAGATGCTACGGAGGCGGCCATTAAAGGGACGAAAGAGGTATCCTTATCGATCATTACAGCTACGCTAGCTACGGTTGCGGCATTTGCCCCGCTTTTATTCCTGCCGGGCACTATTGGTGACTTTATTAAACCGATACCTACCGTTATTTCGTTAACGATGCTGGCTTCCATGATTATGTCGCTAACGATCATTCCTATTTTCCGTCAATGGTACGATCAACGTCGTAAAGGAAAAGAGAGTAGTAAAACAGTTAAGCCACCTGGACTTCTGGGGAATCAAATCCAGTCTTTATCCAATGTCTACTCTAAAAACTGGATGCCCAGAATACTGCGACGTCCACTGTTAACAGCGCTTATCGGTCTTATGATGGGTACAGCAGCTTATGGACTACTTGCTGTTGTTCCCATTGAATTATTTCCGGATTCCGATCAAGCGGATGCCACGATTAGCGTAACAATGCCAGAAGGAACGTCGTTGCAGGCAACCAATCAGGTTGTAAACGAGATCGGGAGCTGGGTCAAAAAACAGCCAGAAACAGAGCGGCTGGCGGCAACGGCAGGTGGGGGAGCGCCTCAGCTGTACAGCGATGTTGCAGGCGGTCACGGCTCTGGTGGAGCGGTCAACGGCCAAATTGCTGTCGTTGGAAAAGAGGGGCTATTTGATCTCAAAAAAACAGTAGATAACTGGACCCATACGCTACAAGCTAAATATCCATCTGCATTAATCAGCATTCGTGTTCCCCAATTAGGTATTCCGGTCGGCAGTGCGGTGTCTATCCGTATTAAAGGAGAAGATATTGATAAGCTGCAAAACATGACAACTAAAGTCAAAGAAATGGTTGCGGGGACCCCCGGAGCTGTAGATGTGACCGATAATATGGGTATGCAAAGCTATAATCTGAATTTCCAAATCAATCAGCAAGCCTTGGATAAATATCAGGTTAGCTATTCCGATTTAACGCGTACTTTGCTATTAATGGGTGACGGGGTGAATGTAACGGATTTTGATACGGGTAAGGAATTGCTTGATGTCAATATATACATGAACAAACCAAACCATGATCCTGAGGTATTATTCCAACAATTAAGTGTGAACAATGCGGCAAGGGAGCAAATCCCCTTATCCCAATTAGCCACGATGAAACCGGACTTTTCCATCCAACAAATCCACCGCTATGATCTGGAACGGACGGTAACGATCTCAGCCAATGGAAATGGGCGTACGGCTACAGAACTCACTAATGATATCCGTAGCAAACTTACAAATACCCAGTTTGAACCAGGCTACACCTGGGAGATGGGAGGGGAAACATCTGCGCAGTCTGATATGTTTAAGGACTTGGGCAAATTAGCTGTTATTGTTATTTTCCTTATTCTCCTCTTGATCACCATGCAGTTTTACTCGGTGTCCACACCGCTCATTATTATGACTACTGTTTATCTGGCAGCGGCAGGAGGAATCCTTGGAAGTTTTATTTCAGGGATGCCTATTGGATTCATGAGTATTATGGGCATCATTTCACTTGCTGGTATCGTCGTGCGTAACGGTATCGTGTTGATAGAGTTTATTGAAGATGCGCGGCGTGAAGGCGCTGATTTAACAGACGCCATTCTAATGGCATGCTCTGCACGTTTCCGTCCGATCTTGCTTACTTCGCTAACTGCGATTGTGGGTATGATTCCTATTGCCACAATAGGGGAGATCTTGTTCAAACCGTTGGCAACGACCATTATTTTCGGACTGATTTTTTCAACCATTTTAACATTGTTTGTAGTTCCGACACTGTATATGGTCGTAGCTCATCTGAAGCTGAAACGGAAGCATAAGAAGGACAAGGTTATAAAAAGCGATAGCTCATTGACCTTGTAGGTAAATATAGAATACAGGATCGTACATTAGGCGAGAGTCTTAATGTACGATTTTTTTATTTCATTGACATAGTCCACAAAAATCATTACTATAATTGTTGCAAAAGTCCACTAAATAGGGGGAGTTATGGTCAATATAGATGCTAATATCATAGCGGATATGAGGCGTTTTAATCGGTTCTATACGAATATACTGGGTGTTTTGGATAGACATGTGCTGGATAGCGGATATTCCTTTACCGAGGCTCGTGTCATTATAGAGATCGGGTTGATCGAGCCATGTATAGCGAATACTCTAGTTGAATCTCTTAAAATTGATCGCAGCTATATGAGTAGGATCATTGCTAAATTTTGCAAAGAGGGCTTTCTTGTTAAGGAAAATTCAACGTTGGATAATAGAACAAATCTGATTCGTTTGACTCCTAAAGGAAAGGCGTTCTATAACCAACTGAATGAAAGGTCTGATGAACAAATTCTAAAATTAGTTCAAGGACTTTCAGAAGAAGAGATACAAGAATTGCATGCTTCTATGTTGTTAATTCAGAAGAAATTGGATAATTTGGAGAGGATACAGAATGATACGATTTGAATGCGACTATACCGAAGGTGCCCATGAGCGCATATTAAAGCGACTACTGGAGACGAATGATGAACAAACTCCAGGTTATGGTGTGGACGATCATTGTGAAAAAGCTAGAGCATATATTAAAGAAGCATGTGACTCCCCAAATGCGGATGTACACTTTTTGGTTGGAGGTACACAGACCAATACCACCGTCATTTCTTCTATTCTGCGTCCGCATCAAGGCGCCGTTGCTGCAGTTTCTGGACATGTGGCCGTTCATGAAACCGGAGCGATTGAAGCTGTTGGACATAAAATACTTACTTTGCCAAGCGGGGATGGGAAGATCCGGGCCGAGCAGGTACAAGATTTGTATGACGCTCACTGGAATGATGCCGCTCCTGAGCATAGTGTACAGCCCGGGATGGTTTATATTTCCCAACCTACTGAGAATGGAACGATCTATAGCAAAGCAGAGCTGGAAGCATTAAGTAGAGTCTGTCAAGAATGTGGTTTACCACTGTTCATAGATGGAGCCCGATTAGGCTATGGCTTGGTGGCCGAAGATAGCGATGCATCTTTAGCGGATATAGCACAGCTTTGCGATGTGTTTTATATTGGCGGGACAAAAATTGGAGCATTGATGGGAGAAGCCGTAGTCATTCTAAATGATACATTGAAAAAAGATTTCCGATATATGATCAAGCAAAAAGGAGGACTGCTGGCTAAGGGAAGAATGTTGGGCATTCAATTCGAAACTTTGTTTGAAGACGGTTTATACGTTGAAATCTCCAAACACGCTATAGATATGGCAATGCTGCTTCAAAACGGATTATCTGAGCAAGGTTTTTCTTTTCAATACCGTTCTACAACCAATCAGCAGTTTCCGATTTTACCAGATCGTATACTAAAGGCATTGAGTGAAAAATATACTTACTCCTTTTGGGAAAAGGTTGATGATACACATAGTGCAGTTCGATTCTGTACCAGTTGGGCTACGAAGAAAGAAAATGTTGAATTGCTGATTCAGGATATTAAAGCATTGCAATAATGGTCATAGAAAGAGTAATTTATAATTTTAAAGATGTAAAATGACTATGTAATAGCCATACTTCGTTGCATGCATTGCAGCGAAGTATGGCTTTTTGTTGTGCATTTTACTTATTCCAACGTGCTTGTCTTTAGTTCCATGAAAGAGCAAGTGGATATAAAAATGGAAAAACAAGACAAGAGCGGAGGTATAAAATTGGCGTCTAATTCTTTACACTGAATATCTACCGAACCTGCTTGCGGTACTGAAGAGGAGAGAGCCCCGTTATTTTTTTAAATATTTTATTAAAGTGGGAAGCATGACCGAACCCGACATCCTCTGCAATATGCTGGATTTTGTCTTTGGTGGTTCGAAGTCTGGTTTGGGCCGCCCTGACCCGCACTACGCGGATGTATTCGCTGAAATGAAAGCCAGTCAACTTTAGAAAGATACGGCTTAGGTAAGCTGGACTAATGAAAAAGCAGGCAGCCACTTGTTCGAGAGTTAACGGTTCATTGTAATGATCCTGAATAAAAGAAGAAATCTCCGTGATTTTCTGATGCATGGGATGAGAGGAGACAGGTTCACTACGCTCGATTGCTTCCGATCGGTGCACCAGGATAAGCATTTCCAGCAGTAAATGCTGTACGCACCGGTCATGCAGAGGCTGCTTATTCCTGCATTCGGTATTCATCTGTAGGAATAAACGTTCAACCTCCACTTGCTCTCTCGCAGGTAAGCGAAGTAACGCGGATTGCTGATATGGCGGCAGGTCAAGAATATCATGATCCTGCTGTGGGAGAAACGTCGGAGAAAAATGAATCAAAATACGCTCTGTTTCCTGCAATTGCGTACTGGCAGTAGAGTGCAAGTCGTGAGGAAGGATGAATATCAGATCCCCCTTGCGAGCGGTGTATACCTTGCCATTCATAAAATAGATGCGTTCGCCTCGCAGTAAGAGATACAGCTCATAGTTCTCGTGGACATGAGGCCGGGGCATAACTGTGAAACCGGTACGATAGATGTGATGAATGGAGAATTGTTGTTCGCCAATGACATATTTATCTTCTTTCACTTCATTCATGTGCTTCTTCCTTTACAAATTAAGATAAGTAAGCGCATTCATATACCAACAGTATATATGACAACCTGTCAATGAAAAAGCAGAAAAGATTGATGAAAGGAGGTGAAGGCGCTTCTGAACGTCTCGGATCGTGTTTTTATAAAAATATGCGCTGATGTGGAAGAAAATCTTAGGGAGGAAACAGAATATGAGCAAGCAGCGTACATGGAAAAAGGTGCTATGTAATGTGGTTGTGGGTTCATTGTTGTTGACCTTGTGCCCGCCACTGATCCAAGCAGAGACTGCGGTAGGAACAGAGAACGCAAAGATGGCAAAAGTGGCGACGGATATTCCGGCGTTTCCGGGGGCTGAGGGTGGCGGTAAATATGTTACCGGTGGACGCGGAGGTGAAGTGTATGAGGTTACCACGCTGGCAGACTACGGCAAAGGGGAGCAGATCATACCCGGATCTCTTCGCGCAGCGGTCAGCTCCGATAATCGGACGGTCGTATTCCGGGTGGGTGGAACGATTCATCTCAAGGAGCCACTTAAAATCTTGGGAAACAACCTGACGGTTGCGGGTCAGACAGCTCCTGGCGACGGTATAACTGTAAGCGATTACACAACAGGGATTGATGCAGATAACGTCATTCTCCGTTACCTGCGTTTCCGATTGACCGACCGTTACCCCAGTGAGGATGACGCGTTAGGAGCCAGATACCATAAAAACATAATGATTGATCACTGTTCCTTTAGCTGGTCGGTGGATGAGGTACTGAGCCTGTATGACAACGTCAATACAACGGTACAATGGTCTATTGCGTCGGAGAGTATGCTAATGACCACGCACCAGAAAGGTCGCCACGGCTATGGCGGCATATGGGGCGGACGAAATTCCACCTATCACCATAACTTGTTGGCTCACAATGCAAGCCGTAATCCGCGGTTTCCAACCGACAAAAAACAAATCGACGCTGTGGAAATGACCAATAATGTCATTTATAACTGGGGATTTTTCTCCTCATACGGTGGTGGTGAGGGATCGTATAATGTGCTAAATAACTATTATAAGTATGGCCCCAACACATATCAGGACGTTCGCGGTCAAATCTTTGTGGACGTGGGTAGTAAAAAATATAAAACACGCATCTTTATTGGTGGTAACTATATGTACGGCAATGACTCGGTTACGAAAGACAACTGGCAGCTTGGAACATCCATTGGGTCCATTATTGATCCGTCCACCCGTTTGGCGGAGCCGATTGAAGTTAGAGGGGAATACGACAACGGAATTTCACCGGATGCGTATGGTCCATATCAAGCGACAGATGCACAGACCGCATATAATGAAGTGCTTGCCAGCTCAGGAGCCACGCTGCCAAGAAGAGATGCGGTGGACGCCCGAATTATGAATGATGTGAAGAATGGAACGGGTGCGTTTATTAACTCTCCGCGTGAAGCAGGGTGGATTTACGACGATTATAACGTAACGACGACGGAGCTTTCTGACAGTGACCATGATGGAATGCCGGATGAATGGGAACGTGCCCATGGGCTGGACCCCAATAATGCAGATGACAGTAACGGTCAGGGGCTTGCCGGCACAGGGGCGTATGCTCATTTTGCCAAGGGTTATACGAATCTGGAGGTCTATTTAAATGATCTTATTGAGAAGCTGTCGAATGGAAATGAGGTGGACAATCCAGAGGCCGTCGTTCAGGTGTCGGATGCAAACGGACGTGCACTAAAGCATAACGATATTTTGGAAGCAGGACATGATGCCCAATTAACAGCAACAGCCAAGGACCAAGATGGTATTGCTCACGTTGAATTTATCATTGACGGCAAACTTGCTGGTAAAGTAGAGACCGCGCCTTATCATCTCGCTTGGAATCATGTAACAGACGGTACCCACAATATTATTGTACGGGTGACCGACCACAAAGGAATTGCTACATTTTCCAATCCTGTTACCATTCATGTCAATACGACTGCACCATCGGGAAGTTGGCTCAGCGAAGAGATTGGCTCTGAGGGCAACGATGGTTATATAAAAGGGCATACTCAGGTGTTAAAAGAAGATGCAAGCGGCAGCAGTATACGACTGAAGTCAGCGGGAGACGTTGACGGTAAGGCAGATATTTTCCATTATGCTTATCAAAAATGGGAAGGTGACACTGAAATTACAGCCCGTGTGGAACAAATTACCCCAGTGGATGATAACGCCGAAGCGGGTGTAATGATTCGTGAATCGCTGAAGCCTGGATCAAAAATGGCTTTTATGTCTTTAGCATTTGTTAAATATGGCAAACAGGGTATTCTTATCAGTCGTGATCAAACGGAGGGTAAGACGAAACGTGCGTCAATGGAGACGTTTATTGCAACGCCATATTCGGTACGTCTTGTACGACAAGGACAAAAGGTTACCGGCTGGGTATCCGCAGATGGTGTGACGAACTGGGAGAAGGTTGGTGAAACGGTTATAGATGTGCCGGATCATCAGCCGCTATTGTTCGGGTTGGCTACTGATGCATCCAAACCACAAAACGATGTATGGAATTACAATACGTCGGAATTCAGCCATGTCACCATCCGCAACCTGACAGACTCAGGAGGAACTCGTCCCACTAGTGTGGTGGTAGCGACCTATGGCCCTGCTGACTTTACATCTCTCCAGGCAGCTATTGACGCAGTCCCTGACGACAGCAACACAAGGACAGTTATCCATCTCAAAAACGGTACGTATCGTGAAAAAATAAAGGTGAATTCCTCTAAGAAAAACCTGAGTATTATCGGAGAAGATCGGGATAAAACGATCATTGCTTTTGATGATACGGCCAAAACCGTGGTGGATGGAAAAGAATTAGGAACAAGCAACAGCTATACCATGCGTGTGCAAAGCCCCGATTTTGTGTTGGAGAATGTCACGGTTGCCAATACAGAAGGAACCGGGCAGGTGCAGGCTGTAGCATTATATGCCGAAGGCGATCGTGGTAAGTATCACAATGTCAAAATTACCGGCCTACAGGATACGTTGCTTGTGAACCGTGGCAGACAGTATTTTAAGGACAGCTACATCAGTGGCAGTGTAGATTTTATATTTGGCAATGCCCCCGTCGTGCTTGATAATTCGATCATACACAGCCTGCGTGCCGGATATGTGACAGCAGCTTCAACAGAAGAGAACAAGCCGGGCTTTGTATTTATTCAATGTCGTCTGACAACAGAAAATGGCTTAACAGGCAAGGTGGATCTCGGACGGCCATGGCGCCCTTACGCTCATGTTACTTTTTTGAAGACCTATATGGATGACCATATCAAGCCGGGCGGCTGGAACAATTGGGGCAAGGAATCCAATGAGCAGACCGCAAGATTTGGAGAGTTTGATAACTTTGGACCAGGTGCAGGAAGTAGCGGGCGTGTACCTTGGGCCAAACAGCTTACCGCCGATGAAGCAAGCCAGTACACCGTCGAAGCTGTTCTGAGCGGGACAGATCATTGGGATTGGCGTCTTTAAATTTAATGTTCAATGGTTAAGCGGGGCAAGCGCTTCTAGCGTTCAGCCTCGCTTATTTCTATCGTTTGAGTAGAGGATACATACTTAATGTTTGGTATTGAAAATACTTGTTTATATGGTAAATGTTTGCTATGTTGAAAGTGCATTTATTTCAAATTGTAATTTATTATTGATTTTGGAGGTGTAACGTATGGCACGTGTGTTAGTTGTGATCACGCCTGCTGAAGGCCATGTTAATCCGACACTAGGATTAGTGAAAAGGTTGGTAGACAGTGGGGAGGATGTTGACTATGTGTGTACGGAAGAATATCGTACGAGAATTCAACAGACAGGAGCACAGATGATAACCTACCCTTTTGTTGATGATGCCTTTTCCAAAGACTCAGATTTAAAGCCAGCAGAATACAAACATCATTATCAATTTGTATACATGATGGTAAAAGGTATGATTCTTCCGATTATTCCAGAGGTTTTGAGAGTTATTGAAAATAGAACCTATGATTATTTAATCTATGATTCTTTGATGGGCTGGGGAGGCACGATTATTGCTGAGAAGCTAGGAATCCCTGCTGTATGCTCTATCGCTTCTTTTGCTTTCGTAGAGCCATTGGGATCGGGGCAAGGCATGGATGACAATGATCCGGAGGTGAAAAAGTTGTACACGGCTACGATGCAAATAACGCATCAACTAGCTAATGAGCTTCAGGTTGCCGCTCCGGCTATAGAAGAGATTGCTCCTCATGGCGGACGCTTAAGAATAGTTTATACAAGCCGCTATTTTCAACCGCAAGCCGAAAAACTGGATCATAGTTTTATTTTTACAGGTCCTTCTATTGTACCGCGTAAAGATGCTCCTTCCTTCCCGTTCGAACAACTTCGTGTTCTGCATCCACAGGCGGTGTACATTTCAATGGGTACTATTTTGAATAAAGACTTAGAATTTTATAAGCTTTGTTTTGCAGCATTTCGCGATTTGCCTGTGCAGTTTGTGTTGTCTTCAGGCAATTATACAGACATGGAGCCATTGGCCTCGTGTATCCCTGACAATTTTATAATCAAGCCCTATATTCCGCAATTGGAAATGCTTCAGCATGTGGACGCTTTTGTTACACATGCGGGGATGAACAGTACAAGTGAAGCCCTGTATTACAATGTGCCGCAGGTCATGATTCCTTTAACATCGGATCAGCCAATCGTAGCCAGTCGGGTACAGGAACTGGGGGCGGGTGTTGTTGTGGATAAAAATGAGCTTACACCCGCTAGTTTGAGAGCTGCCTTATTAGAGGTATTGAATCATCCAACCTATAAAGAGCAGGCTCATGTGATCGGCGAATCATTACGCCAGGCTGGTGGGTACAGACATGCGGCAGATACAATTATGAGTCATTTCTCCACCATAGAAAAATAAGGCACAGTCTATATACTGTGATTCCTTTCTTTTAAAGCAGCAGATTTTTCAAACTCTAGTTTCTTTGAAATTGCAAGAAGACCAAGGGAGCAGATGATTAGGGCCAAACATACCCAATAGGTGTTTCGGTAACCAATCCATTGAGCGGTTAATCCGCCCATCAAGCTCCCCACCAGTCTTCCGATGGTTGTCGCATTGGAATATAGCGTCGATGCATACCCTGGAAGAGAGGGCAACAAATCCTGCATGTAACTAATGCCAATGGCAGAGATCACTGCAACAAAGAAGGCTAGAAGAAGCTGCCCCACGAATAGCTGCCACATCTCCGTAGACATAAGGACAAGGAGATAATAGACAACTCCTGTTAATGCCCCTAAAAATACAAGCAAACGGTTGGAGTATTTAGCTGCTAGTACGCCTAGCATGAGCATCAAGGGTATTTCTACAATTGCGCAAATACTGGATACTAGAGCAACGTCACTCGTGTCACCTTGTAAATTGTGAATGATGAACAAGGAAATATTCAAATTATTCATCCAGTGAGACGTATAGAGCAGAGTAAGAACGGAAAAGGGAATCAGAATCTCAATATTTTTATGTAATGTAATGTGATGAAGTGAAAGTTGATTGTTATGTTTAAGTTGAGCGGGAGGCTGCTTGATAAAAAAGAATAGAAGCACAGCAATGAGAACAAAAATAGAGGTCGTTCCCATAAAGATACCCCAAAAGCCCGTATGTGCAATCAAAAAGGAACCAAAAAGCGGCCCAGTAATAAAGCCAAGAGAAAACATAGACCGAAGCGTTGAATTAGCAAAGGCGTGATCCGCAGATTTACTGCGATTTACTGCTTCACGTGCACTGGCAAATAACTGCGGCATCCCAGGAGCGCCAATGGCCGTAAAAATCGTCATATAAACAAAAAGTACATAAAAATTTTGGATTACAAGATATCCTGCAAATGCTACGGCATTGAATAACGTGCAAATCACCAAAATTTGTTTGCGGTCTAATCCGGTATCAGAACGTTTGGCAATCAGAGAGCTTATCCATATGCCACAAATCAAAGTCACAGCTGTAAATACACCAAAGGTTCCCACAGATACGCCAAGTGTACTTGTAAAATATACAGCCAAAAAAGGCGCGCTGATGGATATAGCCATGCCTTGCAATAACATGCAGATCATGAACAATGGGTAGTTAGGGATAACGAAAAGATTTTGAATACGCTTTAGCATTTCTTTTTTTACACCCCTTCGGATTTAGTAGCAGAAGTATATCTATCCTTACTAAACTATATTTAGTATAAAATGTATATTTACATGGTATAAAACTATGTTTTTAGAGTTGGATGTATAGGTGTTATGGAGTTATTCTGTAAGGTTGGCCTCAGTGGCTAAAAGCGGTTTACAAACTGCTTGATCAGTTCATTCAATAATCCGGCGGCCTTCGTAGGAAGGCGATGATCAGCTTTCTTAAGGAAAACCAGTTCACTATTTGGTAATTGTTGATGCAATATTTTGGCATAGGGATGAAAGTGCTTATCTTCTTCACCATAAACAAGCAGGACGGGAAGCTGGATTTCCCCGAGCCGTGAGGTGCAGTTGTACTTCAAGCTGTATCGATAATATTGTTCGACATTCCTGGGATTTCCCTGCTTCGCATCGCTGAATAACTTACGGAACAAAGATAGCTGTTTCGTTTGTGACCAAGCAATAGAAAGGGCAAGCGTACCGACTGCGCCGATCTTGGAAAGAGCAAGGCCCAAAGAAATTTTGTTTCTTAGTCGCCCTTCGTTTACTTCCGACATTCCACTGACAACAATGCCTCCCCATGCCCGGTCTGGATAAGTTAAGAGGAATTCAAGTACTATCGAACCTCCGGTAGAATATCCACACAAAAATACTTTATCCAAGCTCATCCGGTCCATCAAATGTTTAATATCCTGGGCGATGAGAGGATAAGTAACCGTTTGTTCGGAAGGCTGACTTTTACCGTGTCCTCTGATATCAAAAGCTATAGTTCGAAAATCGGGTGATAATCCTTGGATTTGGTATGTGAAATTTAAGCTTGTGAGTACTGGAGGATGAATGAATAGGATGGCGATTCCTTTTCCGGAATCAATATAATGCATCGAGTATCCGTTTATGCTTGTGGAAGTCATCGTTATTTTCCTCTCCCTTTGATGATTTAGGTTTTACTGAAAAAAATAACTCATGATATAGAAAACATTTTCGGAATCGTTTTATAACTCTGCAATCATAATTATGTTCTCTAAACAATTGAATATACTCTTCTTCATTACGAATATACTCCCCGTTGTCGTACCATTTCATAAACCAATTAGATAGCGGTTTTTTCTTGCATAAACATGGTTCCATCACGATAAGGGTCCCGTTAGGCTTTAGAATTCTTTGAAACTCCTTCATATAACTTGAAATCTCGTCCGTAGAAACATGATGCAGCACAGCGATAATAAGGATGTAATCGAACGATTCATTATCGAATAGAAATTTCTTGCTTTCCAGAACCTGAAATGTATGGTGGGTATACAATCGCTTTGCATAATCAATTCGCTTGGCATCAGGATCAATTCCAACATAATATAACGGATCAAACATGGAGCAATTCGCCCCAGTACCGGAACCAAAATCCAGTACAGTACGGCCATCAAATGTAAAATGGGTATGTATATGATCATGAATATATTTTTTAGTAAACCATTTCGGGCGGACAAACCAATGATAAAGTCTAGGAGAGAACGGAATGTTAATGGAATTCACCATCTTTCTAATTTAGTCGAATCACAAAGATAATTTTGACCCATGAGCTCAAAAAAATTCATGAAATAATAATTTGATTTTTTAAGAATCAGATTGCCGTTCTTCTCCACGATCCGGTTTCGAATAATTTTGGCAATGTGAGTAAAAATAATAGAAATTAAATGAATCTGTTATTTTAAAGATGGAGGCCGCACATGAAAATGAAGAACAAAATGAGCATTTTACTAGTGCTGAGTTTAAGCTTATTGGTTGTCGGGTGCAGGGCGGGCTCCAGTCAACAGCTGCATCAACAAAGTGTCAAATCCCAAAATTCAGCGAATCATATGGATAAACCTGTCATAGTGATCATGATTGATTCTTTAATGAACAAGCCTTTGCAAGATGCAATTCAAGAAGGCCGTGCACCCGCAATGCAATATCTCATTAAAAAAGGACAATACTTCCCGCAGGTTGTAAGTTCATTTCCCACGATGTCCGTGACTATTGACAGTACTTTATTAACGGGGACGTATGCAGACCAACATCATGTGCCCGGACTCGTTTGGTACAGCAACCAAAAGAAACGCATGATTCTCTACGGCAATGGTGCCAAAGAAGCCTTAAAGATAGATCAACTGCAAGTATTTAATGATGCTATTTATCAATTAAATCAAGTTCAACTGAACAAAAAAACGAAAACGATCCATGAAGAGTTAGCCGATAAAGGAAAAGAATCCGCATCAATCAACGCCATTGTTTTTAGAGGCAAAACGGAACATGACTTAAAAGTGCCTCGCTTTATTGCAAACAGCAACCGTGTGCCAGAACAATTGAGAATAACGGGACCTCAATGGTTTTCCTACGCAACTTTTGCACAACTGGATCCGAAGAATAGCTGGAATACTCCTCCGTGGAGAAAATTCGGGATGAACGACGAGTTTTCTGCAAAAGATATCGCTTTTTTAATCAAACAAAAAAAGCTTCCAAGCGTAACCATCGCATACTTTCCAGAGAACGATAGTTCGGTGCATAAAAAAGGCCCGACTCAACTGGAGGGAATTGAAAAAGCGGATCAAGCGCTGCAAACAGTGTTAAATGCATATGGTTCGTGGGAACAGGCTGTAAACAATGCGATATGGATTGTCATGGGTGATAGTGCACAAAGCGCTGTGTATGATGATCGACAGGCAGCAACTGTTGATATAAGGCCACTTTTGAGCCATTACCGTATTGCAAAATTAAATCAACCCGTAAGAAACGATGACCAAATAGTAATTTCCGCTAATGAACGGATGGCCTACATCTATGCAATTAACAATAATGTGGAATTGTCCGATGTGGTGAAGTTTTTACAAAATGAGAACAAGCTCGACATTATCGCTATGAAAGATGGTAAAAACAATATTCATGTTACAAAGGGGAAAACAGGTAAGCTGTTATCTTATCATCCAGGTGGAAAATTCATCGATGAATATGGACAATCGTGGACATTGTCGGGCGAAGAGGACCTTGTGGATATTACGGTGGATAACAATCGGATCAAATATGGAAAATATCCAGACGTTTTGGCGAGGTTACATGGGGCAATGAATTCACATGAAGGAAGATATGTTGTCGTCACGGTCCAACCTGGATATGAACTCGTCGGCGAAAGTTCTCCTACCCACATCGGAGGGGGAGCTCATGGATCGCTGCATGAAAAAGATTCCCTTGTCCCATTAATTATTTCTGGAACGAATACACGCCCCAAAACACTGCGAATCGTTGATATAAAAGACTGGATTATGCAATTGGTGAATGAATAAGTATTATTCGTTCTTGATATTAAATCCGGGCTCCATTAGTATATAAGCATATAGTTATATTAGTGGAAGGGGGTCACACATTGGATCAACTAGGTTATGTAGCCGATCATTTAAAGCTATTGGGGGATAAAACCCGGCTGGCCATGCTCTCCCTGCTAAGGGAGAGAGAATGGTGTGTGTGCGAATTTGTAGATATCTTTGATATGACGCAGCCAGCAATTAGCCAACATTTGAGAAAATTAAAGTCGCAAGGAATTGTAAAAGAAGAGAGACGAAGTCAGTGGGTATACTATTCCTTAAATGTAGACGACAAGCCGCATATTCAAGCTGTTCTTGAGCGTATGCCAGACTCCAAGCAAATTTTAAAAGGGCTGAATAAAGAGGAGCCGATCGCATTTTGTGAACCGGATTCCTCAGCTTGTTCATCCTAAAGACTGTTCCGTGTATCTCCTTGAGGGATAACGGTGCTATTATATAAGTATATGTTTATAAGGTAATATATTGGAGGTTTAGAACATTGATTTTGTTGGCATGCATTATATTTTTAGCCACTTTAGTATTGGTGATCTGGCAGCCTAAAAATCTGTCCATCGGATGGTCTGCCTGTGGCGGTGCCATACTCGCCTTGCTGGTGGGTGTAGTTGATTTGCATGATGTTTGGGAAGTTACTCGAATTGTTTGGAATGCCACACTGGCTTTTGTAGCTATTATTCTGATTTCGTTAGTCCTCGATAAAATCGGCTTCTTCGAATGGGCAGCACTTCACATGGCACGGGTAGCCCGTGGAAGCGGAACCCGGTTGTTTGTCTATGTGACCCTGCTGGGTGCCTTAGTATCTGCTTTTTTTGCCAATGATGGTGCGGCCTTAATTTTGACGCCAATTGTACTGGCGATGGTTCGGGCACTGAAATTGGATGAGAAAATGGTGTTTCCTTTTATCATAGCGAGCGGATTTATTGCAGATACGACGTCGCTTCCGCTTGTAGTCAGCAATCTGGTTAATATTGTGTCAGCCGATTTCTTTGGAATCACCTTTATGGAATATGCGAGTCGTATGATTGTACCTAATCTGTTTTCCTTAGTGGCTAGTATAGTGGTACTGTATCTCTTTTTTCGCAAAAGGATTCCCAAAACGTTTGATGCGGCGCAATTAGTCAGGCCTGCAGAAGCGATTAAAGATCCAAAGATGTTCCGTATGTCCTGGATCGTTCTCGCGGTGTTGTTGGTTGGTTACTTTGCATGCGAGTTTTTTAACATTCCCGTTTCGGCGGTGGCCGGTACTATTGCTATCTTATTCTTATTGATGGCGCGAAGAAGTCCCGCAGTACCGATGAAAGAAGTCATCAAGGGCGCTCCATGGGCTATCGTATTTTTCTCCATCGGGATGTATGTTGTGGTGTACGGTCTACGTAATGCCGGTTTGACGGATCTGCTGTCCCATGTGATTCAGGCAGCTGCCGATCAAGGTATGTTTGTGGCCACCATGGGTATGGGTTTTATTGCGGCGATTATCTCGTCAGGTATGAATAACATGCCTACAGTCATGATTGATGCGCTTGCCATTGATGCCACCCATGCAACCGGTATAGTCAAAGAGGCGCTGATTTATGCTAACGTCATTGGGTCGGATCTCGGGCCGAAGATAACCCCAATCGGTTCGTTAGCCACATTATTGTGGCTACATGTGCTTCGTTCGAAAAACGTGAAAATATCTTGGGGGACTTATTTTAAAACGGGCATCATCTTAACTATTCCTACACTTTTTATCACTCTACTGGGCTTATATCTGTGGTTAATCATTTCATAATTGAACATTGAAGGAGACGGTAATGATGGAAAAAAAGACAATTTACTTTTTGTGCACTGGTAACTCTTGCCGCAGTCAAATGGCAGAAGGCTGGGCCAAAAAATACTTGGGAGACCGTTGGAATGTATACAGTGCGGGCATTGAAGCACACGGCCTTAACCCTAAAGCAGTGCAAGCGATGAATGAAGTAGGAGTGGATATTTCCGGTCAAACTTCAGATATGATTGATTCTGTTTTGCTGAATGGTGCGGATTTCGTTGTGACCTTGTGCGGAGATGCTGCTGATAAATGTCCTATCACACCTCCGCACGTTCGTCGTGAACATTGGGGATTTGACGATCCGGCTAAAGCACAAGGAACAGAAGAAGAGAAATGGAGCGTATTCCAGCGTGTACGGGATGAAGTAGGGGCTCGTATTCGGAAATTCTCGGAGACTGGTGAATAAACAAGGTACACAGCTTAGGTATATTATTTCAAGCAAGCACGCTCCTTAAAGAGGTGGTGCTTGTTTGGCGTTGTTTTCCTTCACAGAATACTCTTCCAACACCTTTGTTTTATCTCCATAGATTCTATCCAAATGATCTTCTCCCCATAAGCAAAAACGATCAAGCAAATCTTTAAAATCCCAGCCATATTCACTAAGCTCGTACTCCACTTTGGGTGGAACCTGGTTATAAATGATGCGGTGGATGATTCCATCCTTTTCAAGCTCTCTAAGCTGTTGGGTGAGCACTTTTTGGGTGATTTTCGGAATGAGTTGACGAAGTTCGTATGTACGTTTTCTGCCGCTGGTTAAATGGTGTAGGATAATGCCTTTCCACTTTCCACTGATGACCTCCAAAGTTGCCTCGATCCCAAGCATATAGGTTTTGGCTTTGTCTTCCATAGACTTTTCCCCCTCTCCGACCTGTAGTACAAAAGGCACTAAGGAACCTTAAAGTACCTACAGTACATTGAAGTGCGTACTTCACACTTTAATGTATAACATCCATAATAGCATCTGTAGACAGGGTTCACCAATTATGTGGAGAAAGAAGGTTACGGATACATGAAAGTTCTATTGGTCGTCACGCATCCTAGAGAAGATTCACTTACCCTTGCGGTCATGAATCGTTTTGTAGAGGGATTGAAAGAGAATAAGCACGAGGTAGATATTTTGGACTTGGATCGGGATGGATACAATCCGGTGTACAGCGCTGCAGATGAGCTGGATTGGAATACGACCCATAAACAATATGCTCCTGAAACACGGAAAGAGATGGATAGAATAGTGGCTGCGGATGCTCTGGTCTTTGTGTTTCCACTATGGTGGTATAGTGTCCCGTCCATGCTAAAAGGGTACCTGGATAAAGTGTGGAACATAGGTTTACTTCAGGAGTTCACGACAAAGCAGGTTCTGTGGATGTGCTTGGCGGGAGGGACTAAAGAACATCTGATCAAGTATGAATATCACGATTTGGTTACTAATTATTTGAATAAAGCCATTGCTGGTTACGCAAGAGTAAGAGAGTCCAAGGTGGAGTTCTTCTATGATACTTTGTCCGAATCGAAAGAATACATTGAAGGTTTACTGGAGCACGCTTATCAATTAGGTCTGGCATATAAGTAAATTTTATTCTGATAACAATGAGAATTTCATATTGTTAAGGAATTTGCAAAATCCTGATTATTGAAAAAGGGTTAAGGCTCATTAGATGGCACTTAACCCTTTTTTATTTTATAGACGAGACTCTATCCTTTTATAGGCTCATGCATAGGTGCTGACGGTGCCCCTTGCATAGATAATCCGCCGCCAGGTGTGCTTGCTGGAACAACGGGATGTGGTGATCCCTTTTCAGAAGTAGTGCCCGCAGTCTGCTTGGCCAGCTTCTGTTTTTCCCACAGTGCTCTGGCGATAACCAGCATGGAGAGTACACCAACATATAGTAACAGAGAACCGAGTTCGGGAAGCATCTCCTGCAAAGGTGCACCACGCAGACCCATGGTGCGCAGGAATTTGTACATCCACACGAAGGGAAAGAAATCACCGATTTGAATCGCTAAAGGTGGAAACAGTGATCTGGAAAGAACAGCTCCTGATAAAACAAAAGCAGGCATGAGTATCATCACCATTCTGCCGATGGCTATTCCCGGATGTGCAGCGCCCCATGCAACCAGAACATTGATACAAACGGTACCGAATACATACAGGACAACCGGAATTATAAAGAGAATCGGATTGGCCTCGAAACGGCCTCCCCCAAACACTTTAAGCATCCCGAGAGAGAAGATTAAGCCAGCCGTCGAGAACAGCGTATAAGGAAGCATACGCAGCAGGATGTTGAATGGATTTTGCAGCTCAGCAGCCAGCCTCTTGGAAACCCGGAGTCTAGCGACCAGAGGTAAGCTATTTATATTCAGTATCATAAAAGAGAACATACAAGTGAAGGCAAGTATCGTCGTATTCTGATAGTCATTGGTTGGATTAAACAGGGAACGCACTTCCAAGGCGATACCATTGAGGGCCCCTTGGGCCTGGTCTGCGTTCATCCCGGTTTTCAACATAGCTGGAACAGACAGTTCCATATTCTCGGAAACGCTAATTTCCTGCATAGCTGTACGAATGGAAGTAATAGATTGAACATTGGTATTATCGAGAATGAGACCCACGCGGCTAGAAAGGGAACGATTGTGATTATCCTCTAAACCATGCGGCAAGGAAATAACAGCCAAATATTGCTCATGATAAAAATACTGTTCAGGGTTGTCCGTATACGAAACAATCTCAGCTACGTTCATATATGGAGAAGCATCTATTTTTTGAATGAACTCACGGCTGTAAGCTGTGTTATCTTGATCCACCACGACCACGTTAGCATCGTTAATTTGGCTGCTTGGGAGCAACAGTGAATACCCCAATACGGCGATCAACGGGAAGATGATAGCTATGATCGGATACTTGGAGTGAACCAGATACGACCATTCATCACGAAGAGATTTCATTTGTATTCACCTCAACCGTCATACCTGGTAGCAAAGCTGCTTCTCTTGTTACATATACACGTACTTGGAATGTAGCGGTATCTGCCTCTCCTTTTTCACGGGACATCTTCACATTAGCGAATTGTGGTGCAGCAGTTACATAGCGTACAGTACCTTTCATATCCTTGTTGAGAGCAGATACTCGGGTTTTAATTTCTTGATTGGCCTTGAATTTACCTGCTTGTTCTTCATTCACATAGAGATCGTAATATAAGTCGTTGGTTTCCAGGGTAATCACAGGAGCCCCTTGCGCCACATTTTCGCCGACTTTGGTACTAATCGAAGTAACCTTGCCATCCTGTGGTGCTTTTAACACCAGCCGTTCTTTTTTGAGCAGCAACGTTTTAAGCTGAACTTCCTGTGTGTCTTTTTGTTGCTTTAAAAGGTCAATAGCCAGCTTCTGATCCGCCAACTGTTGACGGCTCTGCTGAATGGTTTCCAGTTGGGTTTTGGAACGATCGAAGGACAATTGGGCACCGCGAATTTCTTCCTCGGCTTGTTTTACCGAAACGGCTGCTTGTGTCGTCTGTTCACTGGCCTGCATACGTTCTTCAGAAGTGGCACCATGAAGTAGCTTTTGAAGAGACTCTTTTTGCTGACTCAACTGATTTGTCGCTAAAGTCAAAGAGGATTCGGCATCATCCAACGCTGCTTTGGATGCACTTCCTGCATCGTAGAGTGCTTTATTACGCTTATAGTTGGTTTGCGCCATCTGAACATTTTTGGTAGCGGAGGCTACGGCAATTCGTTGCTGCTGAACATCTTCATCTCGAGCACCATTATTGACTTGTTGTTCCGCAGCAGTGGCTTGACGCTCTGCCGCTTGTGCCCGCTGCAATGCTGCCTGACTTTTACTCTCAGTCACTTGGGCTTGCGCGATATCCAGCTGAGCCTGTTTTTCCTGAGTTGCTGCCCGTGTATAGCCTAAATGGATGGATTGTTGCTGTTGGCTGATCTGTGT
Source organism: Paenibacillus sp. FSL L8-0158 (assembly GCF_038592965.1). GTDB lineage: Bacteria > Bacillota > Bacilli > Paenibacillales > Paenibacillaceae > Paenibacillus > Paenibacillus polymyxa_D. The sequence goes on along the minus strand of NZ_CP151949.1, from coordinate 4,988,950 downwards.
ATTGAACTGCGCGATTTGTGTCCGCAGTTGCTCAATTTGCAAATCCACATCTTTAGAATCCAAAGTCATAAGGACAGTTCCTTTTTTCACCTTAGTTTCTTCTATTACCGGGATGTTCAGGACTTTGCCGCCTACTTGCTCAAACGATACATGAATGCTATCCGCATTTAGTGTTGTGCCTTTAACGGATCGAGAAGCATTGACTTGATCTTGTCCGTTGGTCTGAAGCAGGAACCCCCCGCCGATCAGGCAGGCAATAGAAATGACAGGGATGATGAGGCTGGCGACTTGTGTGCGATTCATGAGTAATACGCTCCTTACATTCATAAAATGAGTTAAACATAGACTCGAATAAATATCCTGATATGTACATTTTATTTATTCTTTTATTTAATAATTGAAAAGTTAGTCGGCTAACTAAAATACAAAATTAAAACTTATTCTGGCTTTGCTGCTTTATATATCTCTTTTGCTTGAGGGATGCCGCTTTCTATTTTTTGGAGTAATGTCAGAAGCAGCTCTTTTTCATCGGTGGACAGGTGGCTCATCAGTGTGGAAGTGCTTGTAAAATGTATAGGCAGCAGTCTCTCCATCATTTCTGTTCCTTGTTCGGTCAGTTTAACAATGCTCATACGGCGGTCGGAAGGATGAACAGATCGAATAATAAGCCCATCGCGTTCCAGGCGGTCAAGCAGACCGGTAACGGTAGGCTTGCTAACCCCTACTTTCTCCGCAAGCTCTGTAGCCAGCAATCCTGTATGGATGTTGCGGTACAGAAGAATTAGTATTGAAAATTTTCCATGAGATATACCGAACTTCTCAAAACCTTCAAAACTGACTTTAAAAACACTGGAAGATACTCGCATAAAAAATAGCATAGCTTCTGTCGCTCTTACATCAATTTCAGGGATACGCTTGGAAAATTCTTGCAGCGCCTCACGAGTGGGCAAGTCCCGTAAATCAAAATCCATAGGGTTCTCCTTTCTTCTTACAGTATGTTCCAATCGACAAATTAGTTAGCCGACTAATCTTAATCTATCCAGAATTAAATTTCAAGCTAAATTTTGTTAATCGTCATGCACATTTCTCACCAAATGGAGGTTGTTCGTGCCATGGTTCAAGCTTTTCCCTGCATTGATATTTACAATGAAGTGCTTGATAATAGTGGATATCGCACGAGACAAAGAACCCAAAAGTGAGGAATCTGGATGACGACTAAATTATATTACATTGCTCCAAATCTTACGGAGTGGGACACCCATATTGTACAGAGTATGGAAAGAGATGGAGCATTTTTTATTATGCTCAAGGAAACAGCCTTTTATCCGCATGGCGGAGGCCAGCCGTGTGATACAGGAACGATTCAGGGCGTCCGTGTATTAGATGTTGTTCTTGAGGATGGGGACATTTGGCATCAGGTAGAGCGTTTGCCGGAGGATCGGAAAGTAGCCTGCCAATTGGATTGGGAGCGCAGATTTGATCATATGCAGCAGCATAGCGGACAGCATTTGCTGTCAGCGGTTTGTCTGGAGTTGTTGGGTGCGCGTACTGAAAGCTTTCATCTAGGACAAGAATATGCCACGATTGATGTGAACTGCTCGGATATAACATCTGCGCAGCTATCGGCCATCGAACAGGAAGTAAATCAGCAAATCTACAGTAACCGCAGCATAAAAAGTTATTTTGTAACCCGTGAACAATTGAAGGATATTCCGCTAGTGAAAATGCCTAAAGTCACGGAAAATATTCGGATTGTCGAGATCGAGGGCATTGAATATAATGCTTGCGGCGGTACACATGTAGCTCAGACTGGGGAAATTGGGATTATTAAATGCTTAAAATGGGAGAAGCAGAAGGGGATGGCAAGAATCCATTTTAAATGTGGCGTTCGCGCACTCCAGGACTTTAACGATAGTGTTCAGATACTGGACGTGTTGTCTGCGAAGTTTAATACCGGGCGAAAGGATATTTTGACCCGATTTGAAAAGTGGGAGCAGGAGCATAAACAGCTCAAGGCGCAAATGGAGCTCCTACAAGAGGAAAATGCTTCGTACCAGGCGAAAGAATTGCTATCTGCTGTGCAGGGGCATATTCTTGCTCATGTATTCGAACAAAAATCCCTTCAGGACATGCAGCAATTGGCTACCAAGCTGACCGCTGAGCATGATCTGCTTGTTCTATTTGCCACAACAGCAGAAAACAAAATCATTCTGGCACATAACGGCACCCAGTCTGTTGCCTGCGGAGCATTTTTGAAAGAGAATCTGGGCGCGTTTCACGGTAAGGGGGGCGGTAGCAACCAATCTGCTCAGGCAGCATTCTCGTCCCGCGAAGACCTCTTGAATTTCTTTGAAACGGCCCAGCGGCAATTCATTCAGGGCTAATGTAGTGGAGGATTAGTGGCGTAGCGGCAGCTTCCACTTTTCCTCTTCTGTAAATAAAATAAAAGAAAAAATAAGTGCAACAACAGCGCCCCAAACGGCTTTATCCCCAATTGTCAAAGTCAGAAATCCCCCCAGCAAGGCTCCTACCAAGAAGGCTGCCAGGATGACACCATAACGCATCGCTCGAATGGCGGCGTTCGTGTCCTTGGTCGTTATAGCGATATACATAGCCTCGATAGCTGATCGGAGGTTACCGGTGCTGACCGTGGAGGTGTACGGCACATCAATGAGCTTGCGGAAGGAAGTCATTTGTACGGAAGCGACGAACGAGACGATCACCACCACTACCGTATTGGGAACTCCTTGCGGAATCAGTCCCACGATGAAAAAAATCGCAATTTCCAGTAAAAGAATAGTGCGGGTCCAGTCCGGAGTTAGACGGTGGGTTGATTTTCGTTTAATTCCTTCAGCAACAAAAACGCCCAGTGAAAAGGCGATCAGGGGCGGGATATAGGCTAGTGCCTGAATCCAGTGCCCCTGAATGACTTTGACAGCCAGCAGTACGATATTGCCTGTCTGTGCGTTGGCGAAAACACCGCCCCTTCCAACAAAGGTATATGTGTCCAAAAAGCCCCCTACTAATGATAGTAAGGCGCCCAATCGTAACGATTCGGACGTTACCTGGTGTAAATGGATTTTGCCTTTCATAATCACGGCATAAGCCTCCTATGTTAAACGTCGATTCTTTAAAGCTAGCACGAAAATCCAGGACCATACAATTAAATTAGTCACTCCAGCATGAAAATGACACAAAGAAGCCACATCAGGTCCCATTTAATAAAAAGGACGTGATGCGGCTTGTTGGAGTGCTGTTAAAGTGCCACCTGGAACTTCGAGAATGTGCTTATTGCAGAGCTTGAACGAGGGCTTTACCAAACTCCTCAGCACCATCTGGGCCATCGGCTGTAATAATGTCGCTATGCGCAACGACATGCTGCGGCACATATTCGACTTGATGCGATTGGAGCTGGTCCTTTTGTACATCCACTGGATAGCATGTAGCCGTTCTGCCGGAGAGCAACCCCGTTTGAGCCACAGCTACAGAACCTGCGCAGATGCCGGCCAATAGAGTTTTTTGCTCATGAGTTTGTTTCAGCAGAGCTTGGAGATCCGCGTTATTCCACAGATAGTCATTCGTTCCTGATCCGCCGATCACAGATACCACATCATAATCAGCTAGCACAGCGTCAGTAAAAACAAGATCAGCTGTCGCTTTACCGTTGTAGTCGCCCATGATTTCGCCTGTTTTTGTACTAGCTAGCGTTACAGTAACACCTGCTTGCTCCAGCGCTTCCTTCGGTTTAAACAATTCATCCTCATTAAAGCGCTCTGGGGGTATAATAAAAAGAGCTTTTTTTCTCATACTTTATTCCTCCTTGAATGTGTAACGTTATCTACTATTGTAGGATGGCTTCGTCAGGCTGTGAAGAATGCACTTTCAAGTACGGAGGTTACCTACAGGTTACTATTAGAGTGCAAGACCATGATGATTTAGAAGGAGTTAATTGATATATGACTGATACGCTGAGAGAAGAAATACGGGAGAAAATCGTTAACGGAGACTATAACTGCGAAAAGGAACTGACCTTGTCCGTGTTAAGCGGAAAGTGGAAGGTCGTCATTTTATGGCATCTGGGTGTGGAAGGGGCGCACCGTTTCAGTGACCTGCAAAGGCTGTTTCCGAAGCTGTCGCATAAAGTGCTGACCAATCAGCTGCGAGAGTTGATGGAGGACGGTATTGTGCACCGGGAAGTGTATCCCGAGGTACCTCCAAAGGTGGAATATTCGATGACCGAGCTGGGGATGACGATTTTACCCATTGTGGAAATGATGTACGACTGGGGGAAAAAACGGGTGCAATCCATACGTGAGGAAATGCAACGCAGCGGTGAAGGAAACGTTTAAAGTTCCTACATATGAAAAATAGAACGCCTTGCACTATGAGTACAAATTGTACTTAGAGCAAAGGCGTTCTTTGGCATGTTAGCAGTCTGTGTGTTTTTATGATGTTTGTTTAGGAAAAATAGCTGTAGCCCATATGAATCATTGCTGTTCAAGTGCTGGTAGAACCTCAATCCAGCGTGTAGCCCAAGTACCGATATGGTCAAACAAAGGAGCTAAATCGCGTCCCTTATCCGTAAGAGAGTATTCAATCCGTACGGGTTTCTCAGGATAAACCATACGTTGTATGATTCCTTCTTCCTCCAGCTCTTTCAAACGGTCCGAAAGGACCTTTCCACTTAAATTAGGAATTGAATTCTCAATAGCGACGAAACGTTGCGGACCATTAGTTAGTTGAAATACGATCAACACCGTCCAACGCTTACTCAGTAGTTCCATAGCCTTTTCAAACCGTGGACACATCTGCGGAATGTTCATGTGATCACCTCATGCTCCTATTATTAACGATTCACTGTTAAAAGTAAATGATTTTACTTTACATAAATTTATTACTTGACGAAATGGTATGATATAAATATACTTTGTTACATAAAGTAACTTGTTAGCTTTGATACGGAGCTTAAGATATTATACTTAAAATTTGAAATTAATTTGATGTTATTTTTGATATTATTAATGATGTAATTAAATGAACAGGTACGAACTAATCGTTATGGTGATGGTTTGGGCGTAGGGGGAAGTCGGATGAAGCTGGAATGTGAAGTGTGCGTAGTTGGAGGGGGACCCGCAGGGACTTTGTTGTCCTGTCTACTGGCGGCGCAGGGTGTATCCACGATATTGATTGAGCGGCAGAGCATAGCGGGAAAGGCCTTTCGCGGTGAAATCTTGAATGATGAGGGTCAGGAAGTGATCCAAAGGCATAAGCTGCTCGAACAAATTCATGAGGACTATGTTCTCGCCTCCACAAGAATCGAATATTGGGAGCATCAGCGGCAAGTGAAGACGGTCAAGCCGGCATCAGTAGATGGTAATGTGGGGGTTCATATTCCACAGCCTCGATTTTTGGAGGCTTTGCTCAAGCAGGCGTCAACCTACGAGGCCTTCCGTTACCTGGCGGGTACAACTGTGACTGCGTTGGAAGGTAACAGCGAGCAGGGATACACGGGCTTGACCGCCCGCGATAAGAACGGTCATGAGATCACGATTGATAGTTCGTTGATTGTAGGGGCAGACGGTCGCTATTCGACTGTGCGCAAGCTGGCGCAGATGCCTGTGACGAACATTCGACACGGCTATGATCTGCTATGGGCGAAAATCACGGCACCTGCTGGGTGGGAGCCCGTCACTCGTCTGGCATGGGTCAACGGAGGGCAATTGGCTTTATTCTCGCAGGCTGAGGGCTATATTCAAATTGGCTGGAATGTGGAGGAGGGTAGCTTTCCAACCCTCTTTAAGCAATCCTTTGAACCATGTATACAACTGTTTACAGAGGCTTTCCCGGATTTGAAGCATCGTGTGCATGATCACATTCGTTCATGGAAGGACTTCGTACCGTTGGATATTTTCAGCAGCCGCAGTGACACCTGGGCGCAGAACGGACTGGTCCTTATTGGAGATGCGGCGCATACCATGACACCTACCGGAGCTTTTGGCTTGAACGCAGCTTTGAAGGATGCCGATGTGCTAGCCAGTGAGCTTCTTCGTTTACGACAGAAGAGCTATACCGCAGGAGACCTAAAGGCGTTCGAAGATGGACGACGACAGGCTGTCACCGAGCTTCAGGAACGGCAACTGACGATGGAATCCACGTTTCATGAACATTTCTTACACATAGTTCAATGATTTATGACCCTGACAATACGATTAGCCTTTGAAGAATTAGGCATTTTCTATATAGAGCTTATATAAAGGATGGTGCAGAGAGATGAACCAAAAAGATGTAGCTACGCTACTTAACGATAAAATTCAAACCGTTCGCGGAGAGCAATCTTCGACGATTTTGGTTGGACCGATCAAGCTGCCAGTTAATTTGGAAGGAGAAACGGTTGTTTTTCAGTGGTACTGCTGGTTGCCTGTACGGGATGAGGAAGATCGTCAGGACTTACTGAATGCCACCGCTGAGACGATTGTGAAGCGATTGTCCACACTGGATTTGGCAGAGGGACAACAGTCAAGCGTTTTGGTGTACGGCGATCTTCAACAGTCGGAAAATGCATTAGTTCGCATGCATAGTATTTGCCATACTGGAGATATTTTTGGTAGCAAGCGTTGTGATTGCGGATTTCAACTCTACCAGTCCATGAAAATGATTGTGGAACATGGAACGGGTGCATTGTTCTATCTGGCTAACCATGAAGGCCGCGGAATTGGTTTGTTTAGTAAAGCAATGGCTTATATTCTGCAGGAAGAAGGCATGGATACCGTCGAAGCCAATCATCAATTGGGTTTTGAAGATGATACACGCAACTATGCAGATGCCATTAGTGTGCTCCGTCACCTGAGACAAAAGCCAGTAACTCTGATTACAAACAACCCTAAAAAGCTGGATGCCTTAAAGAAATCGGGTATGAATGTGGCGGGTCGTATGCCGCTTTGGGGCGATGTGTCGCAATATAATGAACGGTATTTGAATACAAAAGTAGAACGATCCGGCCATTTGCGGGATTCCGATCTCAGGGAGGTTCTATGACCACTCACGAAAAATATATGCGCCTGGCACTGGAAAATGCCAGAAGTGCTAAAGGACAAACAGAACCGAATCCGCTCGTCGGATCAGTCATTGTCAATAACGGCCGTATCGTTGGAATCGGCGCTCATCTGAAGCCCGGCGAGCCACATGCCGAGATTCATGCGTTGCGTATGGCGGGTGAACACGCTCAGGGAGCGACGATTTACGTAACACTGGAGCCGTGTTCCCATCATGGCCGGACAGGCCCGTGCGCGGAAGCCATTGTGAAGGCAGGCATTCGTCGGGTGGTGGTTGCAGCATTGGACCCGAATCCGCTGGTTTCCGGCAGAGGGGTACAGATTTTGAAAGATGCGGGCATTGAGGTCATTGTCGGCGTATGTGAGCAGGAATCCATCCGCATGAATGAAGTGTTCAATCAATATATTGTGAGCAAGCGTCCTTTTATTACGATCAAATCGGCAGTAACGCTTGACGGTAAAATTGCAACCCGGACCTCGGAAAGCAAATGGATTACGTCTGAGGCTGCACGGGAAGATGTGCATCGTCTACGTAACGAGCATGTGGGAATCCTGATCGGTGTACAGACGGTGATTCACGATAATCCCCAGCTTACGACTCGTCTACCGGATGGACGGAATCCGATTCGTATCATTTTGGATAGCAAGCTTCGAATTCCAGTGGATGCCCGTGTCATTACAGATGGGGAGGCACCTACCTGGATATTCACAGGACGCGTTTATGATGAAGGCAAGCGTAGTCAGCTGGAACAGCTAGGTGTGAGGGTATATCCGACACAGGATGAAAACAGCGATCGGGTTAACCTGCCGCAAATGCTGGATATTCTGGGTACAGCGGAGGTGTCATCGGTGTTCGTGGAAGGCGGAGCCGAGGTGAACGCTTCGTTCGTGCAGCAAGGGCTGGCAGACAAGCTGGTGCTGTATATTGCACCGAAGTTGGTAGGAGGACGCGCAGCCCCGGGATTTCTCGGGGGAGAAGGCGTGTCTGCGATGAGCGATGCGGTGGCATTGTATGATTTGAGCGTGACACAGGTTGGTGTAGATTGGAAAATAGAAGGGTATTTTGAGCGGGGAAAATGAGTGAGTTGTTTTCGGGTGGAGGAGGCGCTCCGCGAAGGGGTTGATCTTCCGATCGCTGTTGCAGTGGGATTCTTCGGATTGTATAAGACATTTAAAGGTAAGAATCCCACTGCAAAGGCGAACGCTTCCGCTTCTCCAGATTCAACCCCTTCGCTCCGCTGCTGCCCACCGCAAAGTCACTCATTTTTCGAAATGGTGTGGGGCATGGGAAGGGCAAAAGCTCAAAAGCTCAAAAGCTCAAAAGCTCAAAAGCTCAAAAGCTCAAAAGCTCAAAAGCTCAAAAGCTCAAAAGCTCAAAAGCTCAAAAGCTCAAAAGCTCAAAAGCTTATATACTTAAAAGAACAGAGAATCTGAAGGGCTAAAAGGCCTGGAGGATTCTTTTTTTATATATTAAACATTTATTAGGGTGAATGGTTAATGGGATGAATAACTCATAGAGTGAATGTCTAATGGGGTGAATTTGAGATAACATAATTAGCATGCTTGGGTTTTTCGTCCTGGTTTCTTATTCATTTTTGGAGACTTTCGCCTCGTTTAGTTAGAATATAGAAATAAAAGGATTGACCTGGAAATTGAGATCAAGCACAATGAAGTTGAATTCAACTTGGAAGAGAAGGAAAAAGCCTTGCAGTGAAAGGGACTATAGAATTCAAAGGAGGATGTAGGTTGTGAAAAAAATGATATTATGCTTGTTAAGTGCCAGTCTGATATGTTTAGCTGCACCGGTTTCTACTAAAGCCTTTTCGGGTGAGGTCACACAAGGCGCTGGCTCATATTCAACCACACTACCTGCCGGAGCAGCAACACCGCAAAACGAGATTTACAAAACAGCGAATGTAATCAGCCCAATGCCTACCAATGACTGGTGGAGCAGCCTGGCCTGGGTACCGTACTCCGAGGCTCAATATCCGCATCCCCTTGCCTTGAAAAATCAGCAAAACGGTTTACGCATCTTTAATCCGAGTGGGAAAATTACGGTAAATCCGGGATACATCGCGGGCTGGATGGATGATGTGAACGATTTTACCATCGGCCATTCTGTAAGCGCTTCATTTCCGGATGCCAAGGTGGACGGTTTCAGCGACTGGTTTGTCAAATCATTATTTCAAAGCGGCAACAATAAAATGAGTGCTACCTATGGACACGGCTCCCCTTATGTTTTTTTTGAGTTTGGCGGTGGCAATCCCAAGCTTTCATTTAATGGGGTGCCAGAGGTTTGGTCTGGGTCAGCTAGTTCCCCTGTGCTTGGCATTACAGTCAATGGCTCACACTATGGTCTGTTTGGTCCTTCCGGCAGCACCTGGTCTGGCCTCGGGACGAGTACGCTGATCAATCAATTAAACGGGAAAAATTATTTTACAGTGGCGGCTTTGCCTGACAAAACAAAAGCGACATTGGACAAGTTTCAGCAATATGCCTATTCTTTTGTTACAAACTCCAAAGCACAGTACAGCTTTAACGAAGCCTCTTCCGAGGTAACAACCACCTTTACCGTTACAACAACCGCGAAGCAAGGTACACAAGCGGGCACTATTTTTGCCTTATACCCGCATCAGTGGAAAAATTCATCACAACCCCTGCTGGGCTATACGTACAATTCTGTCCGCGGTCTGATGAAAACAGCAGAGGGTGCTTCTTTTCAAACGAAAATGAAGTTTACAGGGGTACTGCCTTCTTTGCCCGACTTGGGGTCCTACGATAAAAATACGCTCAACAGTTATATAAACGAAGCGAAAGCGGAAGTCTACTCCGGCGATAGAGACACGTACTGGACTGGAAAACGTTTGGGCAAACTGGCAGCACTGGCACCGATTGCCGACCAGGCTGGCAATACCGAAGCAGCGACCCAGTTCCGCAATGAGATCAAAAGCCGGCTGCAGGACTGGTTTAAGGCCAGTGACAGCTCAGGAAATCTGAAAAGCTCCAGTCTATTTGTGTACAACAACAATTGGGGGACATTAATCGGTTATCCCGACAGCTTTGGCAGTGCGGTAGAATTAAATGACCATCACTTCCATTATGGATACTTTATCAAGGCCGCAGCCGAAATTGCACGTGTGGACAAGAACTGGGCATCCGATTCCCAATGGGGACAAATGGTGCAGTTGCTCATTCGCGATATCGCCAATACCGACAGATCTGATTCAAAATTTCCGTATTTGCGTAATTTTGATCCCTATGCCGGGCACACTTGGGCTTCCGGCCATGCTAAATTTGGCGACGGCAACAACAATGAATCCTCCTCGGAGGCGATGAATGCTTGGGCCGGTCTTATTTTATGGGGCGAGGCGACGGGAAATACTCAAACTCGTGATCTCGGCATCTATTTATATACAACGGAAATGAATGCCATTAACGAATACTGGTTTGATGTGCATGGCACAAACACCCCTGCAGGGATGCAAAGCGCGACGGCAAGCATGATCTGGGGCGGTAAAACGGTAGGGAATGCAACATGGTGGACCAATAATGCCGCAGAGGTGCATGGTATCAACTGGCTGCCGATTACCTCGGCCTCCTTATATCTGACGCAATATTCGGAGTATGCGGCTAAAAATTATAACGATCTGCTGCGAAAAAGCGGTGGGAATTTCAGTCCGTGGGAAGATATTGTGTATATGTACAGAGCGATCTCGGACCCGTCTGATGCCAAGGCCAAATTCAATGCACGCGTAGCGGCCATGACACCGGAAGCGGGGAATTCCAAGGCGAATGCCTACCACTGGATCTACAATTTGGATGCTTTAGGCAACATCGACCGCAGCATCACTGCTAATTCACCAATTTATGCCGTATTTCATAAAAACGGTGTAAAAACTTATGTGGCCTACAACTTTACAAACGAGGTCAAAACAGTAACCTTCTCAGATGGGCACAGTATTACCGTGCAGCCGAACAGCTTTAATGCCGGAAATGGAAGCGGCGGTGGCAATCCGCAGCCTGATACGGAGGCTCCATCCATCCCGGCGAATGTGCGAGTTACGACCAAAACGGCTTCGGCAGTCACTCTGGAGTGGGATGCAGCTACTGACAATGTTGGCGTTACGGGTTATATCGTTTATAAGGACGGGGCTCAGACGGCAGAGATAAGCGGTATTTCCGCTTCAATGACAGGGCTAAATGCAGCTTCCACTTACAGCTTTACCGTTAAGGCTCGCGATGCAGCTGGTAACCTATCTGCAGCAAGCCATGCTGTATTGGTAACTACGGAGGCAGCATCTGGCGGCAATGAGGGTGGCGGAGAAACGGAGGATTATAAAGCAGGAGCTCGCTTTGTCAGCGATCGTGAAGCATTGCTTCAATTTACACCCAAAACAGCCTCGGCCTATGTTGACGTGCATTATACTTTAACGGGTGGACAACAGCTCAATTACCGAATGACCAACAACGACGGTGTTTGGGAGCAGCGAGTTAAAGACCTCTCCATCGGAAAGACCCTCAGCTATTGGTTCACCTATGAAAAGGCGGGATTGCAATATGAGACGCCTTCATTCAGCTACACACACCAGCAGACTGCCTCTACAACGACAGACGCTCCGGAACTTCCACTACCGAGCGTTGATCCCGTTTTTGACAAAACATCCTAGTGGATCAGGCTCAAGATACGAACGAGACATTTAACTATAGAAAGAAAGAAAGAAAGAAAGAAAGAAAGAAAGACACGAGGGAAGCGCATATGCTTCTCCTGTGTCTTTTTCGTTTTTTTATAGGGTCGTAATACTTTCGCCATGTTCGCGAGTTCTAGATTACGCGATAATGATAAAGGCTGATACAGGAAGATATTACCGAGGCGCGGATTTCCAAAGGTCCCGCAGTGCCTGCCCTGATGGGGTCAGGTATCCTGTAATCTTGCGTATCCACCAACAATTAGGGTTCGATTCCCAATCGCCTTCCACGCGACTTCTGGTAGAGTATTCGAATGGTCGAATAAAAACAATGAAAAGACCCGGATGAGAGCATCCCATGTCTGGTCTCGATGACAGATACCAGGGCGATGGCTATGCGGTCAGCGGATACCGGAGAGAGCAAGCGCCGACAGGGTTCGAGGCTTCGGGGATACAGATTCAAAGTCGATGTTGGGCTGATGAATCCCATCCCTAGAACACGAAAACAGGCGGTATCTTCCTTTTTCCTCAAGCTTGACCCCGCCGTCCACACCGGAGGGATGCCCTGCAAGGGTCCTAACCCTACTACAACAAATAAAATTAAAAAAATCCTCATTTTAAAAATGTGTTTTGACTCAACGTGCGAATAAGCGGAGCGGTCCGTTTGAATCTGGAGAAGCGAAGCGTTCGCCTTTGCCCCTGAATTTTAACCCTATAAGGGGTTCATCAAATCCAAAAATTCAGGGGCAACAGCGATCGGAAGATCAAATGGAACGTGGAGCCGCTACACGCGGAAATGTACATTTTTAAGTTGAGGATTTTAAATACTAGGAGTGATACGATGTTTAAGAAGATAACGATTAAATCTGATGAGCGCGGGCTGCTGTTCAAAAAAGGAAGCTACCACAAGTTGTTGCTCCCAGGAACTTACCTATTGAAGACATTTCAGCTTGAAGACATTTCAGCAAGAAGCAGTTGAAATTTTGAATGTAGCCGAGCCATTTTTTGTAGCTGATCATGATATTCGTTTGTTTTTGACAGATCCCCCTATTGCTGGAGCAATTGAATGTCATCGATGTAGAGGACCATGAATATGTGTTGCATTATGAGGATAATCGGTTTGTGGAGCTGCTGACGGCTGGGAAATATGCCTTTTGGAACATGCTCAAGGAGCATCGTTTTGTTCGTGCAGATACTCGGCAGCCTGCAATTGATAAGGCATTGGGGCAAGCATTCTTGTCCAAGACACCGGGCTTCTGGAAGGCACTTCAGGTGGGTAGCTATGAATTGGGATTTTTGTATTACGATAATGTGTTGCAGGGTGAGCTGAAACCGGGCAAATATTATTTCTGGATGTCCACAGTGAATACAGAGATCAAAACGATAGATATGCGACAGCAGCAGATGGACCTGATGGGACAGGAAATCATGACAGAGGACAAAATCACGCTGCGCCTTAACTTCGTCTGTCAGTACCGTATCATTGACCCGTTGCGGGCATTGGAATTCCGGGCATACGAGGAGCAAATGTACATCATGCTTCAACTGTTGTTGCGCGAATACGTTGGTACGATGAAGCTGGATGATTTGCTGAAAATGAAGCAGGAGATTGCGGTATATGTTTTGACCAGGCTGAATGAGCAGAGCGACGAATATGGAGTGACTTTTACATCAGCAGGGGTGAAGGATATTATTTTGCCGGGGGATATTAAGGATATTCTGAATACCGTGCTGTTGGCAGAGAAGAAGGCACAGGCCAACCTCATCACACGACGTGAAGAGACAGCATCCACTCGTAGTCTGCTCAATACGGCCAAGCTGATGGACGAGAATGCCACCCTCTATCGTCTCAAAGAACTGGAATTCATGGAAAAAATCTGCGAGAAGATTGGCACGATTTCGTTGACTGGCGGAAATACGTTGCTGGAGCAGCTGAACACGCTGGTTCACATGAAAGAGGGGCAGGGACTCCAATAACTGAAAATACTCCCGAACGATGAGTGCAAGCCAGCCTCAAGGTTCGGGAGTATTTTACGTTTTAGTTCGTCTTGGTGGATGCAAGAAAAGCGTCCATATCGATCACCGGAATGAGGGTACCCTGATGCTCCATCACGGTAGGGAACAACTCGCGCTGCCACTCTTCTTCATTGCTTTGTAGCTGACTGTCCTCGGCAGAAGCCGTGTCCTCCACCTGATCGACAAGCAGAGCAATCTTCGCACGGCTGAGCAAAATCATTTTGTCCTCGGAGGAATCGCTTGATGCAGGAAGAAGCAGTTTTTTGCGTAAATTAAGGATCGTAAATACATTGCCGCGAATAGTCACCATTCCTTCATGCCATGCTTCGGAAAAGGGAAGCGGAGTTCCCTTCTTGGCATTCATGACTTCTTCTACTTCCACAAAGTTTAAAGCGAACTTTTTGTCCGCTAGACTGCACACAATAAATTCAGACATAACAATTCTCCTTATCTATTCAGATGAGCCATCACAGGTTGTGAATGAGCGGTAAAATGGGTTAACTATTGCGTTTTGACAGATGGAACGATAAAGTTGAGGATGCGGTAAAATGGTTGTAGTTACTCACAGAATATCACAAACGAGCAGTTAAATCTTCCAAAATAACAACCATCGGCCAAGGCGTGGCTTTAAGCTTCCCTTCATATATGGTAATTGGAACTAAGGCTGTGTCCGATGGCACTACATTTTAAGATAAGCGGGTTGAGGTAGAGTGGATCATGAAAAGCAGCGATTAAGTATCGAAGCAGCCAGATTATACTATCTAAACGACTACAGCCAGCAAGATATCGCGGTCAGACTCGGAGTTTCGCGTCCTACGGTATCGCGGTTACTTCAGGCTGCCAAGGAACAGGGATACGTACGGATTAGTATTGTGGACCCGATGGAGGATATGGACGCGCTCGGAGAGCAGGTGAAGAAGAAATACGGACTGGATACTGTGTTAGTCTGTTATTCGCCGTTAAATGAATATCAGGAGATCAAGAAGCATATTAGCAAAAAAGCAGCCGATTATTTGCATGAAATGGTACAGGATGCTGATATTATTGGAGTGACATGGGGAACAACCATGCATGCCGTGGCGCTTCATCTCCAACAAAAGCAGGTCAAGGGAGTTGAGGTGGTTCAGCTCAAAGGAGGCGTGAGCCATTCACATGTCAACACATATGCTGTGGAAACCGTGAATTTGTTCGCAGAAGCCTTTCATACCATAGCAAGGTATTTGCCGCTGCCTGTAATTTTCGACAGTCACGCCGTTAAGAAAATGGTCGAGGAGGATCGGCATATCCAGCGTATTATCGAACTTGGCAAGCAGGCGAACATCGCGGTGTTTACGGTGGGGACGGTCAAGGAGGATGCGTTGCTGTTCCGATTGGGTTATTTTAACGGGGAAGAGCAGAAGCTATTGCAAAGAATTGGCAAGGGCGATATTTGCTCGCGCTTCTTTGACGCTGAGGGCAACATATGCAGTCAGGAAATCAATAGCCGTACCGTCGGGATTGATTTGCCTGATTTGCGAAAGAAGGAGAAGTCCATTCTCGTCGCTGGAGGCCAGCGTAAAGTGGAGGCCATTCGGGCATCGTTGCGTGGCAAATATGCGAATATCTTGGTGACGGATCAGTTTACGGCACAAGCACTTTTACAATAGAGTAAGTCGTCTCAATCCAGCAAAATATACGGATATGGCGTGTCCCTACAGGGGAATATGAATGGTAGGTGACGCCTTGCGCATAAGCTTGAACATAATTTCAAAATGTATTTTACATATGTTCAAAGGCATGCTATGATGGTCTCATCACAGAGAAATAAAGGGCTTTTTTTCACACTATTTATCTAATGAAGGAGCTTTTAGATATGAACATTGCAGCATTAATCGACCATACATTGTTGCGTGCAGATGCGACGAAGGATGAAATTACGAAATTGACTGCCGAGGCAAAAAAATATCAGTTTGCTTCTGTATGTGTGAATCCGGCGTGGGTGGCTTATGCAGCAGAACAGCTCGCAGGCACAGGCGTAGCCATCTGTACAGTTATCGGTTTCCCGCTGGGAGCGAGCACGTCCGCAACGAAAGCATTTGAAACGAAAGATGCTATTGCTAACGGTGCAACTGAAATTGATATGGTTATTAACATAGGCGCTTTGAAGGCACGTGATGTACAGCTCGTCGAGCAGGACATCCGTGCAGTCGTGGAGGCAGCTGCCGGTACACTGGTAAAAGTGATTATCGAAACATGCCTGCTGACAGACGAAGAGAAGGTACTGGCATGTGAGCTGTCCGTCAAAGCGGGAGCGAATTTTGTGAAAACCTCGACAGGCTTCTCAACAGGTGGAGCTACTGCGGAAGATGTGGCTTTGATGCGTAAGACTGTAGGACCTGAGATTGGTGTCAAGGCTTCAGGCGGTGTACGCAGTCTGGAAGACGTGCAAAAATTAGTAGAAGCTGGCGCAAGCCGGATCGGTGCAAGTTCCGGTGTGAAGATCATCGAGGGCGAGCAATCTACATCTTCCTACTAAGTTTATTTTAAAGTCATGGAGGGATTCGCGATGAAGGATCAATTGATTCAGAAAGCGCTTGAGGCGCGTAAACAGGCGTATGTTCCGTATTCGAATTTTCAGGTGGGTGCTGCGGTTCTCGGAAGCGATGGCACGATTTATCACGGATGTAATGTGGAAAATGCCTCCTACGGCTTATGCAATTGTGCAGAGCGGACAGCGATTTTCAAAATGGTATCCGAAGGCTGCCGGAAAATTGATTCGATTGCAGTTGTAGCTGATACGGAAGGGCCTGTGTCTCCATGTGGGGCCTGTCGTCAGGTCATTTCCGAATTTGCTTATCAAGATACCAAAATTTATCTGACAAACCTTCATGGCAACACGGAAGAGTGGACGGTGGATCAATTACTGCCGGGTGCTTTTCGACCTGCGGATCTGGGAAAATAAAAAAAAGAATGCCTCTTAGGAGCGCATTCTTTTTACGGGGAATGTAAGCGCTTAATGTAATGAGGGGGAAATTAAATGAAATATGTAATCGCTCTGGTGGGACTGCTCGTTGTATTTGCACTTACTTACGTTGCCAGCAGTGACAAACGTAAAATCAGGTATCGTCCGCTGGTGGTTATGGTTGTCTTGCAGGCTGCGCTAGCTTTTGTATTGCTCCACACAGGTATTGGCGAATTTTTGGTCAAAGGCTTTGCAGAAGGTTTTAATAGTCTTTTGGCATATGCAACTGAAGGGATTAACTTTGTATTTGGCGGAATTGCGAATGAAGGAGCAGCACCGTTCTTTATCGGCGTACTGCTGCCAATTGTGTTCATATCCGCGCTGATTGGGATTTTGCAGTATGTAAAAGTGTTACCTTTTATTATTAAATATATCGGGCTTGTCTTGAGCAAAGTAAACGGAATGGGTAAACTGGAATCCTACAACGCTGTAGCTTCGGCTATCTTGGGTCAATCCGAGGTGTTTATTTCCGTTAAGAAGCAAATTGGTCTGCTGCCAAAACATCGGTTGTATACGCTGTGTGCGTCTGCGATGTCTACGGTGTCCATGTCGATTGTGGGAGCTTACATGCAAATGTTGAACCCCAAATATGTGGTCACAGCTTTGGTATTGAACCTGTTCGGCGGCTTCATTATCGCTTCCATTATTAATCCATATAAGATTGAGAAGGAAGACGATTTACTGGAGGTTCAGGAGGAAGAGAAGCAGTCCTTCTTCGAAATGCTCGGGGAGTATATTATGGACGGGTTCAAGGTTGCTATTACGGTAGCTGCGATGCTGATCGGTTTTGTGGCACTGATTGCCATGGTTAACGGGATTTTCTCCTGGTTGTTTGGAATCAGCTTTCAGGCACTGCTTGGCTATGTGTTTGCGCCTTTCGCTTTTGTCATGGGTATTCCGTGGAACGAAGCCGTTCAGGCGGGCAGCATTATGGCTACCAAACTCGTATCCAACGAATTCGTGGCCATGCTGGATCTGACCAAGCAAACAGGCTTGTCGGAACGCACGGTCGGGATCGTATCGGTATTCCTCGTATCCTTTGCTAACTTCTCATCCATCGGTATCATTTCCGGGGCTGTGAAGGGGCTGCATGAAAAACAGGGAAATGTGGTGGCCCGCTTTGGTCTGAAGCTGTTGTACGGGGCAACGCTGGTTAGCGTGCTGTCGGCAACAATTGCAGGGTTGTTTTTGTAGAAAAAAACAGCGAGTCAGGAAAGGATTTTTATAATGTCTAAATTCAAACGGATTCACTTGGTGGTTATGGACTCGGTTGGTATCGGCGAAGCGCCGGATGCTGCCCAGTTTGATGATTACGATGTAGATACTCTTGGTCATATTGCCCGCGAACGTGGCGGTCTGAAGATGCCGAATATGGGCAAGCTCGGTTTGTCCAATATTCGTTCCATAGAAGGGGTGGCGGCGGCCGACAAGCCGCTCGCGTATTATACCAAAATGCAGGAAGCGTCCAATGGCAAGGATACGATGACGGGTCATTGGGAAATCATGGGCTTGAATATTGCGGTTCCTTTCCGTGTATTTCCCGATGGGTTCCCGGATGAGCTGATTCAGCGCATTGAGGAGCACACAGGTCGCAAAGTGATTGGCAATAAGCCTGCTAGCGGAACGGAAATCATTGATGAGCTGGGCGAAGAACACGTGAAAACGGGAGCGCTCATCATCTATACCTCGGCGGACTCTGTGCTGCAAATTGCGGCGCATGAGGAAGTTGTACCTTTGAAGGAGCTCTATGAGATTTGCGAGTTCTGCCGTAAAATCACGCTGGAAGATCCGTATATGCTGGGTCGCATTATTGCACGTCCGTTCGTAGGCGAGGCAGGGAACTTCTCCCGTACCTCTAATCGACATGATTATGCGCTCAAGCCGTTTGGTCGCACCACCATGAACGAACTGAAGGATGCAGGTCTGGATGTGATCGCCTTGGGTAAAATCTCCGACATTTATGACGGTGAGGGTGTAACGAAGGCGGTGCGTACGGTGTCCAATATGGACGGCATGGATAAGCTGGTGGCTACGCTCGATGAGGATTTCACCGGATTAAGCTTTCTGAATTTGGTGGACTTTGACGCTGTGTACGGTCACCGTCGTGATCCACAGGGATATGGTCAAGCTTTGGACGATTACGATGCGCGTTTGCCAGAGGTTTTTGCCAAAATGACCGATGACGATCTGCTAATCATCACTGCAGACCATGGGAATGACCCGACGTATCGAGGAACGGATCACACCCGCGAATATGTACCCTTGCTGGCATATTCCCCGCGTTTTACAGCTGGGGGCAAGGAGCTTGCGGTTCGTAAAACCTTTGCTGATATTGGAGCGACCGTAGCGGATAACTTTGGTGTAAAACTGCCTGAACACGGAACGAGCTTTTTGGCAGAGCTTCAGTAATCAAGGGCCCGCAAGAGTACAAGCAAAATTACAAAGATTAATAGTAACGATATAAATAACGATACAAGCACGGACAAATGGGACGGAGGAATAAAAAACATGAGTGTACACATTGGAGCCAAACCCGGAGAAATTGCAGAAACGATTTTGCTGCCAGGAGACCCGCTACGGGCTAAGTTTATTGCTGAAACGTATCTGGAGGACGTGACCTGTTACAACGAGGTACGCGGAATGCTCGGATTCACGGGTACGTATCAAGGCAAACGCCTATCTGTACAGGGAACCGGGATGGGGCTGCCGTCTATCAGTATTTATGTCAACGAACTGATTAGCGAATACGGTGTGAAAAACCTGTTCCGCGTGGGTACATGCGGCGGAATGAAGGAGCATGTGCACGTTCGTGACGTCATTTTGGCACAGGCATCCTGTACGGATTCCGGCATGAACCGCCATATCTTTGGCGGCTACGATTACTCGCCGATTGCCAGCTTCGATCTATTGAAGGGCGCTTATGATCGTGGTGTTGCCAAAGGCTTGAACATGCATGTCGGTAATGTATTCAGCTCAGACAGCTTCTACCGTGATGACAAATCAGTGGTACAAAAGCTGATGGAATACGGCGTGCTGGGTGTAGAGATGGAAACTTCGGCTTTATACACGCTCGCAGCCAAGTTTGGCGTAAACGCACTGACGATTCTGACGGTAAGCGATCATTTGCTGACAGGGGAAGAAACGACCGCAGAAGAACGGCAAACAACCTTTAAAGAAATGATGGAAGTTGCACTGGATACAGCAGTATCTCTGTAAACGATCATACGCACAGTGAGGAGAAATGACATATGAGAATGGTAGACTTGATTGAGAAAAAACGTGACGGAAAAGAACTGAGTACGGAGGAAATTAATTTTATTATCCAAGGCTACACTCAGGGTGAAATTCCCGATTATCAAGTCAGTGCATTGGCGATGTCCATTTTCTTCAAAGATATGACTGAACGCGAACGCGCTGATCTGACGATGGCGATGGTTCATTCGGGTGATACCATTGATCTGTCCGCGATTGAAGGTGTAAAGGTCGATAAGCACTCCACTGGCGGTGTGGGTGATACGACAACGCTGGTACTGGCTCCGCTCGTAGCAGCCTTGGACATTCCCGTAGCCAAAATGTCAGGCCGCGGCCTCGGACATACCGGAGGAACAATCGACAAGCTAGAGGCTATAGCAGGCTTCCACGTCGAGATTAGCAAGGACGAATTCGTGGATTTGGTGAATCGCAGCAAAATTGCGGTCATCGGACAAAGCGGCAACCTGACACCTGCGGACAAAAAGCTGTATGCCTTGCGTGACGTTACGGCGACGGTCAACTCGATCCCGCTGATAGCCAGCTCGATTATGAGTAAGAAAATTGCTGCCGGCTCCGATGCTATCGTACTCGATGTAAAAACAGGTGCAGGCGCATTTATGAAAACCGTAGATGATGCCAAAGCACTGGCACATGCCATGGTGAGCATCGGTAATAATGTGGGTCGCAAAACGATGGCAGTCATTTCCGATATGAGTCAGCCGCTGGGTCTGGCCATCGGTAACTCGCTGGAAGTGAAAGAAGCGATTGATACGCTGCGCGGTGAAGGACCAAAAGATCTGGAAGAGCTGTGTATGGCTTTGGGCAGTCAGATGGTATTTTTGGCAGGGAAGGCAGATTCCCTCGAAAACGCCGAAGAGAAGCTCAAAGAAGTCATTCGCAATGGCAAAGCACTGGAGAAATTCAAAGAGTTTATTGCGAATCAGGGCGGTGACGCTTCTGTAGTGGATCATCCCGAACGCTTGCCGCAAGCACAGTATCTTATTGAGGTGCCTGCGAAGCAGGACGGTGTGGTAGCTGAAATCGTGGCTGACGAAATCGGTACCGCAGCGATGTTGCTTGGAGCAGGACGTGCGACCAAAGAATCCGAGATTGATCTGGCTGTCGGCTTGATGCTGAACAAAAAGGTCGGGGATGCTGTTCAAAAAGGCGATTCGCTAGTTACTATCCATGCGAACCGTGAAGATGTAGCCCAAGTGCTGGAGAAAATCTACGCGAACATCCGTATTGCAGATCACGCGGAAGCGCCAGTGCTAATCTACGGAACAGTGACAGAGTAAGCGATAAGCCCTATTCAAAAATCCGTATTGGATGTGTTTGATCAAGTTTGAAAAATATTACAGCTGGACTCATAATAGATATGAGTTCGGCTTTTTTTATTGTAAGGCCGAGGACAGGACAGAGGGGGAGAGACATGTTCAGATTATACAGCGATGTTCGGGGAGCAGCTTATGAAAGACTGATTGATTATTGTATTTCCTGAAGCAACTGACCATTTTCGAGCAGGATATACGAACACTACCGCACGCTTCTCAATAGTGCGAATGGTTTAGACTTGCAAGGTACAACGAGCGGGTTTTCCAGTCGAACGTTGCAGCCGGGAGGACGCCACGATCTGCTATTCGTAAAGCCAGAGGGGCAGGATGAAGCTGCAAATGACCCCCTGAAAGAGATGATTTTGAAAGTAAATACGAACGATGGATCGCAAGGAAGCGTTAAAACCTTCGCATATATCACACTGTAAGCTCCTTCCAGAAAGGGCACGACATGCGGTCATTAGTCTACTTATGTTACAATAGAACGGTTGAAGACTTAATGAACAGAATAGGTCAGAGTAGAAAGCAGAAAGGATGACCCGTTGTGCCCATAAACCATGAATTCGGTAATCAAAAGATGTCACGGAGGCTGTCACTCACAGCTATTTTACTTACACTTACTTTTGTAGCACTTACTGGCTGTGGTCAGGATAAGAATGCTGAAACCATTGATACTGGAAGCAGTACAAGCGTGATCGAGAATGGAGCCGGTGGTAATCGTAGCGGTTCAGCCCAAAGTGACAAAGCAGCGAAAGAGAGCGAGAGTGCAGAAAACAGCGATACTGATGCACAAAAGTCAGCTCCTTCGGCTCCTGCTGCTTCATCGGATACTTCTTCTTCTCCGGCAGCCTCCAATCCATCGCAAAACCCTTTTGAGGTAGCTGGTATTCAAGATCCTAAAGCGTTTTTGAACACGTTCAAAGCGCTGCAGAAGGCAGTTGCCGACAATGACAAGGAGAAAGTTGCCGATTATATTTTGTACCCTCTGCGTGTTAATGATAGTGAAAAGTCGCTAACGATTCCGAATAAGAAAGATTTTATTGCCAAGTATGATCAGATTTTTACGGACGCAATTCGCGAGGCGCTGGTGAATCAAAAGACAGATGATTTGTTTGTTAATTATCAGGGAGTCATGGTGGGATCAGGTGAACTGTGGTTGAGAAGGGCTACGGACAATCCGAAGCTTTTTGGAGTCTTTTCGATTAATCTTGAAACGGTTGCCAACTAAGTCGTACTCCGTGTGTAAATGACCTCTAAACGGTCGGAAACATATACAATGTTTCTGACTGCCCCCCTTAAAGAAAGAAAAATACAGATAATGCATACTAAAAAAAGGTTTGACATCCCTCATAAACTCTCGTATTATATCCGTATAACTCATTAAACAGGTAGGAATTAAAGAATTAAAGTATAATCTCGCCATTCTGGCGGAGAACCTCTAGGAACAGCAGGCAGACACTGTACACGCGACAGGTTTGACCTATCAGGGCTGCATCAGGGAATTCTCCGCTCTTTTTTTTAAGTATGTCTGTAAATAAGAGGCGTAAATGAATGTGTATTTACAAATTACATAGAATGAGGGGTGTCTTGATGAAGAGGAAATACAAAAGAGGGCTTATTCTCGGACTATCTTTGGTTTTAACGATGATGCTAAGTGCTTGCGGGTCAAGCAAGGAGGATGGTAGCTCTGCTTCAGGCTCCAAGAACGTGGAGTTGCTCAATGTTTCTTATGATCCAACCCGTGAGCTGTATGAGGCGTATAATAAAGCATTTGCCGCTCATTGGGAGAAGGAGAAAGGACAGAAGGTTACGATTAAGCAATCTCACGGAGGATCTGGCAAGCAAAGTCGTTCTGTGCAGGACGGGCTGGATGCGGACGTGGTAACTCTGGCTTTGGGCTATGATATTGATGCGCTACAGGAAAAAGGACTCGTTCAAGAGGGATGGCAAAGTAAATATGAGCATAACAGCGCCCCGTACACTTCAACCATCGTGTTATTGGTACGCAAAGGGAACCCGAAAGGGATTAAGGACTGGGACGATTTAATCCGTGGCGATGTGCAAGTCATTACACCGAATCCTAAAACTTCGGGTGGAGCACGTTGGAACTATCTTGCAGCCTGGGCTTATGCGCTCAAGAAGAACAATAACGATGAAGCCAAGGCCCAGCAGTTTGTACAGGAGCTGTATAAGCATGTGCCGGTATTGGATAGCGGAGCACGTGGAGCGACAACGACTTTCGTAGAGCGTGGAATTGGCGATGTGCTGATTGCATGGGAAAATGAAGCACTGCTCTCGGTGAAGGAGCTGGGTGCGGATAAATTTGATATCGTGTATCCGTCGATCAGTATTTTGGCTGAACCTCCGGTAGCAGTAGTCGATAAGGTGGTAGATAAAAAAGGTACACGCGAGGTAGCGGACGCGTACCTGAAATATTTGTACAGTGAAGAAGGGCAGACCATTGCTGCTGAAAATTATTATCGCCCAACATTAGAAAGTGTGACGGCAAAGTTCAAGGATCAATTTCCTAAATTGGAGCTCGTAACCTTGAAGGATGTATTCGGGACATGGAAGGAGACGCAGCAGAAGCATTTCAGCGACAAAGGCATTTTTGACCAGATTTATGTACCCGGCAGTTCATAAAATAGGTGGACTGTGTAGGCGATTGGATTGGTAGCCGCGAGTGTCATAGTGAATGGATTCAGAAAGGGATGGACAGAACATGAGTCAAGTGCAAGCCACTCGAAAACGCGTACTTCCCGGGTTCGGGTTAACAATGGGTTATAGTGTGCTGTATCTCAGTCTGGTGGTGCTGGTGCCGTTATCGGCACTGCTTCTGAATTCAACTGGACTGACGTGGGAGAAATTTTGGGACGTGGCGACTGATGTCAGGGTGCTGGCTTCCTACAAGGTTAGCTTTTTGTGTGCCGCGGCTGCGGCGCTGATCGACCTGTTTCTCGGTTTATTGATAGCCTGGGTGCTGGTGCGTTATGAGTTTCCGGGGAAACGAATTTTTGATGCGGTGATTGATCTGCCCTTTGCTTTGCCTACTGCGGTAGCGGGGGTTGCTTTGACTGCTCTATATGCGCAGAACGGCTGGATCGGTTCGTTGTTTGAACCGCTTGGATGGAGGATGGCGTACTCACAGACGGGGATTACGCTAGCATTGATGTTTATTGGCATTCCGTTTGTCGTACGGACAGTTCAGCCGGTGCTGGAGGAACTGGACAAGGACGAGGAGGAGGTCGCTGCTACGCTGGGAGCTGGCAGATGGCGTATCTTCTGCAGCGTTATTGTGCCGGAGCTGGTGCCACCGCTGCTGACGGGTTTTGCGCTCGCCTTTGCCCGTGGCATTGGCGAGTACGGCTCTGTCGTCTTCATCTCTGGCAATATGCCAATGAAGACGGAAATTGCTCCACTGCTCATAATGTCCAAGCTGGAGCAAAATGACTATGCAGGAGCTACGGCGGTAGCGTTGATGCTGTTGGTGATTTCATTCGTGCTGTTACTTGTGATTAACAGCATCCAGCGCTGGTCACGGCGGCGTACTGCCTAAACGCAACTGTTTAATATAATTATTTAACGTTAATATGCAGCGCTGCGCATAATACCCGTGTTCTAAGGAGGGATACACCATGTCACAAGCAATAACTGGGCAGGAGCTTGCTTCTGCACCAGTGCCTTCATCCGCACCGCCCAACAGGGTCACGACCGAAGCCACTTGGGTGAAGTGGACGCTGATTGGTGCTGCTTTTTTAGCTTTGCTCTGGGTACTGGTATTGCCGCTAATCGTCGTGCTTACCGAAGCGCTCAAGCAAGGATGGGGCGTATACGTCGAAGCGCTACGAGACCCAGATGCCATGTCTGCATTGCGGTTGACGCTGCTGGTAGCAGCGATAACGGTACCGCTGAATACGGTATTTGGTGTAGCTGCCGCTTGGCTGATCACGAAATTTCAATTTCGCGGCAAAGGCTTGCTGGTCACCTTGATTGATTTACCCTTTGCCATCTCTCCTGTCGTCGGAGGACTGATGTATGTATTAGTGTTTGGTGCACAGGGCTGGCTTGGACCGTGGCTGGACGAGCATGATATTAAAATTATATTTGCTTTGCCTGGTATTATTTTGGCGACGCTGTTCATCACCTTTCCATTTGTGGCGCGAGAACTCATTCCAATGATGGAAGATCAGGGACAGCAAGAGGAAGAAGCGGCGGTCACGCTGGGCGCGCGCGGTTGGCGCATTTTCTGGAAAGTGACGCTGCCGAACATCAAGTGGGGTCTGCTGTATGGCATCATTTTGTGTAATGCACGAGCCATGGGTGAGTTCGGCGCAGTGTCCGTCGTCTCCGGACATATCCGGGGAGAGACGAATACACTGCCGCTGCATGTGGAAATTTTGTATAACGAATATCAGTTCTCGGCATCTTTTGCGGTGGCCTCGTTGTTATTGTTACTTGCTCTGGCAACTTTGGTGCTTAAAAGCTGGTTTGGACGCAAACGCGTGCATTAGTTTA
Source organism: Paenibacillus sp. FSL L8-0158 (assembly GCF_038592965.1). Lineage (GTDB taxonomy): Bacteria > Bacillota > Bacilli > Paenibacillales > Paenibacillaceae > Paenibacillus > Paenibacillus polymyxa_D. The sequence goes on along the minus strand of NZ_CP151949.1, from coordinate 4,963,095 downwards.
TGATTTTGTATATGATCCCTCAGGGCCTCTCTTTACGTCTATCGTCTGTTAACGGCGAGGAGATGGGAAGGGAGGCTCTTGTTCTAAGGTGGCTTATATGGATAATAAAATGATCATATCAAGGCACGTTGGTGTGCCCAGGAGGAGCGAAGGGAAAAATGAAACATCCGTTTCAGTCCTACCGTCAGCTGTTTCCAGTGCTGTCCTCACATATCCATGTAGGGAGCTGTTCACAGGGGGCTGTATCGAGGCCAGTTTCCGCTGCCATTGAGGAATATCATCGAAGTTTGCTGCAACACGGTCATAACGGCGATCTGTCTATGGCACGTTTGGAGGAGGCCAGAGGGCATTTTGCCAAGCTTATCGGGGCGGAGTCTGATGAAATTGCGGTCCTGTCCTCAGCCTCTGAGGCGATTGCCGGGGTGGCCACAGCCCTTCCTTATGTACCGGGAAAAGAAGGCATTGTGTATGCGGACACCGACTTTCCGACGGTGGGACACATCTGGCAGGCACAGGAGATGTTCCGTGATCACATCCGCTGTATCCCCTCCATTGAGGGAGGAGTGATGATAGAGCAGTATGAGGAGCATGTTACGGAGAAAACTGCGCTCGTTATGGTGTCACAAGTGAACTATACCAACGGATTTCAGCAGGATTTAAAATCCATTGCAGATATAGCTCACCGAAATCAGGCGTTGCTGTTTGTGGATGCTTATCAGTCTGTAGGGATCATTCCAGTGAATGTAAAGGCAATGGGTGTAGATATTTTGGTCGCGGGAGCACGTAAATATATGCTGGGAATTCCGGGAGTGGCTTTTCTTTATGTAAGCAAGGATCGAATAGACCGCTTCAAGCCCCGTCTTACTGGCTGGCTTGGGCAGGAGCCCGCTTCTCGGTTTGATATTGCTCACCCGGTTCCGGCGGCGGGAGCCCGACGCTTTGAGACGGGATTGCCTTCTTTCATTAGCATTTTTGCCGCCAATGCGGCCTTAAAGCTGTTGCTGGAGATTGGGGTCACGAATATTCAGGCTTATATGAGTGAGTTGTTGGATTTTTCCATTGAATATGGACGGCGCAAAGGGTTACACATACGTACACCTTACAGGGGAGGCACATTACCAAGCCTGCTCGCTGTTGAAATAGCCGACGTGTCGGCTGTGGAGAGGCGTTTGAGAAGCCAAAATATGATCGTTTCAGCACGAAAGGATGTTATACGTGTGGCTCCGCATTTTTACAATACGGCTGAGGAAGTCCGACGGGTCATAGATGAATTGGCAGGGAGTTGTTGAACGAACGGCAAAAGCCTCTTCCGAGTGAATGGGGGCATAACATGTCCCTTTTTACACAGGAGAGGCTTTTGGGCGTTTAGAGTTCTATTATACGATCCGTTTGCGCAGCCAACCGGAAATCAGATCCGTCAAAATGATCAGGACCACAATGCCGAGCAAGATAACGCCTACACGGTTCCAGTTGCGCATTTGGAGTGCAAATAGTAGCGGAGTACCGATACCGCCTGCACCGACCAGACCGAGCGTGGTAGCGGAACGGATATTAATTTCAAAACGGTAAAGCGAATACGAAAGAAATTGTGGAATCACCTGCGGTAGCACGGCGAAGAAAATCACCTGCCAACGGTTGGCACCGCACGCGATCAAAGCTTCCTGGGGCCCGTGATCGACACTTTCGATCGTTTCCGAGAAAAGCTTCGCCAGCATGCCGATGGAGTGAATGCCAAGGGCAAGCACACCCGCAAATGAACCGGGGCCCACGGCTTTGATAAATAGGATGGCGACGATCATTTCGGGAAATACCCGTATGACACTAAGCACAAATTTCCCGCTACCCGATAAGGGACGCAGACGGGTCATATTGCTGGACGCCCAAAAGGCGAACGGAAGGCAGACAAATGCAGACACGAAGGTTCCGAGCACTGAAATGACCAGCGTATCCAGCAACCCGCGCAGCAAATCCTCTCCCTCAGGGATGTAGACGAACGACCAGTCGGGATGAAGGAAGCCATCCAATATAGCGACGGAGACACTTTTGGCCGTTCCCTGTAATCCTTCAAACTGCATCCCGCGAAAAGCCCAAATATAAATGATGATTAGCAGAATAGCTATCGCCCATAGGCGCAGGCGGGAGCCAATAGGTCTGCGAAGCGTAGGATCATTCATAATAATTTCCTCCGTAGCAGGTTACTGCCGTAATCAATCGCAAGGACGATGACGAGGGTCAGTAGAATAATAATGCTTGCCCGATCATATCGGAACAGCCCCAAGGAACGGTCGAGCAACAGACCGATACCGCCAGCGCCGACCAGGCCCAGAACGGAAGCCGCGCGCACATTAACCTCAAAGGTATATAGCAAGTACGACACAAAATAAGGAAGAGCCTGCGGAACCACTCCAAAGGCGATGACCTGAATGCGGCTTGCGCCAACAGCGGTCATGGCTTCCAGCGGCCCGGGATCAATGGCTTCAATCGCCTCAAAGGTCAGTTTGGCTATGATACCGAAGGAGAAGAAGAGCAGGGCGAGCATCCCTGCAAACGGCCCGATGCCGAACACCGCCACAAAGATTGAGGCGAACAGCAAATCAGGAATCGTCCGTACTAGATTCAGGATCGTGCGCATTGGCAGCGAAATCAGCTTGCGCGGCATAATATTGTAAGCACATAGTAACGCGACAGGGATCGCCAATATGGCTCCCAATGTCGTGCCAACAATGGCGATCTGGATCGTTTCCAGCATCGGTTTCCAGATGGTAGGCAGATAGCTCCAGTCGGGTGGAAACATTTCCCCCAACAATTTGCCCATCTCCGGCAAGCCGACGATCAACTGGTAAGGTGTGGCATCCGTATGAATGGAGCAGGCTACCAGCACCACGATAAAAATCATCCAGGTGGCATAACGCTTGTAACGTCCTGGCAAAGGTGGCCCTGCGGGCGGCTTGCTTGGCTGCGGCGGTCCAGCATGTGGTGACGGTTGCGTCGAAGAGAGCGGCTGGGCAGTAGAGTCGGGCTTCATGATCCCACTCCCAGCAGCTCATCATGCTTGATGGCCCGGCCGTAGATCTCCGCAAAGGCCTCATCCGTAGCCTCCTCCGGTGTGCCGTCAAAGACCACTTCTCCGGCGCGCAATCCGATGATCCGCGTTGCATATTCGCGTGCCAGATCAATGAAATGCAGATTGACGATGGTTGTAATCTGCATTTCACGGTTGATGCGCTGGAGGTCATCCATTACCTGGCGGGTGGTCAGCGGATCCAGCGATGCGACAGGCTCGTCCGCCAGAATGATTTTAGCCTCCTGCGCCAGAGCGCGGGCGATGGATACGCGCTGCTGTTGGCCACCGGACAGTTCATCTGCCCGGCTGTAGGCTTTTTCGCGGATGTTCACGCGCTCCAGCGCTGTTAGTGCCAGTTCGATATCCTCCTTCGGGAAGAGGCCGAGAATGGTTCGCAGCGTTGAATGATAGCCGACGCGGCCGGAAAGTACATTGCGGAGTACCGTCGAACGCTTAACCAGATTGAAGCTTTGAAAGATCATGCCGATGTCACGGCGAATGCGCCGCAGCTCGCTGCTTCCAGCAGACGTGACAGACCTGCCACCCACGACAATGTCACCGGACGTAATGTCATGCAGTCGGTTAATGGAACGCAGCAGGGTAGACTTGCCTGCACCGGATAGGCCGACAATGACGACCATTTCTCCCTCCTGAATCGTCAAATTAATATTATTCAACCCTTTGGTGCCGTTCGGGTATGTTTTCGATACGTTACGGAATTCGATCATATGCTCCCAACTTTCTCCCCCGATGGGGTGGAATGAAAACAACACCGCCATGAATACATGGACGGTGCTGCCCTGTCATTCGTAAAGCCTGTTTCGTAGCTGTTACCTCATTACAGTACCTTGTTTGCTCCGATTACTTAACCGCTTGACCAACGGCTTCGGCGTATTCACGCACGGAGTCGAAGTTTTTATCGTCGCCCTTTTCATAACCTACATGGGTGTAAATCTCTTTAATGATTTCACCGCCTGCTGGGTCTTTGGCAATGTCAATAAAGGCTTGGCTGATCTTGTCTCTCCACGCCTGATCCATATCAGAACGTACGCTGACGGTGTCATTTGGAATTTTAGCTGTGTAATGAATGACGCGAGTTTTTTCAAATACATCCGGGATTTCCTTCTTCACCGTGTTACGTGCATCCTGGAAAACAGCTACCGCATCAACCTGACCGTTCAGCAACGCCAGAATAGCAGCATCGTGGCCTTTGATTGTCACACCCTGTACATCCGTGTCCGGGTCCACGCCAGCTTTTTTCAGCTCTGCTGCGGGGTACACGTAGCCTGCGGAGGAGGTTACATTTTGCCAGCCAACCTTTTTGCCTTTCAGATCAGCTAGACTTTGAATCGGAGAATCCTTTTTCACCACGATCATGGCTTTATAAAAGTTTACTTTTTCAGTTGTGTCCTTGCCTGTAGCATCTTCAATTCCGTAGCGTTGAGCTTGCAACAGCAAGTCGGCTGCTTTACGGTTATCGTGGGCCAGTACATAAGCATTCGGCGGAAGGAATCCTACATCTACCTGTTTGGAAGACATGGCTTCCACAATTGTATTGTAGTCAGGAGATACAGTTACTTTTACCGGAATTCCAAGCTTGTCACCCAGTAGATTTTCGAGTGGTTTGGCTTTGGCTTCGAGCGTATCTGCATTTTGAGAAGGAACGAACTGTACCTTTAACTCCTTAGGAACATAGGCTGTGCTTTCGTTTTTAGAGCCATCTGTACCCGGAGTGGACGCGCTGTTGTTATTGCTTGCGTTAGAGCCACAAGCGGCTAGACCCGCTGCCAGTGTGAAGGTCATGCACAAGGTCAGTGCTTTTTTGAACAAAATAATTTCCCCCTAAACATAGTAATAACGATAATAAAAAACCTGTAAATACTGTGACAAACCAAATCTTAACAGCTAGTCCCGCAGCTAGGGTAAAAATCACTCCTGACTTTGGTAAAAATGATGTAAAATTTATCGTATGCTAGAAACTGCATTCTAGATTTATGCAAATTGCTTTTTTAACATTCTCTTAACAGTGCTCTGTTAGACTTGTTCAAGCTCTATGACCGAAGCTGAGGGAGAGAACAAGATTGGATATTTTGGATATTAACGAAAAGGCAGGCCGTGGAAATGTAGATCCTGTGAGAGTGAAGTTCCGCATTATGGTTACAACCGATCTGCATGTCAGCTTGTGGAATTACGATTATTATACGGATCAGGAAACGCTGCATTATGGTCTGGCGCAAACAGCCAGCTTGATTCAAATAGCCCGGGCGGAGGTACCCAATCACCTGCTGCTGGATAACGGAGATGTGATTCAAGGGAATCCAATGGGAGATTATGCTGTACAGCGAATCCAACAGGACCCAAGCGCGGTGCATCCCGCCTATAAAGCCATGAATCTGCTTGGATATGAGGCAGGCAATATCGGGAATCATGAATTTAACTACGGACTGGAATATTTGCAGACTTGCCTTCGAGGAGCGCAATTTCCTTATGTGAATGCCAACATTTATATAGCGGGAGAACAAGAACAAAATTACTTTACACCTTATCTGTTGCTGGATAAGACGGTGGAGGATGAAGTAGGCGGTAAGCATCTATTGAAGGTGGGGGTCATCGGCTTTGTGCCTCCGCAAATTATGCAATGGGACAAGGCGTGGCTGGAGGGGAAAATCATCGTCAAAGATATGCTGGAAACGGCAAGACGGTTTATTCCAGAAATGAAGGCGGCAGGAGCTGATCTGATTATTGCCATGCCCCATGCTGGCTTTGAGGATATTCCCGAAACAATGGATATGGAAAATGCGGTGCTGCATCTCAGCAGGGTGGAAGGGATCGATGCCATTGTGTTTGGTCATGCACATAAAGTATTTCCAGGACCTTCGTTTATGGGGAAAACAGGTGTTGATGTAGAGCGAGGTATCATCCACGATATCCCAGCCGTGGAGCCGGGCTTTTGGGGGGATCATCTGGGTATCATTGATCTGGAGCTGGCCTTTAGTGGAGGGAAGTGGCAAGTGGCTGCATCTGCTGCCGAGGTACGCCCGGTGTATGATCCGATACGCAAGGAGGCGCTGGTACAACCGGATACTGCCATTCAACTGGCGGTAGCAGAAGAGCATGCCGGAACATTGGAGTATATTCGTGCACCTGTAGGTCAGACGACGATGGCGGTGAACAGCTTTTTTGCTCAGGTGATGGATGATGCTTCGGTTCAGCTCGTGAATGATGCGCAAATGTGGTATGTGAAGCAGCAGATGCAAGGGAGCGAGTACGAAGGATTGCCCGTTCTGTCGGCAGCAGCTCCTTTTAAAACAGGCGGCAGATATGGCCCATCGTACTATACCCATATTCCGGCAGGGACGTTGGCGATCAAGCATATCGCCGATCTGTACAATTTTCCGAATACGTTGCATGTCGTTCGACTGACCGGAACGGAAATCCGGGAATGGCTGGAGTGGTCTGCTGGACAATTCCGGCAAATTGATCCTTCAGCAGAACAAGAGCAAGAGCTGATTAATTCTGATTTTCCAAGCTTTAATTTCGATATCATCGACGGCATCAGGTATCAGATTGATGTAACACAGCCCGCCAGATATGATGCTGACGGGGGCCTAAAGGACCCAGATGCACACAGAATCATTCAGATGTCTTTTAATGGCGAACCGATGGATATGCAGCGACATTATCTGGTTGTTACGAATAACTATCGCGCGTTTTCCTCTGCGCTAGTCAATCCGGGTGGAGAGCGAATTATACTTGCTTCACCGGATGAGAACCGTCATGTGCTGACCGAATACGTGCGGCATATGAAGACGTTGACGCCAAAAGCTGACGGCCATTGGTCCCTCGCCCCATGGTCAGGGCGTCCGCATGTGACGTTCCTGACCTCACCGCAAGCAACGGATGCCGCTAATGCCTATTCGGAATTGCTTTACGAAGGGTTAACGGTAGAAGGGTACGCTAAGTTTGCCATCGATTTCGGACGTTCACGGTAAAACTGCTAACTTGTTTTTGTCCTATAAGTCCACAGCATCAAAATAATAGAAATAGACTGTCCCGCAGAGGACGGTCTTTTTTCATAAAACAGATTTAGGATCGTACAAAATTCGTGATTTTATATGTCCTGAGTCGTGTTTAAAGTTATTGACCTCTCGTATAAATAGACATATACTTTGATTAAACAAATTTTGGTTTAAAAGGTAATGAAAAAGTCACCATCATTCGTTTGAGGGGGTGTCCCTTTGGAAAAAAACACCACGATCCGCGCAGAAATAGAAAAGTATATTCAAACTGAAGGCATTTCAATGCAATGTTTTGCAGATGCTTCCAAGGTAAATCCGGGTACACTTAGCGGTATACTTAATCGGAACCCACCACGGCCGATCTCAGTCAATCAGCTTGATCTGATTACCGAGGCCATGGGATTGGAAGAAGGATCTTTGTTCGAGATGTATGTTGATGAATGTTTTATTCATTCCTTACCACACTGGAGGAGGTTGCGTCCGTTTCTCCTGCGTTGCTCAGAGTTGAACAAGCTGGAGTGTATACGCAGTGTACTTGGCTATTTGATGGACGATTTATCGAATGTTCCTGCTATTTTTGAGACCGCAGAAGCGATGTTTGAGGATGGCAGACATGAAGCTTCCATGCTTCTGTATGATTGTGTCATCGAGAGTGAGAAGTATACCCACTCTGAACGATTGGCGATCAGCTATTTCCGTATATTCCAGATTCAGATTAAGGATAACCAACGGAACTTGAAGGCTGCAGTACAATTCCATTTGTACCGTAGTCGTCTACCGGAAATTTACGCATTGGAAGGCTTACATATGCTATCTCAAGTGTTTGCTTTAAAAATGCAATGGTCCGAGATGGAAATGTATGCGGACGAGCTAAGAGAGCTGGCGCAGGCATTGTATCGCAATCGGAACCGTTTTGGAGATGAGCACCTGGAGCTGCTTAAGCCGCTCGTTTATTACTATGCTCAGGGGCATCTGCTCAAGGCCAGTTGCTATGAGTTTCAGGGTAGATATGAGGAATCCAAGCAATGGATTGAAGGTTATGCAGATTTGAGCTGGTTTGAGGGTTTAGACGAAGAAGGCTGGAAAGTAGTCAATCTACATCGTGTATATGCACAGGGCAACCGACTTTGTACTGAAATTAAAATGGGCAACACTTCTGCAATCTATGAATATATTACTTACCTGCGTGAGCATCCGGATGAGACACTGGAAGGCTTGAACACCTTGCTCGAATCGGCGAACCGTTTCGGCTATTTCGTGGATGCCGAATTGGGACTGTTTAGTCAGCAACTCAAGAACTTCTGGGAGCTTGCACCGGAACGATGGGACACTCATTATCGCAAGCACTTTAACGCATTTCGCTTTGCATCCTTTTGTAAGGTGTATGCGGAATATTATTTCCGAAAAGGCGATTATCCCGAGGGAGTGGGACAAACACTGCATTGCTTGCAACTGTCTGTCGATAATAGCTATACCGAACATATCATTGGTTGTATGGCTTTATTTGAGCAGCATCGGAATTTTGCTACACCGGAACAGCAGCAGTTGTATCAGAGCCTGTGCCAGGGCGTACGTGCAAATGAAAAGAATCATGCCTATGATCACAGTACCGGCGGGTATTTATAATTCTAAATTTCATTCGAATTCTTCATATAACACGTTATTGCGAGGATGTTCCCGTTTCAAAAGGGGATATTCTCGTTTTTTAGCTGCTGTCGTTGCCTGTGACTTTTAGCATAGAGAGAACCGTTTTGCGCGTTGACAAGTTTCGCAAGCGGGATTAGGATAAATGCAGCACAGAAAGTGAAGGAGAGCATGAACAAATGACGATTCCCAAAACATTAACGATAGCCGGCTCCGACACAAGCGGTGGAGCAGGTATTCAGGCAGACCTGAAAACCTTTCAGGAGCTTGGCGTATATGGTATGACCGTATTGACAACCGTAGTAGCGATGGGGCCTAAAACCTGGGACCATCTTGTATATCCTGTTGCGTTGGATGTGGTAGAAGCGCAGCTGCGTACTGTATTGGAAGGTATCGGTTTTGATGCGATGAAAACCGGTATGCTAGGCTCGGTTGATATTATCGAGCTGGTAGCCAGCCATTTGAAAAAGCATGATCTGAAGCGGATTGTAATTGACCCGGTCATGGTCTGCAAGGGTACGGATGAAGTGCTTCAGCCGGAAAACACAGAGGCGATGCTGGAATTGTTGATTCCTGGCGCTGACCTGGTAACACCGAACTTGTTCGAGGCTTCGCAACTGGCGAAGAATGGACCGATCACGACACTGGAGCAGATGCAGGAAGCGGCTGCGATTATCCATGAGCGTGGAGCTAAGCATGTACTGATCAAGGACCGTGGCAAAATTCGCGCAGGTAAAGCAATGGATCTGCTATATGACGGAATCACTTTTGACTGGTTTGAAGCTGATGTTGTAAAAACAAGCTTTACCCACGGTGCAGGCTGTACCACTTCGGCAGCGGTAACGGCTGGTTTGGCTCAAGGGCTGACTGTACGTGAAGCAGTGGATCAGGCCAAGAAATTCATTACACAGGCTATTGAAGGTAGCTTCAAGCTGAATGAATTCGTCGGTCCAACCCTGCATGCGGCACATCGTTTGCAAAATCAATAAAGCATGAAGGTCTGCGACTTTGGGGAGACTTATAAATCCCCACCAGGCTGTATATATATTTAGGTTGCTTTAGGCAGCGACATCTATGATATATAAATTAGATTAGGCTCAAAAGCCGCAATACATAGTATTGCGGCTTTTGAGGTTGTATTTTATTGGAATTTCAGCTTCCAGTTTGGTCTAATCGTACTGTATAATAGGCATCAGATTTATTACATTTAAGGAGGAACCGAAGCAATGACATTATTCAGCCAAATGGCTTACAGCCGACCAGAGCAACCTGAAATTGAACAGCGGTTTAAAACGCTGTTGCAGCAGTTTCGTGAGGCGGACAGCGTAGAACGTCAAAATGAAGTGATTCATGCGATTAATAAGCTGCGCAGTAATGTGGAAACGCAATTGCAATTGGTGGAAGTTCGGCACTCCATTAATACAGAGGACGCCTTTTACAAAGCGGAGCAAGAGTACGCTGATGATTTCATGCCGGTTATTCAGGAGTATGTAACCGATTACTACCGGGCATTGGTGGATTCTCCATTCCGCAACGAGTTGGAGAGTCAATGGGGCAGCCAGCTTTTCAGTATTGCCGAGGTAGCACTCAAGTCGTTCCATCCGGATATTATTGAGGATTTACAGCAGGAGAATAAGCTGACCTCGGAATATGCTCAATTGATTGCTTCAGCAAAGATCCCGTTTGAGGGAGAAGAACGCACATTGTCGCAGCTCCTGCCTTTCGAAATGGCTACCAACCGGGAGACACGCAAACAGGCCTCCGAGGCTAAATATCAATTTATGAGTGAGCATGAGGACGAGCTGGACCGGATTTATGATGAACTGGTGAAGGTACGTACGCGCATGGCACACAAGCTGGGCTATGACAACTTCGTAGAATTGGGCTATGCCCGCTTGGGACGGACAGATTACAATGCCGAGATGGTAGCCAATTTCCGCGAGCAGGTGCTGAAGCACATCGTTCCTCTGGCAACCAAGCTGAAGGAGCGCCAGCGCGAACGGATCGGAGTAGATCAGCTTCGCTATTATGACGAGGGCTTTAACTTCCTGTCAGGCAATCCTACGCCTAAAGGAGACCCGGAGTGGATTATTCGTAATGGGGCACGTATGTATGAGGAACTTTCAGCGGAAACACATGAATTTTTCAGCTTTATGATCGAACGTGGATTGATGGATTTGATCAGCAAAAAGGGAAAACAAAGTGGAGGCTATTGTACATTTTTGAGCGAATATGGCACGCCGTTTATTTTCTCCAATTTCAATGGTACATCCGGTGATATCGACGTTTTGACGCATGAAGCAGGTCATGCCTTCCAGGTCTATGAAAGCCGACATTTTGAAATTCCTGAGTACCATTGGCCAACGATGGAGGCGGCTGAGATCCACTCTATGAGTATGGAGTTTTTCGCATGGCCCTGGATGAATCTGTTCTTCGAGGAAGATACGGACAAATATCACTTTGAACATTTATCTTCATCGTTGCTGTTCGTGCCTTACGGCGTAGCCGTGGACGAATTCCAGCATGCCGTATATGAGCACCCCGATTGGACCCCAGCAGAACGTAAAAGTGCATGGCGTTCCATCGAATGTAAGTATAAACCGCATCTGGACTATGAAGGCAACGAATATCTCGAGCAGGGTGGATTCTGGCACAAGCAGGGGCATATTTTCCAATCTCCGTTCTACTACATTGACTATACACTCGCGCAACTGTGTGCGTTCCAATTCTGGAAACGCATGAGTATCGACCGGACAGCGGCGTGGAAAGATTATTTGAAGCTGTGTCGTGCCGGGGGAAGCCGATCCTTTACCGGATTGGTTGAGCTGGCTGGACTGATCTCGCCGTTCCAAGATGGCTGTATCGCCTCTGTAATCGGAGAAATCGAAGCATGGCTGAACAGTGTGGATGATAAAAAGCTGTAAGCATAACGGTTGCACGAAAAAAAGCCGGGAACCTCTACATGATGTAGGAGTCCCGGCTTTGTGTGATTTTAGAGCAAATATAACCCTATTAATGTTTAGTGTTAAGCGGTTTAAGATTGGCTTCAATAGATGCGCGGCGCGATTCCAAAAATGGCGGTAACGCCAGCGATTCACCCAGAAACTCCAGTTCTTCATCCGTATCAAAGCCGGGCCCATCGGTTGCCAATTCAAACAGAATGCCGTTCGGCTCACGGAAGTACAAGGAACGGAAATAAAAGCGATCTACAAAACCAGAGTTGGAAATTTGCAGCTGACCAATCCGCTCTACCCATTGTTTGAGCTCTTCCTCGGTTTCAACACGGAAAGCTACATGGTGCACACTGCCGCGTCCTGGTCGCTCTTGTGGCAGATCGTTGCGCTCTTCCAGATGCACCTCAGTTCCTGTACCGCCTTCACCCGTTTCATAGATGACCACATCCGGTTGTCCAGCAACAGGGGAAGGGTAGGAGCCTTTTTTGCGGAAGCCCATAACCTGTTCAAGAATAAGAATGGTATTCTCCGCTTTGGGAATGGTCAGATGAACCGGCCCAAGTCCTACAATGCCGTATTCGGCAGGGACAGGGCTTTTCTCCCAAGGCGTGCCGCCGCGCATTCCGTGATCATGCTCATCTGAAACGAGGAAGAAGCGTTGTCCTTCAAAATCCTCAAACGAAAGTGCCAGGCGTCCCGCTTGATCCGTAATTTCACCATGCTTTACATCCAGTTGCTCGAAGCGGTTTTTCCAGTAATCCAGTGCCTTGTCGTTCGGTACCCGTAGGGAGAGCGCTGAAATGCTGTTATTTCCTGTACGAGTTTGTCCCGCATGTGGAATTTCAAAGAAAGTAACTTCCGTACCCGCAGTCCCACGCTCATCTCCGTAAAAAAGGTGATACACACTAACATCATCTTGGTTCACCGTTTTCTTAATCAACCGAAGTCCCATTACCTGAGTATAAAAATCAACATTTTTAGCCGCCGCTGCTGTAATCGCCGAAACGTGATGCAATCCTAATAGTTTCATGTCATTATCCTCCTTGGTTTTTATATGATTAGGTTTTTCTAAACAAAATAATCAGTCGGAAAACTTTTCTTTATATTTATTATCTTGATATTAAGATATATTATTTTTGATTGTTTGTCAACTTGAATTATGCATGCGCTCCAAAGACGGACAAAAATAGAAATTCGAAATAATGCAAAAGCAGATACAATGAAGCTCAATATAGCCCAAAGTAGATAGAATGAATTTTATTATAAAAGGAGTGTACTCGATGTATACGGATAAGGATTTAACGATTAGGCCCGTTAGAGAAGAAGATCTACATGCCCTTTGGACGTTAACTTTTAAGGAAGAAGCACCGGAATGGAAGCAGTGGGATGCACCCTACTATGAACATAAGCCACTTTCTTTTGATGATTATTTAAAAGAGAAGGAAAAGCGAATCGGGCAAGATGACTTTTGGATCATTGAAGTGGAAGGCAAGGTCATTGGATCTGTGAGCTACTATTGGGAGCATCAGCCTTCACAATGGCTTGAAATGGGGATAGGTATCTTTGATTCGCAGTATTGGAGCGGTGGGTATGGTACGAGGGCGCTTCGACTATGGATCACACATTTGTTTAATACATTACCTCTAGTGAGAGTGGGCTTTACAACCTGGTCAGGGAACCATCGGATGATGAAGGTGGGGGAGAAGCTGGGCATGACCCTCGAAGCCAGGCTTCGCAAGTGCAGATATTATAATGGAGAGTATTATGATTCGATCCGAATGGGGCTTTTACGGGAAGAGTGGGAGCTGTAGGCGTTCAGACAAAAATACCTTTCTGAGCATAAAAAGATGACTTCTGAATTGATCAGGAGTCATCTTTTTTATAATCCACACTGGTATTATGGACTTTCTCGGTAAATCTACTCTGACTCCCGAAGCCGCTCTACTATACTCTGTTTGTCGTTCAAAGAATAGACTGCCAGTGGAATGAATATCCCGAGCACAAGCAGAAAAGGCAATAAGGCTACAAGTGGCCATATTATAAAGTGATAGCTCAAAAACCACATTATACTGCTTAGGGGTTTCACAATTGAAATAGAAAATATGATCCCTAATAAAATGGAGAATAGGGCGGTGCCGAGAACATAATATAGCCCTTCATAGATCAGCATACCTCGCAATTGCTTTTTGGTCATGCCGATACTTTGCAGCATGGCAAACTCCTGACGCCGTGTCAATATACTCGTCAGAATTGCGTTTACAAAGTTGAGGATACCAATTAGGCCGATAATCAGACTGAGCGTGCCGCCGATCATCATGATGGTGTTTTGCATACCGGAAAACTCATTCATTGAAGTAAATTTGGATGTGTAGTTCATTACTGGCTCTGTAGTTTCGGTGTAACTTTTTAAAAAGCTCTCCATGGCCTCTTCCTGATCAGGGGATACATTAAAGGCGTAGCTCATCACAGCAGGCTGCTCCGTAAGCGGCTTGTAAATATTCGCCGGAAGATAGAAGTTATACTTACTTGAAAGGCGATCAGAATTGGTACTATATTTAATTGCAACATGACCAAGCACTGTGAATGCATGCGTAGTATACTCTTTGTCTAGTGGATCTTCTTTGGTCCCCATGTAGCTATGAAGAGTAACTTCTTCCCCCACTTTGTAACGCATATATTCCAAATAAGGTTTGCCATTGTCGTTGAGATCAACTCCCTCTAGAATATACTTACCTGAAGCCAGCTTCTCAAAATCAAGCTCACCGTCGATCAATTGCAAACGGTGCAGTGGTAAATCTTCCAACCCATATACTGCCGCAATGAAGTTGCCGCGAGAATCAGTCTCATCGTCCTCATGGGTGTATTTTCCATTCTCGACAGTAAGCACTAATCTGCCGCCGTACAAGCGACCGCCCTCTTCAAAGCCGGGCTGTGTTTGTACAGCCTGAATAAAGCTCTCGGAGGTCTCATTTTTAGGGCCGCTAAAATAGGGACGATGAAAATATTCAGCATGAGCAATGAGAAAGTCAGTGTCATTGAATTTGGATACAAACTTATCCATATCAATGCTCTGAGACAGGGTGAAGGCCGTGTTAAGAAGTACAAGGCTCAACGAAAGACTGATGACTACCAACACGGTACGCTTTGTATTGCGCCCCAAGTTGGAGCGAGCCATGTAGATCATTTTAGCGCCTTTGGTGGATTTTTTCAGCTTACGGCTGCCCTTGGTATTTCCGTCTGTGTATCTTACTGCCTCAACCGGCGAAACAGCTGCCGCAATCCTGCCTGGCTTGAAAGTGCTGATCATTACGGTAATGAGCGCGAACAAAGCCGATCCTATAAAAATCCATGGGTTGGGAGATACCGATATCTCGGTGCCAGCAAAGGTAGTGTTGTTCATAAGAATTGGTATAAGTGCTTTACCGACAAAAAAACCTGCTATTAATCCAAACGGGATTCCTATCACTGAAAGAACTAACGCCTGTCTGCGAATGATCCGGCGGATCTGCTTGCCGCTTGTGCCGATCGTCTTTAAAAGACCATAAAAACGAATATCTCGCATCACCGATATTTGAAAAATGTTATAGATGATCAAATAGCCGGTAAATACGATCAGTATCAGGGCAGAAGTAAGTGCCATGATTGTTCCCGCATCCATACTAAAATTGGTCGAGATGTATGACCAATTTACATTATTCGCGATATAGTTCGGTGCATCTTCGTCAAGCGAATACCCGCTTTCGGTAATCACTTTACTGAGCTTTCCCCGCAAATCAAGGCTATTGTCGAACATCATATATGCACTAATGGTTCCTGTATAGAAATGATCTTTTTTATAGGTGCTTTGTAATTCCTTTGCATGAGCATCGACATAGGATCTGGAGGCGAATATTTGTCCTGTGTTGAACACAGGATCGCTTTTCCACCAGCCGGAGAGGATAAAATCACGCTGTACTTCTTTACCTCGTATGTCAAGCTTTAGTCTCAAAGGTGCTCCAACCTCCAGTGGAACACCCAATAGCTGCAACGTCTTGGAGTCTGCGATTACTTCATTTTCCGCCGCAGGCTTGTGCCCCTCTTTAAGCTCAATAAAACCAAGCTTCATCCCTACATCGTCGTAATACCAGAACTCCGTATGGCGTTTTAGAAAATTATCGTTCATAACTCGATCGCTTAATATACGGTTATAAGCTATTTCCTTGATCAACGGATGATCCTTGACATGATTAAATTCGTCATCCGTTATATATTTAAGTACGGCATGTCCATCTCCACCGACCTGGCGCATGGTCGCCCGTTGTAAGTTTTCCCCAGCGCCAATCCCCATAGTGAACAGTGTTGTAAATAGCAATGAGGTTAGTGCTATGGCAACAATAGCAAAGAGGTTACGGGCTTTGTTTACTTTGAAGCTCTTATCTGCCAGCTTGCGGATTACTTTTTTGTTCTTTACCTTGATCATTTGGCATCACCGCCGACAATTTTACCGTCCTCAATACGGATGATCCGGTCTGCCATTTGCGCAATTTCCTCGTTGTGGGTAATCATCACTATCGTTTGGCGGAACTGCTGGCTGGATACTTTGATCAATCCCATCACATCCAGACTCGTTTTACTGTCCAGATTTCCAGTGGGTTCATCTGCCAAGATAATGGCGGGCTTGGCTGCCAGTGCTCTGGCAATGGCTACACGTTGCTGTTGTCCACCGGAAAGATTGTTTGGCAGATTATTCATTTTGTGGTCAAGGCCCAAGGTATGTACTATTTTATCTACGTGGGCTTTGTCTGGTTCTTTACCGTCCAGTTCAATAGGAAGCACAATATTTTCGTAGACATTCAAGACAGGTACCAGGTTGTAATTTTGAAACACGAAGCCAATCTTTCGTCTGCGAAAAATAGTCAATTCTTCGTCTTTTAATGTAGAAATATCCTTGCCGTCAATCGTAACGTTTCCGCTTGTTGGACGATCAAGTCCACCCAGCATATGGAGAAGGGTAGATTTGCCGCTCCCGGACGTACCGACAATAGCGACAAATTCACCGCTTTCCACCTCCAGATTCACCCCATCTAAGGCATGAACAGCGGTATCCCCATTACTGTAATTTTTCTTTAATGCCTGAGTTTTCAATAGGCCCATACACTTTCTCCTCCACAAAAAAATGTCTGTATCGTAGTCATCTACAGTACAGACATTAACACACTGATCTTTCTACAATCTTTCTGAAATCTAACAGTGTTGAAAGAATTCCTTTCTAAGGGAAGAGAGAACGAATTTCCTCTATAACTCGTAAAATTTATTCTGCCTGCCGAAGTTGCTCTACAATACTTTGTTTGTTGCTCAAAGAGTAAACCACTAATGGAATAAATATCCCAAGCAATAACAGTAAAGGTAATAAGACTAGAAGTGGCCAGATTATAAAGTGATAGCTCAAAAACCACATCATACTGCTTAGGGGTTTCACAATTGAAATAGAGAATATGATCCCTAATAAAATGGAGAATAGGGCGGTGCCGAGAACATAATATAGCCCTTCATAGATCAGCATACCTCGCAATTGCTTTTTGGTCATGCCGATACTTTGCAGCATGGCAAACTCCTGACGCCGTGTCAATATACTCGTCAGAATTGCGTTTACAAAGTTGAGGATACCAATCAGGCCGATAATCAGACTAAGCGTGCCGCCGATCATCATGATGGTGTTTTGCATACCGGAAAACTCATTCATTGAAGTAAATTTGGATGTGTAGTTCATTACCGGCTCTGTAGTTTCGGTGTAACTTTTTAAAAAACCCTCCATGGCCTCTTCCTGATCAGGGGATACATTAAAGGCATAGCTCATCACAGCAGGTTGCTCCGCAAGCGGCTTGTAAATATTCGCTGGAAGATAAAAATTATACTTATCTGAAAGGCGATCAGAATTGGTCATATATTTAATTGCAACATGACCAAGCACTGTGAATGCATGCGTAGTATACTCTTTATCCAGCGGAGCTTCTGCTGCTCCCATATAACTGTGAAGCGTGACCTTTTCACCCACCTTATAAAGAGCTTCTTCCATATGGGGGATGTTATGGTCATCTAAATCTACCCCTTCCAATATATACTTACCGGAAGCCAGCTTCTCAAAATCAAGCTCACCGTCGATCAATTGCAAACGGTGCAATGGTAAATCTTCCAGCCCATATACTGTCGCCATGAAGTTGCCGCGAGAGTCAGTCACATCGTCCTCATGGGTGTCTTTTCCATTCTCGACAGTAAGCACTAATTTGCCGCCGTACAAGCGACCGCCCTCTTCAAAGCCGGGCTGTGTCTGTACAGCCTGAATAAAACTCTCGGAGGTCTCATTTTCAGGGCCTTTAAAAAAGGGGCTATGGAAATATTCAGCATGAGCAATGAGAAAGTCGGTGTCATTGAAATTGGATACAAACTTATCCATATCAATGCTCTTAGACAGGGTGAAGGCCGTGTTAAGAAGTACAAGGCTCAACGAAAGACTGATGACTACCAACACGGTACGCTTTGTATTGCGCCCCAAGTTGGAGCGAGCCATGTGGATCATTTTAGCGCCTTTGGTGGATTTTTTCAGCTTACGGCTGCCCTTGGTATTTCCGTCTGTGTATCTTACTGCCTCAACCGGCGAAACAGCTGCCGCAATCCTGCCTGGCTTGAAAGTGCTGATCATTACGGTAATGAGCGCGAACAAAGCCGATCCTATAAAAATCCATGGGTTGGGAGATACCGATACCTCGGTACCAGCAAAAGCAGTGTGGTTTATAAGAAGGGGTATAAGTGCTTTACCGACAAAAAAACCTGCTATTAACCCAAACGGGATTCCTATCACAGAAAGAACTAACGCCTGTCTGCGAATGATCCGGCGGATCTGCTTGCCGCTTGTGCCGATCGTCTTTAAAAGACCATAAAAACGAATATCTCGCATCACCGATATTTGGAAAATGTTATAGATGATCAAATAGCCGGTAAATACGATCAGTATCAGGGCAGAAGTAAGTGCAATGATTGTTCCCGCATCCATACTAAAATTGGTCGAGATATATGACCAGTTTACATTATTCGCAATATAGTTCGGTGCATTTTTGTCAAGGGAATATCCACTTTCCGTAATCACTTTGTTGAGTTTTCCTTGCAAATCAAAGCTATTGTCGAACATCATATACGCATTAATTACGCCGGTAAAGGAGTGATCTTTTTTATAGGTGTTTTGTAATTCCTTGGCATGAGCATCCACATAGGATCTGGAGGCCAATATTTGTCCTGCGTTAAATACAGGATCGCTTTTCCACCAGCCGGAGAGGATAAAATCACGCTGTACTTCTTTACCTCGTATGTCAAGCTTTAGTCTCAAAGGTGCTCCAACCTCCAGTGGAACACCCAATAGCTGCAACGTCTTGGAGTCTGCGATTACTTCATTTTCCGCCGCAGGCTTACGCCCCTCTTTAATCTCAATAAAACCAAGCTTCATCCCTACATCGTCGTAATACCAGAACTCCGTGTGGCGTTTTAGAAATTTATCGTTCATAACTCGATCGCTTAATATACGGTTATAAGCTATTTCCTTGATCAACGGATGATCCTTGATATGATTAAATTCGTCATCCGTTATATATTTAAGTACGGCATGTCCATTTCCACCGGCCTGGCGCATGGTCGCCCGTTGTAAGTTTTCCACAGCGCCAATCCCCATAGTGAACAGTGTTGTAAATAGCAATGAGGTTAGTGCTATGGCAACAATAGCAAAGAGGTTACGGGCTTTGTTTACTTTGAAGCTCTTATCTGCCAGCTTGCGGATTACTTTTTTGTTCTTTACCTTGATCATTTGGCATCACCGCCGACAATTTTACCGTCCTCAATACGGATGATCCGGTCTGCCATTTGCGCAATTTCCTCGTTGTGGGTAATCATCACTATCGTTTGGCGGAACTGCTGGCTGGATACTTTGATCAATCCCATCACATCCAGACTCGTTTTACTGTCCAGATTTCCAGTGGGTTCATCTGCCAAGATAATGGCGGGCTTGGCTGCCAGTGCTCTGGCAATGGCTACACGTTGCTGTTGTCCACCGGAAAGATTGTTTGGCAGATTATTCATTTTGTGGTCAAGGCCCAAGGTATGTACTATTTTATCTATGTGGGCTTTGTCTGGTTCTTTACCGTCCAGTTCAATAGGAAGCACAATATTTTCGTAGACATTCAAGACAGGTACCAGGTTGTAATTTTGAAACACGAAGCCAATCTTTCGTCTGCGAAAAATAGTCAATTCTTCGTCTTTTAATGTAGAAATATCCTTGCTGTCAATCGTAACGTTTCCACTTGTCGGACGATCAAGTCCACCCAGCATATGGAGAAGGGTAGATTTGCCGCTCCCGGACGTACCGACAATAGCGACAAATTCACCGCTTTCCACCTCCAGATTCACACCGTCTAAGGCATGAACAGCAGTGTCTCCGTTCCCGTAATGCTTCCTTAATGCCTGAGTTTTCAATAGAGCCATATACGTTCTCCTCCACAAAAAAATGTCTGGATCGTAGTCATCTACTGTACAGACATTAACACACTGATCTTTCTACAATCTTTCTGAAATCTAACGGTATTGAAAGAATTAAGTATCCATAGAAAGAAAAATAGAGAAGGTAGAACCACGGCCGTAGCGTGATCGTACCTTGATGTACCCCCTCTCCGCAGCGATGATTTCCCTAGCTAAAAACAGTCCAATACCTACACCCTCCTGCGAGTTAACAGTGGGGGAGCGATAGAAGCGGGTAAAGATTTTACCCTGTTCTTCTTCTGCAATCCCTATACCACTGTCGGTAATATCAATTCGGCAAAACAAATCGTATGCCATCACTTTTATATTCATGCTTCCGCCTGTCTCTGTATATTTTATGGCGTTATCCATAATGTTATAGACAGCTTCACTCGTCCACTTTAGGTCAAAATAAGCATGGGTAACTGTGTCTTCCATAACAACTGAAATCCCTTTGGCGTCAGCTTTTGGCATCATTTGCTCCAGTGCAGCATCAAGGAGCTTTTGAACAGATTCTCGCCTTGGCGCTACCGTGATAATCCCCGTTTCAAGCCGCGAAGTTTTCACTAATGCATGGATCAGGAAGTTAAGCTTTTCGGCCTGTGCAGAGAGAGCTTTCACACAAGTGAACGCATCCTGCGATAATTCGTATTCACTAAGCAGTTGGGAATACAGCAAGATATTAGCCACAGGCGTTTTTGTTTGATGCGAAATATCAGAAATAAGCTCATTTATTTTATTTTTTTCCGCAAGTAAATTTTTGGAGGAAACGGTACAAATGGAAAGAAACCGTGCCAGCTTTGTCTCTACTGCAGATAAAACGGACTCGTCGAAAACATGCTCTGAAAAGTTGCCATCTATTGCAGTATCAATCATTTCCTGAATGGTTTTCATGGTTTTATGTACGTTTTTGCGATATAGAAGAATAGCAGTCCCGACAGCGAATAAAGCAATAATGGTAATTCCCATACATATGTAATTAAGTACTGCCAAATTATCTCACCGCCCATGTGTAGCCAATACCATAAACCGTCTTAATGTATCGAGGAGAAGAGGGCGAATCCTCCAATTTATCCCGCAGCCTTTTTACTGTAACTGACAAGGCATTTTCACCTACATATTCAGCTCCATCAGTCCAGATGCTATCTATCAAATGATTGCGAGAAACGGTATTGCCTCGATTATCGACTAGGATACGCAACAATTTTTGCTCAGTTTTACTTAATTCAATGAGTGTATTATTCTTAAAAAATTCCATTTTATTAAAAGAAAAAGAAAAACCATCAAGCTGAAAGGAATCGGCAAGTGGATACCTAGCTCTTTTTAGCTGAACGCCGACTCTTGCCCTCAGTACCATAAGACTGAAAGGTTTGGTGATATAGTCGTCAGCACCCAGCTCAAAACCAGTGACGACATCTGTTTCCATATCATTCGCAGTCAGAACGATGACGGGTATAGTTGTTCTTTTTCGTATATGGGTTAAAAGGTCGAGTCCACTTCCATCCGGCAAATTTACATCAAGAATCACTAGGTCAAAGGCAGTAATGTTCAATTGTTCTTTTGCAGCAGCAATGTCATACGTTTGTGTAAATACGTTGTTAGGTTCTTTAAGAGCAAGAACAATACCGTTACTCAAGGCGATATCGTCCTCGACAATTAGTATGTGATTCATCATTTTCCTCCTGTTTTTTTGATTCATCAAGTTAATGAATCCCGAATTCCAAGAACTGCTTACAGTAAAAATAGAAAAGAGTGCCCCAAAATCTTCCACCTCTATTTTACAGGATATTGCTCTTATTTGCTCATTCACTCTTCAGACTATTCAGGTTTTGCTAACACCTTTTTTGACATGGCTTATTCATTGCAAAAAATTTGACAGATACAATATCACTGATATAATTTACGCTAGTTGATTTTGATAATCATTATCATTATTGGAGGGGAGGACAGGGCCGAAGCTTGGTGCAGGTTATTGGACAGGCTCCCTTAGTTAGAGATGAAATTGCGTTATTTAATACTGGCTTTTCTGGTACTGGCCTTCGCCTCGGTTTTTATTGGTGTTCATGATGTAACTCCACTTGATGTGTTCCACTTAACCAACGATCAGGCGCAGGTACTCCTGATTAGCAGATTCCCACGATTGATCAGTATCATTATCGCAGGGGCGAGTATGAGTATCTGTGGATTGATCATGCAGCAGCTTACCCGGAACCGATTTGTATCGCCCACCACCGCGGGGACGATGGATGCGGCACGACTAGGTGTGCTGATGGCCATTATGGTGTTTGGAGCGGCGGGATTTTGGACGAAGATGCTGACGGCTTTTGGATTTGCTTTAGGGGGAACGCTGGTTTTTATGAAGATACTGGATAAAATCCGTTTCAAGGACCCGGTATTTATCCCGCTTGTCGGTTTGATGTTTGGAGGCATTTTAAATTCGGTGACGACTTTTTTTGCTTACAAATACAATCTGATTCAGGGCATTTCTTCGTGGATGCAGGGAGATTTTTCTCTAATCATGAGTGGTCGCTATGAGATGTTATATCTTAGTGTTCCTTTGGTTGCGCTGGCGTACATATATGCGAACCGTTTTACAATTGCAGGCATGGGCGAGGATTTTGCGGCCAATTTGGGCGTACATTACAAGCGCACCGTCAATGTGGGTTTGGTGATCGTGGCTTTGGTTTCCTCTGTCGTCATCTTAACGGTCGGGACGATTCCCTTTTTGGGGCTGGTTGTACCCAATCTGGTCAGCATGTATATGGGGGATAATCTGAAAAAAAGTCTGGCCCATACAGCGATCCTGGGCGCCGTCTTTGTGCTGTTTTGCGATATTTTGGGACGAGTGATCATTTATCCGTATGAAATTTCTGTAGGACTTACGGTTGGTGTGATCGGGAGCGTGTTGTTCTTGTATTTGCTGTTGAGGAGAAGGGCTTATGAATCCTAAATTAAAAATCGGAATATTAGCCGCTGCCGCGCTTGTGTTGATTGCTGCTTTCGTGTTTATAGATCTTCCGCATACCTGGCATTACGCGCTGCCACGACGATTGAAAAAGATCGCAGCTTTCATTCTGACAGGTGGCTCCATTGCTTTTGCAACCGTTATTTTCCAGACGGTTACGAATAATA
This sequence comes from Paenibacillus sp. FSL L8-0158, assembly GCF_038592965.1. Taxonomy (GTDB): domain Bacteria; phylum Bacillota; class Bacilli; order Paenibacillales; family Paenibacillaceae; genus Paenibacillus; species Paenibacillus polymyxa_D. The sequence goes on along the minus strand of NZ_CP151949.1, from coordinate 4,939,744 downwards.
AGATTTTGACTCCGGGTATTATCGGACTGGATTCACTGTATATGCTGATTCAGACGACGATTATTTTTGCATTTGGTTCCGTACCCTTCATTTCGACCAGCAAAGAATTGAACTTTTTGCTGTCAGTGGGGCTGATGGTGCTGTTCGCAGGACTGCTATACAAATTAATTTTCCGCAAAGATGGACGCGGGATTTATGTACTTTTGCTGATTGGTCTGGTATTCGGCACACTATTCAACAGTCTGTCTACCTTTATGGAGGTACTGATTGATCCGAACGAATTTGCGAAAATCCAGGACAAGAGCTTTGCCAGCTTCAGTAATGTTAACACCGAATTGCTGTGGCTTTCTGTATTCATTCTTGTGCTCGTATTTGCTTATGCGTGGAGATTCATCAAGTATCTGGACGCGCTGTCGCTCGGACGAGAGCATGCGATTAATTTAGGTCTCCCTTATGGTTTTATTATCAAAAGGCTGCTAATTATCGTAGCGATTCTTATCTCCATATCCACGGCACTGGTCGGGCCGATTACGTTTCTCGGATTAATTGTGGCCAATGTGGCTTATCAGGTGATGAAAACCTATCAGCATCGTTATATTATTCCGGCCTCTATCTGTGTCAGTGTTATTGCGTTGGCAGGATGCCAACTGCTAGCAGAAAGAGTGTTCGACTTATCGACAACGGTCAGCGTTATTATTAACTTTATCGGGGGGGTGTACTTCCTGTACCTTTTGCTGCGGGAGAATAAATCATGGTAGAAGTCAAAAACGTATCCAAACGCTACGGGAATAAAAATGTGGTGGATCAGGTATCCGTCACTGTACCTAAAGGAACCATTACCTCCTTTATTGGCCCTAATGGCGCTGGAAAAAGCACCTTGTTGTCGATGATCAGTCGCCTGACTGACAGTGATGAGGGAGAAATCCTCATTGACGGGCAGGCCGTGAGCCTGACGAAAAGTGAGGAGCTAGCCCGCAAGATATCTATTTTAAAACAGACCAACGATGTCAATATTCGCTTAACCGTGAAGGAACTGGTTAGCTTCGGCCGTTTTCCGTATTCCAAGGGCAGATTGAACAGCGAGGATCGCAAAATGGTGGAGCAGTCTATGGCCTACATGGGACTGGAGGATATGAAAGACAAGCATATTGATTTGCTTAGTGGGGGACAGCGACAGCGGGCTTTTATTGCCATGATTTTGGCTCAGGACACAGAATACATTCTGCTGGATGAGCCGCTGAACAATCTGGATATGAAGCATTCGGTTCAGATCATGAAGACGTTGCGCGGTTTGGTGGATGATCTCGGCAAAACGATTCTAGTCGTGCTGCACGACATTAATTTTGCATCCTGCTATTCAGACTATATTGTAGGGATGAAGGATGGCAGGTTGCTAAAACAAGGAACGGCTGACGAGATGATTGATAGTCAGGTATTAAAGGACTTGTACGATATGGATATTCCGATTCAACAGATTGATGACCATAAAATTTGCGTTTATTTCACTTAGGGGGAATGTTAAATGAAGAAAAATATGATGTTTTTAACGCTGATGCTTGCATTGGTACTAATCGTGTCAGCCTGTGGCAAAGCAGCTCCGGCAACACAAGAGACGACTGGAAACGGCTCCTCTGCTGCAACAACGGAATCCAAAACCATCTCGGTCAAACACGCACTGGATGAAAACCCGGTCCAAGTCAAAGTTAATCCCAAAAATGTCGTTGTCTTTGATTTTGGTTCATTGGATACGCTCGATAAGCTGGGTGTTGACGTTGCGGCAGTGGCGCAGCAGGATCTTCCTACGTATTTGAGCAAATATAAAGATTCCAAATATGCAAGTGCGGGCACGCTGTTTGAACCGGATTACGAGAAAATCAGTGATCTGTCTCCTGAACTGATCATCATCGGCGGTAGACAAGCTGATGCATATAAAGAGTTGAGTAAAATTGCACCGACCATTTCGATGGCTGTAGACACCAAGGATTATATCAATTCCTTTAAGAAAAACGTTGAAACATTGGGTCAAATCTTCGACAAAGAAGATGCTGCCAAGCAGGAACTGGCTGCGATTGATAGCTCCATCAAGGCTGTACATGACAAGGCTGTAGCGAGCAAAGCTAAAGGACTGATTGTGCTGACGAATGAAGGAAGCCTGAGCGCATATGGCTCACAATCCCGTTTCGGTATCATTCATGATGCTTTTGGCGTAACCCCTGTAGATCCTGACATTAAAGTATCCACGCATGGACAAAAGGTTTCTTTTGAATATGTACAGCAAAAAAATCCGGATTATATTTTTGTTGTTGACCGTGGGGCTGTGGTGGTCGAGGAAGGTAAGGAGCAGGTTACAGGTAAACAAACCATTGAGAATGAACTGGTGAAGAAAACCAATGCATTTAAAAACGGTCATATTGTATACCTTGATCCTAACTACTGGTACCTGTCAGGTAATGGTCTGGAATCTGTATCTGAAATGATCAAGGAAATAGACGCTGCACTGTAATGAATACATTCACATCAAGGAGGACTGTGTAGGATGAAAGGTCATGTAGATGAAATTCTATTAGATGGGTACCTTGTGCATGTCTATACACCTCCCGCCTCTGTGAATCATAATGAGCCGCATCCTGTGCTGTATGTGCAGGATGGTAGCTCTTTATTTCTAAGCGGATTGGATGAGCTGGAAAGAGGTTTTACTACAGGAGAGCTGCCCCGTGTGGTGCTGGTAGGTATTCAGCCCGTAAATCGGCTGGATGATTATACGCCTTGGAAGGCAGCTGCTTTAGTAGAAGGAAGACCTGCTTTTGGTGGTGGCGGAGATGCCTATCTGGCGTTTGTGGTTACAAAAGTAATGCCGTATGTCGAGGCAAGATATCCAGTGCACACTGGAAAGGAGTATACGGGCATCATCGGCGCCTCATTGGGCGGATTGATTTCCATATATGCAGCATTCAAATATAAGGATGTATTTGGACGCATTGGTTCCATCTCAGGCTCGTATTGGTATCCGGGTATGATTGATTATATGCAATCTGTATCTTGTACAACTGTAATGGCTGGGACACACCGCTTTTATATATCTGTCGGGACCCGTGAAGGTGAAGGGAAGACGAATGTACAAAAAGATATGGTTCCGCTGACCCTCCAGGCACACGAGTTGCTGCGGACACAGGGACTGGATGCAAAAGATGTGCTTCTTGAGTTAGATCAGGACTCGGTGCATCGTGTGGATTGTTTTCAGCGTCAATTTCCTAAGGCCGTTCAATGGCTGTTCGGATAGTACGAATTTATTACGAATCGTATACAACAACCTCAAAGGATTGGAGAGTGTGGAGTCTCTATGCCTTTGGGGTTGTTTTTTTTGTATGTTTTTTTCGTATAATAGAATCAATTTCATAAAGAAATTTTAAAGATTTAAAGTTATACGTTATTGGAAGTGAGGGGAGCATATATGAAAAAAAACCGCCTGGGATCTTCAGATCTGCTGGTAGGTGAGATTGGCTTGGGATGTATGTCGGTCGGTACGGATGAGCAGCAAGGTGTTTATTTGATTCATGAAGCATTAGACAGGGGCGTAAACCTATTGGATACGGCCGATTTGTACCAGCATGGACGCAATGAAGAAATTGTGGGGGCAGCAATCCGTGGACGGCGCCAGGATGTCATCCTGGCGACCAAGGTCGGTAATCGGCGTATACCGGGGCAGGAGGGTTGGGGATGGGACCCGTCAAAGAAGTATATCCTGTCAGCCGTTAAAGAGAGCCTGCGCCGCCTGGGAACGGACTATATCGACCTGTATCAGTTGCACGGAGGGACGATTGACGATCCGATCGATGAAACCATTGAGGCTTTTGAGCAACTACAACGGGAGGGCGTCATCCGTTATTATGGTATTTCCTCCATTCGCCCTCACGTCATCCGTGAATATGTCAAACGCTCGAATATCGTCAGTGTAATGAATCAGTATAGTTTACTGGATCGGCGTGCAGAGGAAGAGGTACTGTCTTTGCTTCAGGAGCGGGGAATTGGCGTGATTGCACGTGGACCCGTGGCGAGCGGTGTATTGGCTGATAAGGGGGAAGAAAAGGCAGCGAAGGGATACCTAGACTACGAAGAAGCAGAGCTGCTGGACGTGCGTAAGCAATTAAAGGCATTTGCAGGGGCGGACCGTAGTATGGGTCAGACAGCTATCCGTTATAGCCTGTCTCATCCGACTGTCGCTGCTGTGATCCCGGGTGCAAGCTCTTTGGGACAATTGGAGCATAATATTTCTGCTGCGGATATTGCACCGCTAACCAGGCAAGAGCGGCAGACGCTACAGCAAATCAGCCGAGCCAATCGTTATGATGTGCAATACCGCTGATCCGGGCAATGATGGGACAAGTGTCAAACATGTACCCATCCCAGTTGCAATTTATAAAAGAACCATTACAATATAAGAATAAGCTTCCGTTTATATAATCCATATGTGAATATGGAGACGTTTTGTAAATACAACCTAGGAGGGACCAACGAATGGAACGCATCGAATCTCAGCAGCAATATCAGGATTTAATTAACGGTGACGGTTTGACCGTCGTGAAATTTGATACAACCTGGTGTCCGGATTGCAAGACACTGGATAAATTTATGGACGGCATTATTGAGGAAAACGCGGATAAGCGTTTCTTTGCGCTTGATGCGGAGAAATTCCAGCCGATTGCCGACGAAAATCAAGTGCGCGGCATTCCGAGTCTGCTCGTGTTCCGTAATGGCGAAAAAATTGCTCATTTGCACAGCAAATACGCTAAAACGCCAGCTCAAATCTCGGAATATTTGACTACGCTGGAATCCAAACAATAATCAGAACGCATGATAAGGATCGTTCAGTACGATCTATCCTTTCTGCAAAATAGTAAAAGGGATATCCAAGGCTGATCATTCAGACCCCATGGATATCCCTTTTTAGTTATTGGTTATTGGTACCAAACAATGGTTTATAAAATTATGAAAAAGAACACAGCCGCCAGCACGAAGCGGTAAATGGCGAACGTAGTCAGGCTCAAGCGTTTGAGCAGACCGAGGAATGTTTTGATCGCCAGCATCCCGACGATAAAGGCAGTAATAAAGCCGGCCGCGAACACTGGAAAATCACTCATAGACAGATGATCCATACTTTTGATCATATCAATACCCGATGCACCCAACATGACCGGAACCGATACGAGGAATGTAAATTCCGCGGCTGCCGTATGACTTACACGTGCAAATAGGCCCCCAGACATGGTTGAGCCTGAACGGGAGAAGCCTGGCCACAGAGCTAGGACTTGGAACACACCGATGGTAAATGCTTGTTTGTACGTGATCTCATCCAGCGTATGCGATCTAATGGGCGGATGAAATTTCTCAGCCGCGATCATGAGCAGGCCCCCGATTACCAAACTGTACAAAACCGTTTCAGGGCCAAACAGGTATTGCTTGATTACATCACGGAACAATACACCAATCAGGCCCGCAGGGATCATGGCTAAAATAATATGTAACAGGTTTAGACGTGGCTGGCTCGAGACTTTGCGTCTGAAATCAAACAGGCTCAGGAATCTGCGCCAGTATAATACAACGACTGCCAGCACAGCACCTAATTGCACGATAACCTCAAACGTTTTGACCGTATCATTCTCTGTGTTTAATCCTAGAAGATTAGCCGTGAGGATCATGTGACCCGTCGAAGAGACCGGCAAAAACTCTGTCAGCCCTTCAATAATTCCCATAATAATAGAAGATAAAATATCCACTTTACTAGCTCCTCCTTACACGCGTGCAGGGCAAACGACCTAAGCCGTTTGCCCTGGAAATATGTCATTTCAGTAGGAGTGAACACAAGTGTCAAGTGCAAAGATAAACGCTCAGGTCACACGGTTCATTCCCGGGAAGAAGTGTCCGATTCTGCTTCCAATTCAGATGCGGGGGATGTGTGGTGTAAAATAATCTCCACCCGACGAATACGATTTTTACCCATTTCACGAATGATAAATTTCACATCTTCTTCTATGAATTCCTTGCCCTGTCTAGGTTCCGGAACCCGGCTATACACCCACCCTCCGACAGTATCCACGTCTTCATCGTCCAATGTCAAGCCAGTCAGATCACTCAGATCGGAAAGCATCACTTTACCATCCATCAAATAACTGTTCTCCGTCAGTTTCTCGATTTCCTTCCGTTCATCCTTATCAAATTCGTCCCGAATTTCGCCAACAATCTCCTCCAAAATGTCCTCGATGGTAATGAGGCCGGAGGTTCCACCGTATTCATCGACCAGGAGAGCGATATGAACCTGCTCCTTCTGCATACGTTTCAGCAGTGTGTTGACGGGGATAACTTCCGGAACGGTCAAGATCGGTTGAATCAGGCTGTCGAAAACAAGCTCGGGATTGCGATCATACTCAAGGAATAGCTGTTTGGTATTAATCATACCAATGATCTGATCCTTGCTATCTGTCGCCACCGGAAAACGGGTATACTGCTCTTCGTGAATAGTCAGCATGTTTTCTTTTAGCGAGCGATTCGTAAACAAGCATACCATATCTGTACGTGGCACCATAATTTCCTTGGCAACGGTCTCGTCAAAAGCAAAGATACGATTTACGTAGCCATATTCGGTGTTATTGATCTTACCACTTTCCACGCTTTCGGACAAAATGATCTGAATTTCTTCCTGAGAGTGCGCTTCTTCATGCTCACTAGCCGGTTGAAGACCAAACAGACGAACCAGACGATTGGCCGAGCCGTTAAGGAGCCAAATAAACGGATACATAATCCGGTTAAACCACACGATGACTGGAGAGGTTAACAAACTGACAGCTTCCGCTTTGCGGATCGCCAATGTTTTGGGAGCCAGTTCGCCGATCACCACGTGCAGGTAAGTTACAATGACGAATGAAATAATAAAGGCCAGGATATGTGAAAAATCCCCATTGATGTTGAGCTGTTGAAAGAGAGGCTCCAGCAATTTGACTACGGTCGGTTCACCGAGCCAGCCGAGTCCCAACGCTGTAATCGTAATACCAAGCTGACAGGCGGACAGGTAGCCGTCCAGATTATTGACGACTTTTTGTAGCGCCAGTGCGTTTTTACGGTTCTCCACGACCAGCTGATCGACCCGGCTGGAACGGATTTTAATAATCGCAAACTCGGTAGCCACGAAGAAAGCACTAAATAAAATCAACACCGCAAACAAAAATAGACTGACACCTATACCCATATAATTTTCACTCATCCCTTTTTCGTTCAATTTTTTAAGGAACTCCATTTTAAGTTCACTTGAACTTATTTTAAGAACTTAAAAGAAAATATACAAGGTTCATATGGAATCGTAGCAGGTCGCCTACCTCCAATTTACACAGAAAATAAGGCATAATAGAACCCGCACGTCTCATTGCTTCACTTTACAAGCCTAGTTTGAGGGCGTATGATGAGTTCAAATGAACTTGAAATGTAATAAAGGGAGGAAAGCAGATGGAGTCTTTTACCCTTACTCGTCGTGATATGGCCCATTTGCTGCTGGCCATGGAAGGTCGCCGCGAATTGCAGCCTTTGGCCGTTCTACAGGACGCCTGGAGGCGCACTCATAGCCATCTCGCCCGCTCGGGGAGCGCGATGCCGACATTTTTATACACCGACGTGACACCTGTACTAGATAAAATCATCAAGGGTAAGCACAGCGCAGCCTTTTCGCTGCAAGAGATCGTTTCCCTGGGTCAACTGGTCGAGTACAGCCATGTGTCACTGGCATCTATGCAAAATTGGGTTAAACGCGACTTCAAGGAATTTCTCGGCGCTCCGAAGATCGGCAAAAAATACTCGGTTAACCAGGCAGCTATATTGCTCATTGTAGAAGATCTAAAATCATGTCTTGATTTTGAATCCATTCGTCAGCTATTTCATATCCTGTTCCAACAACCCGAAGATGATACGGACGATCTGATTCAGCCGGTCGATTTGTACGCCGCATATTCAACTTTGTTTGAGGAGCTGGATGCGAATGGAGACCAAATGCTCGATGTAGCAGGAACAGGCTATGCAAAAGAAAACGGAAATTCCGTTACAGTACAGCAGCGTCAGGAAGGCGCGACAGAGGAGTTGCTAGTTCAGGCGGCTGATCAATACACCCGTCGTTTACAGCATTTGACCCCTAACCAGTGTGAAGCAGTGCGTAATACTTTGCTGGTGGCAGCAGTAGCGGTGCAAAATAGTTATTTTTTGTCCATGGCACGTCGGTATGTGAATGCGACGTTGTTTCTGGACTTCCAAGGGTAAATCAGGATTGGCACTAGAAGCCAATCCTATTTTTTTACTCTTTTTAGAGGATTGTCTACCCTTTTGGAGACTGAAAAAGTATACAAAAGAGGTATATACACTAAAACGCTGTCAAAGATACAATAAACATATATAATCCAGCAATTGGAAAAACTTTGAATATCTCTTCCAAAGCATCTGGATACACACACAGGAGGTAATGGCATGTCCGATGTCTCCATCATCATTTGTACCCGCAACCGGATCGAAGACCTGACACGCTGTATACAATCTATTGCAGTACAGCAGCAATTGGAGCATACGGCTGTAGAACTGCTGATTGTTGATGACGGCGATATTTCCGACCAACAGATCGAGCAGTACCGTCACATGGTATCCGGATTGCCTCAAAGCGTTTTGAAATATTATAAAAAAAGTCGTCCCGGCGTTTGGTTATCCCGCTATGAGGCCTTGTCCCTTGTGCGGTATGATATTGTGCTGTATTTTGACGACGATGCAGAACTGGACGATCAACTCTATATCCGGCGCTTGCTCGATACCTATGATCAGGATGAAACGATTGTGGGTGTTGGAGGGATTGCAAAGGGATTACATTCGAGCCGGGCAGGAAAGCTGCTGGGCGTTTTGACATTTCAGATGTCTTCATCCCTCGGCAAGCTCTCGCCTAGTAGTCTGGCAGGTTCTTTGCTGCGTTGGGGCGAAGCAACTGAGGTTTTCGATACAGAATTCTTTCATGGCTGCAATATGTCCTTTCGTAGGGATGCGCTTCGGGATATGAAGCCGTATCCGTGGATGACCAGTTATGCTGTGGCTGATGATTTGTACATGTGCCAGTTGGCGAGCCATTACGGCAAATTGGTTATCAATCCTAACTTAACCATCATTCATCATGAATCTCCAAGCTCGCGCGATAAGGCGGGCAAAGTAGCCAAGGCTACAGCGATTAACCACTATTATTTTCTTGCTTTGAAAAAGGCTGGAGTAATTCAGTATGGAGCCCTTTTATGGACCTTATCCTACTTGATGCTCAAAGAAACGCTGCGTCGTAATTTTAATGCCGCAGATGGATACAAGCAGGGGGTGTTGTTCATTCTGAACCCGCGCAAGCAAAAATATAACGAATATTTAGGCCCGGCGGTTCAGTAATCTGTTTTTTTACACATTGACAGGATAAAGGGGGAGTATGATGTTAAGCTTGTCCATTGCTCTGTGCACCCGAAATCGGGTTGACGATCTGACCCGATGCATCAATTCAATTGCCATTGGGGGAGCACCGGAGGCATGTGAAACCGAGCTATGGATTATTGACGACGGAGAACTGCCGAAGCATGTGCTGGAACGTTATGAGCGTCAGTTGGGCAGAGCGGGAATTACCTACCGGTATCATCGCAAGGAGCAGCCGGGATTATGGTTATCTCGTGTAAAGACAGCTGAACTTGCGCAGGGTGACATCATTTTGTTCCTTGACGATGATGTTGAGCTGCCGAGCAACTATTTGAATGAGTTAATGCGTACCTATGAGGCTTACCCGCAGGCTGCTGGTGTCGGCGGTATTGCACAGGGAATGAGTAATAGCTTCATGGGAACGATTCGATGCTTGCTGTCATTCCAGCAGTCTTTGTCCAAAGGGAGGTTGTCCCTCAGCGGTCAGTCCGGCTCGATGTATAACTGGCATAAGGCCAAGAAGACGTTTAGAACCCAGTTTTTCCATGGATGCAATATGTCATTTCGACGTGAGGCGATTCGTAGTCTGGAGCCGGTACCTTGGTTGCAAAGCTATAGCGTAGGCGAGGATTTATTACTTTCGCGCATCGCAATGAAAAGCGGTCCGTTATACATTAACCCGGCGCTTACGCTGCTTCATCACGAATCGCCGTCCTCGCGCGACAATATGGAGCAAGTTACTTATATGCGGGTGATGAATCATATTCATTTACTGCGTGACGAGGGAGCTGGGCCGATTGGTTATGCAGCGCTATACTGGACGACGTTGTATCAGATTTTGAGAGAAAAGCCCAAGAATAATCATACTGCCATTCAAGGCTATAGAAGAGCGTTGAAAGCGATCTTTTCAAGTCCAAAGGAGCCTGTTGGCGGGGGGCAGTTGCCTGAACGCAATTCCAAAAAAACGGTAGGCTGATGGAGGTGCGTCAAAAGACGCAATGTGAGCATAGAGACGAGAGGCTTAATAAGGAACAGGAGTTGGACGTAACATGAGCACTTGGACAGCAGCAAGGAAAGTATTCACGGGTGACAGTCTCGCCAAAACGATCATGCGCACGAGCTTTAACAATTTCTTTGTGCTAATCGTTACGACCCTGACTTCCATCCTGACCGCACGTATGCTCGGAGTAGAGGGGAAAGGAGAACTGGCGGCAGTTCTCTTCTGGCCTACACTGATCGGCAGTGTGTTGAGCTTCGGTTTGCCAACGTCGTTAATCTATAACATTAAGAAGAAAACAGGCACGACGGAAGAATTGCTGGCGTTGTCGCTGTGGATTCAGTTGCCTGCCAGCTTATTGGCGGGAGCGGTGGCCTGGATATGCATGCCGCTGTGGCTGAATGGTTATGGTGCGGACATCATCCAGCTGTCTCAGCTTTATTGTGCGGCAGCCATACCGCTGGCAGTGCTTACAGCGCTGACGACAGCATTGTCGCAAGGGCTGGATCGGTTTAGCGTATATAACGGTCTGTTGTTTTACTACCCGTTACTGAATTTCATCGGTCTGGTGACACTGTGGCTGATGGGCCTGCTCAATGTTCAACTGGCTGGAGCAGTGAATTTTGCCGCGAGTTTCCTTGCGCTAGTGTGGGCGTTCCTCCGTTTGCGCAAGTATATGAATTTGCGTGCTTTCCGCCCATTTACCAGCCGCCAAGTGCTTCGTCCTTATTATAGCTATGGAGCGAGGGTTTACGGGATGGAGCTGATGGGGACGCTGTCCACACAAACGGACAAAATCGTTATTGTGGCGCTGCTATCACCCAAAGCGTTCGGCCTGTACTCTGTTGTCTACGCCTTGTCTCGTGTGTTCAATGTAGTGCAAAATGCCGTCACTAACGTTACCTTTCCAAAGGTTACGGGAATGGAGCACAGCAAGATTGTCGAAACGGTGGGACGTGCTTTTCGCATCTCTATGGCTGCGATGCTAATCGTCATTGTGCCTGCTCTCTTCATTGGACGATACATGCTGGGTTTGCTGTATGGCCCCGCTTTTCTGGAAGCATCGCTAACGTTCTACCTGCTGTCACTGGAATGTATCATTGGTGGCGGCTCATGGATTCTGGCTTCGGCCTTTAACGCGCTGGGGCGTCCGGGACTGGTATTGTTCCGGCAAATTGTAGCCTATGCGATCACCGTCGGTCTGTTTTTTATTTGTACACCGATCTTCGGTCTGGACGGCATTGCGATTGCTTTGCTTGTAGGCGCTTGTGTTCGGTTGGCGTTCTCACTGTTCTCGTTCCCCATGTTTTTCAATGTTCCGCTATCACGGATCATTTTTGATAAAAGTGATATTACATTCGTCATTCAGACAATACAAAAGAAGCGCAGGAAGGGAGAACTGAAAGATGCCGAATTTGCATCCCATGGCTAAACTGAAAAATAAGCTGAGCGTCATTCTCGACGTAGTCCCCCAAGGTTCGAATATCATTTATGTCGACTATCCCGTCTATAATAACGGTGGGGATGTACTCATCATGAAAGGCACCGAGGCGTTCTTCAAGGATAATGGCATCCGTGTCCGTGCCCGTTATAGCGCCATGGATATTCCCGATCAGCTTCAAATTCCGGGTGACTGGATTATCGTGTGCCACGGCGGCGGCAACTTCGGCGATCTCTATTCAAATCACCAAAATTTGCGGGAACGCATCGTTCGCGATTTTCCTGACCACCGAATTGTGATTATGCCGCAAACGATTCACTTTCAATCTGAACAGAAGGCTAATGAGGTCGCTGCCCTGTTTAATGCTCACCCGGATCTACATATGTTTGTGCGGGATACACGATCTTATCAGTGGGCTAAGGACAAGCTGAGCCAGTGCAATATCACACTATGTCCTGATATGGCACACCAGCTCTGGCCATTAAAGCCGACTACGGAAACTGTGAAGGATGTATTGTATTTCTTGCGGACTGATATTGAAACGGTGGGTGGACAAAAGAAGTTCGATGACGAGGCAGATGCCGCTCACCGTCTGGACTGGGATACTTTGTTCACTCCGCTGGAAGTGAAGGGAATTGTCTATTTCCAGAAGTTTTACCGACTGGATAAGAAAATCGGTGGCCCGTTGCCTACGCGTACATTCTGGTACAAGTACACAGACCATCTTATGAACAAAGCGGTTACCCTGTTCAGCTCTTACCGCGAGGTTCGCACTTCACGGCTGCATGGTCACATTCTGGCCTGTCTGCTTGATATGCCGCACGTTGTCATTGACAATTCCTACGGCAAGAATTCGCAATATTATAATACCTGGACACAGCCGAATCCAAAGGCGAAGCTGTTTAGTGAAGCTCCAAGTGCGTTGGAGCAGCCATCTTAATAGTAAGAAAAATTATTTTCAAAAGCCTCCTGATCATTGAATTGATTTAGGAGGCTTTCAGTTTCGCTTATATATAGGGACAAAATCATTTAATGTGATGAATAATAAAGGCAGTGAATATTTAATGACTTAATCTAAAAGAGTAGGATGCCCCCGTAGAGGTCTTTATTGCGCCAATTTTCCCTCCAAACGTCGCTTTATTTTGACAATTCATTTCATGAATAGATATAATTTATGGGATAAAACTTGCAGAAAACCGGGGAATTCCCCAGTTTTTGCATCGCATCACATATTACATGGCAGTACATCACATGAAAATATATTTATTTTAATGAATCGAGGCTGACGAATGAGCAATCAATCGATGGACATGCTTCTCACGAAGGATATCGTGCGTGAAGGGGAGTCTATTTTGCGTACGAAGGTTGATCCGGTATGCTTGCCACTGTCTGAAGAGGATCTTCAACAGATGCAATGGATGCTGGATTATCTGAAAAATAGCCAAAATGAAGAGCTGGCTACCCGCTATGAACTGCGCCCGGGTGTGGGGTTATCTGCAAACCAGGTAGGTTTGAACAAAAGAATGTGCGCTATTTATTATGAAGATGGGGACAAAACGGTAGAGTATGCGTTGTTTAATCCGAAGCTGGTCAGCCACTCCACGTCCATGATTTATTTGGAACAGGGTGAGGGGTGCTTGTCGGTAGATCGGTACGTAGCCGGATATGTACCGCGTTACGAAAAAATTCGTATTAAGGCCACTTTACCGGACGGAACACAGGAGCTATTGACTTTCAAAGGTTATGCAGCGATTGTTGTGCAGCATGAAATGGACCATTTGGATGGTATTATGTTCTATGACCGTATCAACCCGGAAGATCCGCACAAGCTGCCGCAGGGAGTGCATATCGAACCTTTTGTACGTAAATAGTTCATGATCCGTAAAGTGTGGTGACTCTGTTCGCCACATTTTTTAAATTTTGCAAAAAATATAGATATAGAGGTTACGAAGAATTAAACTGGATACATACATATAGGTCGAGATGGAGGATGTGAAAACACGCAAAAATGTAAGCGCTTATCTTATGGGAGGGATGGCATGAATCGTGGAGTATGGCTTCTGATGAGTAATATGCGTATGCGGAATAAGCTGCTGTTCTCCTACGTACTAATTGTCATGATTCCGGTGCTGGTGGTTGGCGGCTGCGTTACTTTTTATTTGCGAGAGCAGGCATTGAATAGTGCAATTGCCCAGACGGTAAACAATGTGGAAAAGATCAAGAGTCAGACGGCAAATTTACTGCGTGTGCCAACGGATATTTCAAATGGGCTCATGTTCGATAAAAGGCTGAGGGAGATGGCGAACCGACGGTATCCGGGTATGGTAGAACTGATGAATGCGTATCATCAATACAAGGATTTTAATGAGTATACTCAGCAATATAGAGAGGTTGCTACCATCCGGTTCTATTCGTACAATCCGACGCTTGTCAATAACCTGGAGTTTATTCCAGTGGACTCTAACATTGAGCGGCAGCAGTGGTTCCAGACGGCTTTGAAGGGGACGGCGATTAACTGGTTTTACATTCAGGATAAGGAGGATAACCCGGTTAATCGCCTAAGCCTAGTACGGCAAATTCCATTTCCCGAATACAATACTAAGGGAGTTCTGATGATATCGCTGAGCCAGACCGAGTTGAATCATATGCTGAGCAAGGAGCCTTTTGAAACATTGATTGCGGATCGTAACGGGATTGTGGTCGCAGCTACTCGTCCGCAGTCGGTGGGCCAGACGTTGGGAGATTTACATTTGGGCTTTGATGTCCAGCGTGCGGGCAAAGGGATATATGAAGCGAAAATCAACGGAATGCCCTCCAACATCATCGTGGATGAGCTGCTGCCCGCCTCCAGTGTGAGCGGATTTACGATTATTTCAGTGTTTTCAACGGAGCATATTGTACAGGGAGCCAACCGAATCAGTCTGATTGGTGCTTTATGTGTTCTTGCAGTGCTGGTTATGGCACTGATTCTGATCACCATCATTTCCTGGCTGATTACCAAACGCCTACAGCGGTTGAGCTATGAGCTGGGTAAGGTAGCCGCGGGCGATTTTCATGTGGTATCGAGTGTGGAGGGAAGGGACGAGATCGGGGATTTATCCCGCCGTTTCAACTATATGGTGAGTAGTATTCGCCAACTCATGGCGCAGGTCTATGAGACGAGTGAGCACAACAACAGGCTGGAATTGGCGCAAAAGGATATCAAGTTAAAAATGATGGCCAGCCAAATTAATCCGCACTTTCTGTTTAATGCGTTAGAATCCATTCGAATGAAAGCACATCTGAATGGGGAAGCGGAGATTGCAACGACGGTGCGTTTGCTTGGCAGACTGATGCGCCGGAATCTGGAGATTGGCAGTGGTAAGACGACGGTACTACAGGAGCTGGACATGGTGCGGTCCTATTTGCAAATTCAGCAATTCAGATTTGGAAATCGCCTGATCTATGAAGTGAATTTGGAAGAAGATGCGACGGACATGTCGATTCCTCCCTTAATCATACAACCGCTGGTGGAAAATGCAGTCATTCATGGACTGGAAAATAAGGAAGAGCCGGTTACCGTGAAGGTAGATATTGCAATAGAACAAAGAGAGTTGAAAATTAAAGTAGAAGATGACGGGATCGGCATGGAAGCTGGGCAACTGACCCGTCTGCTAGCTCGGATCAGGGGGACGGATGAGCCGGAAGGGAGCAGTATTGGCCTGCGTAATGTACATCAACGTCTGACATTGATGTATGGTGAACGTTATGGACTGCATATTGAAAGCGCATTACAAGTAGGAACAACCGTATACTTTTCCATACCAAGGGAGGAAGAGTCGAATGTATAAAGCGATGATTGTAGATGACGAGCCAGCGATTCGTGAAGGATTGTCCTCCATTATTGACTGGGGGGATTGTGGCTTCCGTATTGTCGATACGGCAGGGAATGGACGCGAGGCTCTGGATAAGTTCGGAGAGCATCGACCGGAGCTGGTCATTGTAGATATTCGTATGCCCGGGATGAGTGGACTGGAGGTTATACGTAGTATACGTGAAAAGAACGGGGAGCCGTATCATTTTCTCATATTAAGTGGATATGCAGACTTTGATTATGCACGGCAAGCCATGGGCTACGGGGTGGATGGCTATCTACTGAAGCCAGTTGATGAGGAAGAAATGACGTCAGAGTTGAAACGGGTACGGCAAAACATTGAGGACGAGAAAGAAGACGGCAAATGGGGAAATCCGCCTTCCCATGAGCGTAATTGGATAGAATCTCTATTGTTTCCGGTTCATCGTGAGCATGTTCGTAATGCTGTGGAAAGCAGCGATTCTCTGCACAAAGCATCCAAGCAAGCTGAACATCAAAGTGGTAACGAAAAACTTGGGCAACAGCCCGCGTTACCAGCGTTGGACTGGAGTAGCTATCAGGTTATTCTGCTGGATTTACGTATACCTGACTGGGATCGGCAAGTCCGGCAGTCGGCAGCAAAGCAGCGGCTAACAGAAATGTGCCATGAGCAGGGTAGAGGTATCGTGTTTGAGGCTGGAATATATATGGGTCTTTTGCTTCCCGCCACGTTAAAAACGGAGAAAGATGCTGTTCAGTTACTGGCTGCTTGGCGACAGGAGCTAAAGGCTTGGGCTACGGAAATTTATGTGGCTGCCGGTGATCCTGTAGCCAGTCTTAGCGACATTCCCAGATCTTTTGAGCAGGCACTACGATTGTTAGAGCGTACGTTTTTGTTCCGGGCAGAAAGAGTCATGCTTTCCAGAGACCTACACGAATTGGAGATAGTCGAGACTGAAATGAGTGGAGCGTCTGATAGTACCACAGATGATCCCATACGTTATGCAGAAAAGCTGTACTATGCGCTAGATATGGCTAATAGTGAAGCTGCAACCCGTGTCATTAAGGAAATGGAAGTCCAATTTCCACGGATTTATCGCACAGAATCCGCAATCAAGGCTGCGTTCGCCCAAACATTCACACTGGCGTTGAACAAGTATGCAGCCGGACAGGATCACAGCCGAACCGTGCTGGAGGAGCACTCCAGCTTTATAACCGATGTATATGCCTATTCCACATTGGGCGAGCTGGTGGATCACTCGCTGGAGCATGTGTTGCAATGGATTGGCCAGACTGATCCCGGTGGCAAGGACATCATCATGAAACAAATGATTGACTTTATACATAGTCATTATGATGAAAATTTGCGGCTGGAGTTACTAGCAGATATGTTCAATTACAATAGTGGCTATTTGGGCAAACTGTTCAAAAGTCATACTGGCGAGGGCTTTAATGCCTACCTGGATAAGGTGAGGATTGAGCGAGCAAGGGAGTTGCTTGCACAAGGAATTAAGGTACACCAAGTGGCGGAACGCGTAGGGTATGCGAACGCAGACTATTTTCATAGTAAATTTAAAAAGTATGCTGGAATGTCACCTTCCTCCTATCGTAATCGTGTTCAAAAGTACGGAGGAACAGAGGGCTGTTGATAGAATCCCTAGGTATAACGCTATGAAGTCTCTCTTGCAGATGTCGGAGGTACGATCTCCGAACGGAAGAGAGGCTCTTTTTTTATGGTGAAAAAACAGATAGATCAATCGAAAATGTCACATTTATTATGGAGTTTAGGTCGTTTTCATCAAATCGCCATCATTATGACACAGCTTTGACACGATGTTCACATTTTCGATTCTATTTCATTTAAATTTATTCTATATAATGGGGATAATCTGAAGCCGGATCATGATAACCATAGTGAAGGTAGTTGGGTGAGTCATTTTTCTAAAAAGTGACCGCTGCATATGTAAGAATGTGAATACTATCACAAATGTAGAAGACTTCAGATTACAGACACTATAAATCAATGTTAAGAGAAGTGTAGGGGGAGGAACAACATCATGGACGTATTGGATTTGGCACGGTTGCAGTTTGCAACCACAACGATTCTTCACTTTGTTTATGTGCCGATCTCCATTGGATTGTCGTTATTGGTGGCAATTATGGAGACTATGTATGTTATCAAGAAAAATGAGTTGTACAAAAAAATGGCTCAATTCTGGGGAACGTTTCTGCTGATTAACTTTGCACTGGGCGTAGTTACCGGGATTTTGCAAGAATTCCAGTTCGGGATGAACTGGTCGGACTTTTCCCGTTTTGTGGGTGATGTATTCGGTACGCCGCTGGCAATTGAAGCGCTGCTTGCATTTTTTCTGGAATCGACCTTTATCGGATTATGGGTGTTCGGTTGGGAAAGATTGTCCAAAACGGTTCATTTAATTTGTATGTGGTTGGTATCGATCGGTACGATGTTATCGGCATTGTGGATTCTAGCTGCTAATTCATTCATGCAGCGTCCAGTAGGATATGAGATTCAAAATGGACGTGCAGAAATGAAAGATTTTGCCGCTCTGTTAACGAACGAACAACTGTTATGGGAATTTCCACATACATTGTTTGCTGCTTTTGCAACGGGGGCATTTCTGATCGCGGGTATCAGTGCATGGAAGCTGATGCACAAAAAGAATATGGACTTTTTTAAACCTTCTTTCAAATTGAGTATTATTGTTGCCTTAATCAGCGCCATAGCTATTCCTTTGTTTGGTCATGGACAGGCTCAATATTTGGTGAAAACACAACCGATGAAGATGGCTGCCAGTGAGGGCTTATGGGAGAACAGCGGTGACCCCGCTCCTTGGACAGTTATCGCATGGATTGATCCTGGAAACAAGGGAAATACCTTTGAGATTAAAGTTCCTTTTGCTTTGAGTTTTCTATCCTATAGTAAATTTACCGGCTCTGTGCCTGGTATGAATGAGCTGCAAGCCCAATATGAAAAAACGTATGGTCCGGGCGACTATATCCCGCCAGTACGTACCACGTTCTGGAGCTTCCGCATTATGATTGCAGCCGGGTGTGGCATGATTGCACTCGCTTTATACGGAGCTTATCTGACGTTCCGTAAAAAGCTGGAGGGCTCGCATCGCTGGTTCTTCCGTCTTATGATATGGGGGATATCCCTTCCATTCATTGGGAATACTTCAGGTTGGATCATGACTGAAATAGGTCGCCAACCGTGGACGGTATTTGGTCTGCTTCAAACGAAAGATTCTGTTTCGCCTACAGTTGTGGCAGGAGAAGTGCTATTCTCGTTCATCTCATTTACCACATTGTATTTAATTTTAACAGGTGTGCTGGCGTTTCTGTTTTACCGTACGGCTCGCAAAGGTCCAGATATTGAGCCACATCAGCAAACGGTAATTCATGATCCTTTTGCTCAAGGGGGTGACACCATTGTCGCTAAATGATTTATGGTTCTTATTGATCGCTGTGCTGTTTACTGGCTTCTTTTTTCTGGAAGGCTTTGATTTTGGCGTGGGGATGGCTACGGGATTGGTGCCGCGCAATGACCAACAAAAACGTTTGATGATCAATACGATTGGTCCATTCTGGGATGCCAACGAAGTGTGGCTGATTACAGCTGCAGGTGCGATGTTTGCCGCTTTTCCGCATTTTTATGCGACTATGTTCAGCGGATATTATCTCGTATTTGTGTTTATTTTGCTAGGTTTGATCTTGCGTGGAGTTTCTTTTGAGTTCCGCGGCAAGGCTGAAGGGAAATGGTGGACAGGAACGTGGGATGCCTGCATTCTGATTGGCAGCTTTCTACCGCCGATGCTGTTCGGTATGGCTTTTGCGGCTTTGGTGAAAGGTGTACCTATTCAGCAAAACATGGATTTGAAAGCTGGATTTTCCGATGTGTTCAATGGATACACCGTATGGATTGGACTGACAGTGGTCGGAATGTGCCTAATGCACGGGCTGACGTTTATTTCCCTGCGGACGATTGGAGAAGTACGGGATCGCGCTCGTGTGATCGCATCCAAGTTTCTTCCGGTATTGGGCATTTTACTCGCGGGCATGGTGGTAGGAACTTATTTTGCAACGGATTTATTTGCACGTCGCGGTCCCTTTATGTATGCTGCGGTTGCGGTGGGAATTGTCGCCTATGTGCTGACGTGGTACTTCCTGAAGCGGCGCCGCGAAGGATGGGCCTTCGGGATGACAGGTGCAGTGATTTTGCTGACCTTCGTTTCGTTATTCGTCGGTTTGTTCCCAAGATTTATGGTGAGCTCGATTAACAGTGCTTTTGATTTAACGATTTATAATGCAAGCTCCAGTCATTACACACTGAAAGCCATGACGATTGTTGCAGCAACGCTTTTACCCTTTGTGCTGGCTTATCAGGCATGGAGCTATTTTGTTTTCCATAAGCGTCTCAGTGAGAAGGATCATTTGGAATACTAATGGATAAGGCATGGTTTGAATTAAAGGGCATTCGGCCAGTGATGCTGCTACTGGCTGCCCTTTCCCTGCTCCAGGGGGCCGCAGTGATTGCACAAGCAGTCTTCTTGGCAAAGGCTGTTACGATTTTATTTGAACAAAATCCGCTGGTCATGGCTTGGCCGTCGCTGGCGTTGTTTTTCGCTGCTTTTGCAATGAGGCATACGGCGATCTGGCTGCAACGCCGGACAGCCGGCCGTTTTGCCGAAGCTTCAGGCGCTTCCTTACGGGAGCGTCTGCTTGCACGTTTGTTCGAACGGGGGCCGGGTTTTGCAGCGAAGGAAGGCAGTGGCAAATTGGTGACGCTAGCGCTGGACGGCATGGATCGTTTTCGCACGTACTTAGAACTGTCCATTCCTCGAATGATTGACATGATGGCTGTAACTATACTTGTACTTGTGTATGTTTTCACATTGGATATCATTTCAGGTGTGATTTTGACGACTACGATGCCGATTCTGGTAGGCTTCTTTATTTTACTCGGCTTGGCGGCGCGGAAGCAGGCAGACAAGCAGTGGCGTTCCTATCGTCTATTATCTCATCATTTCACGGATTCGCTGCGTGGACTTCAGACACTAAGGTTTTTGGGTCGTAGCCAAGAGCATGGGGAAACGGTTGGGAAGGTCAGCGACCAATACCGCACGGCAACGATGCGCACGCTGCGGGTAGCGTTTCTTTCCTCATTTGCCCTCGACTTTTTTAGTATGCTATCGGTCGCTTTTGTCGCGGTAGGCTTGGGTTTGCGCCTGATTAGTGGCTCGGTGGGTTTGGAGGCAGCGCTTGCGGTGCTTATTCTGGCGCCAGAATATTTTATGCCCATACGTCAGTTGGGATCAGACTATCATGCTTCACTGGATGGTAAGGAGGCTTGGGGAGCAATACGCTCCATTCTCAGTACAGAAGATGATGCGACCGAGCCGAATAAACAGGCATCTAACGATAAAGGATTGGACATCACGGGGCAGGACATTCTTGAGCTGTCTGATGTGTGTCTCCTTAATGAAGACGGTTCGGCTCGGCTTGAACATGTGTCTGCCAATGTTGAACCGCACATGAACATGATCGGCATCGTTGGAGCTAGCGGTGCAGGTAAAACGACGCTGCTTAGTCTGCTTGGCGGCTTTGCTAATCCCACTTCGGGCGAACTGCTCCTGAATGGATGCGGATTGGCTGGGGATGCCAAAGCAGAATGGCAACGGCATATTGCCTATATTCCACAGCATTCATACCTGTTTAGCGCATCTTTGGCAGATAATATCCGCTTTTATGAACCAGAGGCATCCAATCAGCAGGTAGAGTGGGCGATTGACGCGGTTGGACTGCGTGAACTGGTAGACGGTCTTCCGGGTGGATTGAATGAGCCCATTGGTGAAGCAGGTCGGACACTGAGCGGAGGGCAGGCGCAGCGGATTGCATTGGCGCGGGCATTGCTCAGTAATCGTCCGGTTATTTTATTGGATGAGCCTACGGCGCATCTGGATATTGAGACAGAGTGGGAGCTAAAACAGACGATTTTATCGGTTTTGAAACATAAGAGAATGTTTCTTGCTACCCATCGGCTTCATTGGATGTCAGATATGGACTGTGTCTGGATGATGGATCAAGGTCGTCTGGAAGAAGTAGGCTCCCATCAGCAATTGATTGCCCGTAAGGGGGCATATTACCGATTGCTGATGGGGATGTCGGAAGGAGGGAACGGACGATATGAGAGTAACGGACAATAGCAGACAAGGCTGGTTTGTGACGTATCTGAGACAATATTTTTGGGCCTTTCTGGTAGCTGCTCTTTTGGGCGCGCTGGCCATTGGATGTGCGGGCGCGTTGCTCTTTACGTCCGGTCATCTGATTACCCGATCGGCCTTGAAACCGGAAAATATATTAATGGTGTACGTTCCAATTGTGCTTGTGCGAACATTTGGCTTCAGTAAAGCGGTTATACAGTACCTGGAACGCTTGGTAGGACATGATGCCGCACTGCGCCTGGTGTCCCGTATGCGGGTACGCTTATATCGGGCAGTAGAACCGCAGGCGCTGATGATCCGCAGCAAATTCCGTACAGGGGATTTATTGGGATTGCTGGCAGAGGATATTGAGCAGCTTCAAAACATCTATCTGAAGCTAGTTCTGCCTGCGCTATCGGCTTTGCTGATTTATGCAGTAGGCATCTCGGCGCTCGGATGGATGGACGGAACCTTTGCCTTGCTTATGGCGCTATATGGCGGATTTTTGCTTTTTATTGCCCCAGCTATCTCACTATGGACCTCACTCGCCAAACGGCGAATGTTCAAGCAGGAACGGAGTAAAGCCTATCAGGAACTGACGGATGCTCTGTTCGGCATGAGTGATCTGGTGCTGAGCGGACGGACTGGGCATTTCCTGAGTACCTTTACACAACGGCACAATAGGGCTGCCGTGATGGAAAATTCACTTCGCCGTAGCGAGTGGCGTTCTCATTGGATGGCACAATGCGTTGTAGGCGGCGGGATTGTGATTATGACTGTGTGGGCCGGAGGCCTAGTAGCACAGAATCGAATAGAAGCCACATGGTTGGCATCCTTTGCCCTTGTGGCTTTTCCATTGCTGGATGCCTTCGTTCGCGCTGGAGAAGCAGTGGTGCATGCGCCGGAGTATCAGGATTCCCTTCGACGGTTGAAGGATTCGGAGAAAGATACACATACATCTGTGTCATCATCGCTTCCGGTTACTGGGGATGCAGGACACCCAGCAGCAGGCCGCACAGCTGACACTATATATGAGCAGGCTACCGCTCTGCGATTGGGCCACGGAGGAGACCTGCTGCTGAACAACGTAAGCTACCGCTATGCGGCAACGCAGGAATGGAGCGTGCGTGATATCTCCTTGCACGTACCGCTGGGGGGCAAGGTTGCATTGCTTGGTCGCAGTGGTGCGGGCAAGTCCACGCTACTGAACCTGATTCAGGGAGCATTGCAGCCTGATGAAGGTAGCGTCACTGTCGCAGGGATTCCCGTATATACAGGTGGAGCATACTCCAGTTTATTTGCGGTGCTGAACCAGCAACCGTATTTATTCGATACAACGGTAGCAAACAATATTCGGCTGGGACGGCCCGATGCTACGTTGGATGAGGTTCGTGCAGTAACGGAGCAGGTAGGGCTTGGAACTCTAATTGATTCTTTGCCGGAGGGATACGATACCCGAATGCAGGAGACGGGGCTTCGTTTTTCCGGTGGAGAAAAACAGCGAATTGCACTGGCGCGGATATTGCTGCAAAATCACCCGATTGTTTTGCTGGATGAGCCGACAGTGGGGCTTGACCCGCTGACAGAGCATGAGCTCATGCAGACGATGTTTCGTGTGCTGAAGGGCAAAACATTGATCTGGATCACGCATCATCTGACGGGGATGGAGCATATGGACGAGGTGATCTTTATGGAACAGGGCACCATTTCCATGCGCGGCAGTCATGAGCAGCTGTGGCAGGAGCAGCCCCGATACCGCAACCTGTATGAGCTGGATCATCCGAGCCTGTGAAATGAGAGGAAAGATTGAGCCTCAATACAATAATTCTACCATCAGGAGCCGGCGCTGATTCAGCTTTTGTTCCCGTATGTAAAAATAGTGATGATCCTCACCGTGTCGGATGATATGATTCATCTGCTAGAAGCTTTGAAACGTCGTTTCCGGCCATTCAACCTAAACAAGCTCAGGAAGAGCCAGACAAGACCAAATATGAGATTGTCACAGTGGGTGTAAAAGGGGACGGTTTCTATCCTAAAAATATTGAAGTGAAAGTTGGCGTTCCAACCAAAATCAATTTCAAGAAAATGACATCCTTTACCTCTGATCAGCTTACATTGCTGATCTTTTGTTTTTTACAAGACTTCTTTCAGGGAATTTACATTAGAACGGAACAGGCGGAATGGTGCTGGACAAGCGAAGCGGTCGCCTTTGTCCCCGGATTTCTACCTTTGGTTGCTTATTCAAGAAATCTGGGGACAACAGCGAGGGGAAGCACCATCCGCATGCGTAGTGGCACCCATGTAAATCCTAACCTACTCCCCCATATATCTAATTTTGAACTGATTTTTCTCCTAATTCGTCGGGTATCCGCTTCCAAGCCAGCAAAGTATGATAATAGTATCTGGAGATGAGGAGGAGCTTGTTATGGGATCTTCAACTGAAACCGCTTCCAACAATGGTGCTGTGATTCCTGAATCCAACCGGGGAAGACCACGCAAGGCTCGCGGCCCGAAGCCTGAAGGTGGTAAAAAAGGCTTGTGGGACAGTGTGAAGCAGCAAAAGTATCTTTATTTTATGTCCATTCCTTTCGTCATATGGGTGTTTGTTTTCAGCTATCTTCCGCTTTGGGGCTGGACGATGGCGTTTCAAAATTATAAGCCAGCCAAATCTTTTACAGACCAGAAATGGGTAGGGCTGGATAACTTTATTGAGCTATTTCAGGATGAACGGTTTTATCTGGTATTACGCAATACGCTAGCGATGAGCCTGATGGGGATTGTATTTGGTTTTGTCGTACCGATCTTCTTTGCAATTCTGTTAAATGAGCTGCGTGGTATGCTGTTCAAACGGTTTGTGCAGACAATATCTTACCTCCCGCATTTTGTATCCTGGGTAGTTGTGGCCGGCTTGGTCACCAAGATGCTGTCCATTGACGGAGGCATTGTCAACGATGTATTGGTAGCGCTTCATATTGTGGATGAACCGATTCAGTTCATGGCAAAGGGGAGCTGGTTCTGGTACATTGTAACCGCTTCCGACATATGGAAAGAGACAGGTTGGAATACGATTATTTATTTAGCTGCAATCACCGGAATTGATCAAGAACAGTATGAAGCATCACGCGTGGATGGAGCGAGTCGTTGGAGACAGATGTGGCATATTACACTGCCGGGTATCCGCTCGACGATTGCCGTTCTGTTCATTATGGCGATTGGACATCTGGTGAGTAACGGTTTTGAAAAGCAGTTCTTGTTAGGCAATAGTCTTGTGACGGATTATTCCGAGGTGCTGGATCTGTACGCGCTCAATTACGGGATTAATTTAGGTCGCTTCTCTTATGGGACGGCAATTGGTATTTTCAACTCGCTGGTTAGCATTCTGCTGTTGTTTACGGCGAACGGTATATTCAAAAAACTGACCAAAGAAAGCATCATGTAGGGAGGGAGAGGCGAAATGACGAATAAGGCATTTAATGCTACCCGGTCTGAGAAGCTGTTTGACCTATTTAACTATATCCTCATGGCTCTGATCGTGGTGTTGACGCTGTACCCGTTTCTGAACGTACTTGCGATTTCCCTGAACAATTCAACGGACACGGTTCGTGGTGGTATTTATATATGGCCCCGCCAATTTACGCTCGAAAATTACAAAACGATTTTCCAGTACGATGGCCTTCTTCAGGGACTGCAAATATCTATTCTGCGCACTTTGGTCGGGACGGTACTCGGATTGATCTGCGCATCTATGCTTGCTTTTACATTGAGCCGGGTCGAGTTTCGCGCGCGTAAGTTTATTTCTACGTTTTTGGCGTTGACGATGTATTTTTCCGGCGGGATGGTGCCCGTGTTTATTTTAATGCGGGATTTGCATCTGCTGGGTTCGTTTTGGGTGTACATTTTTCCAGGCTTAATCAGTGCATTTAACGTGTTTGTCATTCGTTCCTTTATGGACGGTTTGCCGTATGCGTTGCAGGAGTCTGCCAAACTTGATGGGGCGAATGATTTTACGATTTACTGGAGAATTATTTTGCCGCTGTGCAAACCAGTATTGGCAACGATTGCTCTTTTTCTGGCAGTAGGTCAGTGGAATGCTTGGTTTGATACGTATTTGTACAACGGTGGGGCGCCGCAATGGACGACGTTACAGTATGAGCTGATGAAAATACTGCAAAGTACGCAGCAAGGCGGCTCCAGTATGACGAATAGCAACGATATGGCTAAACAAATGGCTCAAATTTCACCAGAGTCGATCAAAATGGCAATCACGATTACGGTTACGCTCCCCATCCTGATGGTGTATCCGTTCTTGCAAAAGTATTTTGTAGGCGGTATGACGCTGGGGGCAGTGAAATCATAAAAGCCAGGATTCTGGCAGTAAAATAGTAGTTATTTGCAGGAGAAGTCATCATAGGAATATAGGAGGATTTATACATGAAAAAGCACTGGTCCAGATTTGCACTGATTCCCTTGCTCGCGGTGTCACTTACCGCACTCGCAGGTTGTGGGGGAAGCGATAAAGCAGCGAAGGAGAGTACATCCAGCGGTACAGATCCGATTACGTTTAGCTTCTTCGGAGCAGATACAAGCCCACAATGGAACGGAATGAAGGACGAAATAGGCAAGGAAATCACCAAGAAAACAGGTGTAACCTTGAATGCGGAATTTGATGTCAGCGGCGGAGGTGGAGATGACCGAATTGCTTTGATGGCAGCAAGTGGAGAATACCCGGACTTGGTTTCTCCTAAAGCGAATATTAATAAGCTTGTGGATGCGGGGGCCATGATTGATCTGACAGATCTGATCAACGATCACGCACCCAATCTCAAAAAACTATATGGACCCTATATGGATCGTTTGAAATACAGTAATAAGGATCAATCCATCTATGTCCTTCCTACGTATGCAGGTGTGGGACAGGAAAGTTTTGACGCGACAGGGGGATTTGAAATTCAGCATAAGGTGCTCAAGGAGCTAGGTTATCCAAAGGTAAGAACGCTACAGGATTATGAAAACGTACTCAAAACTTATACTGCCAAGCATCCGACGATCAATGGCAAAAAAACAATCCCGCTCACGCTGGATGCAGACGACTGGAGAATTATGATTACCGTAACGAATCCTGCCTTCCAGACGACTGGAGCGCCGGATGATGGTGAATATTTTATTGATCCCAAAACATTTGAAGCCAAACTTCATTACAAACGTCCGGAAGAAAAGGAATATTTCCGTTGGTTGAACCACATGTACAATGAAGGGCTGCTCGATAAAGATTCGTTTGTGCAAAAAAGTGATCAATACAAATCTAAAATTGCCAGCGGCCGTGTCCTCGGTCTGATTGACCAGGAGTGGGGGTATCAGGATGCCGAAAATGCGTTAAAGGCCTCAGGCAAGGCCGATTCCAGCTATGCGCATTTTCCAGTTACACTTTCGGAGGAATACAAGGATCGTTCCTTTCAGGATACGGGCTTCGCGTCCGGTTATGGTGTAGGTATTACGGAAAATTGCAAGGACCCGGTGCGGGCTATAAAATTCCTTGATTATTTAGCTTCCGATGAAGGACAGGTGCTAGTGAACTGGGGGATCGAGGGCAAGCATTATGAGATCAAAGATGGCAAACGTGTCATTCCGGCTGATGTGCTGGAGCAAAAAACGAACAATGCAACCAACTTTAGCAAATCCACGGGTATAGATTTGTACACGCTCATCAGCGGACACTATGGTGACGGCGTGAAGGACCCTACGGGTAACTACTATACTGCCAAATTCCCGGAGCAAATTATCGCGGCTTATTCGGAGCCGGAGAAAGAATCCCTTAAAGCATATGGCGTAAAAACGTGGAAAGATCTGTTCCCAGACAAGAAAGAATTTGATGTAAAGCCTTGGGGCGCAGCCTATAACCTGACAACGGATAATGAATCCAACTATAACGTTACATTCAAAAAAACGACAGACATTATCCGCAAACGTATACCGGAAGCTATTTTAGCACCAGCTTCCAATTTTGATACGGTATACGACAACATGATTAAAGAATTGGATGCCGCCGGAGCTGTCCAAATGGAGCAGCAATACACGCAACTGGTGAAGGATAGAGTGGAGTTATGGAGTGGCAAGGCTTCTAAATAGCTGACTGCTTTTAACGAAATTTTGAATGTCGGAATGACAGAGCGCTTGTCCTTGGGGTCCATACGGGATTAGCGCTCTGTTTAATCTTGATGGGGGAGGTTTTGATGTGACGAAAAGCGAAAAGCCACAGTCCCTGCGTTTATGGTATCGCCAGCCTGCTGAGGTATGGGAGGAAGCATTGCCAGTCGGCAATGGAAGGCTGGGAGCTATGGTATTTGGCGGAATCAGAGAGGAGCATTTGCAATTAAACGAGGATACGCTCTGGTCCGGTTTTCCCAGAGATGGCGTTCAGTATGATGCATTGCGATATTTACAGCCTGCCAGAAAACTGATTGCAGTTGGAAAATACAAGGAAGCAGAACAACTGATTAATACGAATATGCTAGGTCGCGATACGGAAGCCTATCAGCCTTTGGGAGATTTGTGGATTACGCAGGAGGGCCTAGGGGAAATTGCACATTATGAACGGGAACTGGATTTGCTGACTGGAACGGCAGCGGTCACCTTTCAGAGTGATGGAGTCCGCTATACCCGTGAAGTTATCGCCAGTGCGCCAGATGGAATCATGATGGTATCACTGACTGCGAATAAGCTTGGGAAAATCCATGCATCCGTGCGCATTACTTCCCTTCATCCTTGTGAAGACGAGGTTGGAGAGGACATACATTTTGGTGATTCATCCAAATGGGATAGCGATAAAGAGGACGATCCATCCGAGGAGCCGTCCAGGGACTTTATGACATTGACTGGACGAGCGCCCAGTCATGTGGAATCTAATTATCACGGCGATCATCCACAGTCTGTCGTTTATGAAAATGATTTGGGGATGGCTTTTGCAGTTCAGGTGAGGGTTATTCCCGAGGGAGGAACCTTGACGAAGGGTGCTGATGGAGCACTGATTATCTCAGGCGCGGATAAAATCACGTTGTATTTGGCAGCAGCTACTGGATTTCGGGGATTTCACACCATGCCGAATAGTGATGGAACGGAGTCAGCAGAAGCATGTCAAGTCATTTTAGATGAAGCAGTTTCGCTGGGAAGGGAGCTGGTGCGGCAACGTCATGAACAGGATCACCGAAAGCTGTTTGACCGCGTTGCATTAGAACTGGGGGGTGATACTCTAACCGACGAGTTCGTTCTACCGACCGATCTGCGATTAGAACGTTATCAGAAAGGTCAGGCCGACCTGGGGCTGGAAGTGCTGTTATTTCAGTTTGGCCGCTATTTGCTTATGGGCAGCTCGCGTCCGGGGAGTCAGCCTGCCAATCTTCAGGGCATCTGGAATGACCGGGTTCAGCCGCCATGGAACAGTAATTATACAACCAATATTAATACTCAGATGAACTATTGGCCCGCAGAAGTATGCAATCTTGCTGAGTGCCATGAACCCTTGCTGCACATGATTGGAGAAGTGGCTCGTACGGGACGGAGGGTAGCCTCCATCAATTATGGTGCTCAAGGGTGGGCTGCTCATCACAATGTAGATGTGTGGAGATGCGCTGGACCTTCAGGCGGCCATGCCAGTTGGGCGTTTTGGCCGCTTGGGGGTGTATGGCTAACTGCTCACCTATGGGAGCGCTATCTGTTTACGCTGGATACAGCCTATTTGGCAGAACAAGCTTATCCGCTTTTGAAGGGGGCGGCAGCCTTTTGCATGGACTGGCTCGTGGAAGGCCCGGAGGGTCGGCTTGTGACATCCCCATCCACATCACCTGAAAATAAATTCAAAACGTCGGACGGCGAGGATTGCAGTATATCTATGGGCTCCACCATGGATATGACGCTGATTCGGGAGCTGTTGGGTAACTGCATTCAAGCTGCGGATCTGCTGGAATTAGACGATGAGTTCCGCAACCGCTGCGAGGAGACACGAGACAGGTTAATGTCCTATCAAATTGGTCGTCACGGTCAGTTACAGGAATGGTTTGTCGATTTTGAGGAAGCGGAGCCTGGGCATCGACATGTTTCGCATCTATATGGGTTATATCCTGGTCGGCAAATTCACGTCCGTGATACCCCGGAGCTGGCTGAGGCGGCTCGCATATCGTTGCGTCGACGGCTTGATCACGGTGGTGGGCATACCGGCTGGAGCTGTGCCTGGTTGATTAACCTGTATGCTCGGTTGGAAGATGGCGACGCCGCACATCAGTATGTTCGCACGTTGCTGTCGCGATCGACCTATCCCAATTTATTTGACGCTCACCCGCCTTTTCAGATCGACGGTAATTTTGGTGCGACGGCGGGGATCGCAGAAATGCTGCTACAAAGCCGTCCGGGAGAGCTGACATTACTGCCCGCCCTGCCAACGGCATGGTCGGAGGGACGGGTCAGTGGATTGAAGGGACATGGCGGAATGACGGTTGGCATGGAATGGACCGGTTCCCGGCTTGTCCGTGCAGAACTGGCCACATCCATCTCAGCAGGAAGCTGCACGATTCGCAGTACACATCCATTTAGCGCAGATGCTCGTCAGGCTCTGCCTGATCCTGAGCACGGAGGATTTATTTTGTCATGGATTTTTACCAAAGAGCAGGAAATAACGAACGGACATACGATTATAATTGAAGGAGAGGAATAGACGATATGACCATTTTTCAATTTCCGCAGGACTTTATGTGGGGGACCGCGACGGCAGCCTATCAAATCGAAGGAGCTTATGAGGAGGATGGGAGAATCGTCGTACGATACAAGCATTTGTCCAGTATGCAGAAACGATGTTCCGCGAGTTCCACGGTAAAATACACCATTGGCTAACATTCAATGAACCGTGGTGCATCGCCTTTTTATCCAATATGCTGGGTGTTCATGCCCCGGGTCTGACAAATCTTCAGACAGCCATTGATGTAGGACATCATTTGCTAGTTGCGCATGGTCTTTCTGTGCGCCGCTTCCGCGAGTTAGGCACTAGTGGCCAGATCGGTATCGCTCCCAATGTCTCCTGGGCTGTTCCTTACAGCACATCTGAGGAAGATAAAGCCGCTTGTGCGCGCACCATTTCCCTGCACAGTGACTGGTTTCTTCAACCTATTTATCAAGGCTCGTATCCTCAGTTTTTGGTAGACTGGTTTGCGGAGCAGGGAGCCACCGTGCCTATTCAGGATGGGGATATGGACATTATTGGCGAGCCTATTGATATGATCGGTATCAATTACTATAGTATGTCGGTTAATCGCTTTAATCCTGAAGCCGGGTTTCTTCAATCTGAAGAAATCAATATGGGGCTACCTGTAACGGATATCGGCTGGCCAGTGGAGTCGCGTGGGCTGTACGAGGTACTGCATTACTTGCAAAAATACGGTAACCTCGACATTTATATCACAGAGAATGGGGCTTGTATCAACGATGATGTCGTGAATGGCAAGGTTCAGGATGACCGTCGCATTTCGTATATGCAGCAGCATTTGGTGCAGGTACACCGGGCGATTCATGACGGCCTTCATGTCAAAGGATATATGGCATGGTCACTTATGGACAATTTTGAGTGGGCAGAGGGATATAATATGAGATTTGGCATGATTCATGTCGATTTTCGCACACAGGTCCGCACCCCGTAGGAAAGTTACTATTGGTATCGAAATATAGTAAGTAATAACTGGTTGGAGACCAGACGTTAAACGAAGAGCAATTTTTTCAAAAAAATATAGCAAAGACGGATCTGTCTTCATTCCCTTTTGTTTGAATACTGGGTCTTCCGGGGTAATAATAGTCAGGATATGCAGAGGGTTGTTTCAGGTATGTAGAGACCAAAGGGAATAAAGAAGCAAGATGTGTGCATACTGACCAAAATACCAAACGAGGGCGTTAAAATTATTTTGGACCGAAGGGAGTGGAGGGGATGGCTGCAAATTTTAGGAAATCAGGATCAACTGACGGGCAAATGAGCCGTACGGTATCTGTTATCGCTTTGATCGCCTGTATTGCAGGTATTATCCTTATTTTGCTTGATATAGGAAATTTGACTGATCGAAATATATATTTAATGACAGGCATTGGCTGCGTTGTTGCCGGGATTTTTATTTTTCTCGTTGGGAAATCATTTGTCATTGCACGCAAGAAGGAAGACCAGGAAAACGGTCGTAGTTAATAAATTTAAAAATAATTTAAAACAAATAATATACTGAAAACAACAACGTGGGGCTTCGAGCAGTGTAGGATGATAACTGTAGGGAGTCCCGCTTTTTTCTTTAATATAACTTCTTTAAGATACACAAATAACGTTTTTAATATGTCATCTTTGAATTATAATATATTTTGAATTTGCAAGAGAAATTTTATTTTTAGAGATATTTTTCACAAAAATCGGACAAATAATCGACAATTCTGTTAACAATAAAAAAAGCGGCTGCTTTTCTGCTATCTTATATAGGGGCAACATTACAGGAGTTCGTAAAGTTTTGAGTAATTTATTATTTAAGGAGAGGGGAACAACATGAACAAAAAACCAAAAGCGATTATTGCGTTGGTTTTGACCGTGCTCACGGTAGCATTGCTCATTTGGACGTGTTTTTATGCTGGCGGAAAATACGTTGTTTTCGATCCGAAAGGACCCATTGGGCAAGCACAAAAAGAGCTGATCATTCTTACAACGGCATTGTCTGCGCTAATAATTGTACCGGTCATGATTTTGACTTTCTTCATCATTTGGCGGTATCGTGATACACCGACAAACAAGGTGAAGTATCAACCCCACTGGGATGACAGCAAAAAGCTGGAGACCACATGGTGGGCTATTCCAATTATCGTTATCTGTATTATTGCGGTCATTACTGCAAGATATACCTACTTGCTGGAACCTTCCAAGCCGTTGGCAAGTACGCAAAAGCCAGTAACCATTCAAGTGACTTCACTAGACTGGAAATGGCTCTTTATGTACCCAGAGGAAGGTATAGCTACAGTTAACCAAGTTCACATTCCTAAAGGTGTTCCAGTCCGTTTTGAACTGACTGCTGACGCACCGATGAACTCGTTCTGGATTCCGCAATTGGGCGGACAAATCTACACCATGTCAGGCATGGCTATGAAACTGCATTTGCAGGCCGATCACGAAGGAACTTACTTTGGTTCGGGTGCAAACTTTAGCGGTGAGCATTTTGGACAAATGCGTTTTGATGTAGAGGTCCAGTCGGATGAAGAGTATAAAAACTGGGTCGCTGACATCAAGAAGCAGTCTAAGCCGCTGACGAAAGACGGCTATTTGGCGCTTGCAAAACCAGGTTTGTCCCAGCCTGATGAGTATTCTTCGATTCCAGATGGCTTGTTCAAAGAGATTGTCAACAAGTATGTAGTGGAAGGGGCTCCTAACCCTCATGCTGGACATGGCGGAGCTACATCCACAGAAGATTCAACTAAGTCCGGCACAGAAGATCATGCTGGAATGGACATGAGTCATATGAATATGAGCGGACACAATTAAATGATTATAAGGAAGGAGGCCCCCAATGCTTGACAAAATAAAAGAGTTTGCATCCACTTTCTTCGTTACTGGAGACCCAATGATCTATGGAGCGGACGTCTCCATCGCATTAGCGACGATCGGGATCGTGTTTGTGCTCACTTATTTCAAAAAATGGGGCTGGCTTTGGAAAAACTGGTTGACTACTGTTGACCATAAAAAAGTCGGTATTATGTATATTCTTGCGGCCATCTTGATGTTATTCCGCGGAGGCGTGGATGCATTATTGATGCGTGTTCAACTGGCTACACCGGATGTGACACTTCTGCATCCTGAGCATTACAATCAGATTTTCACAACTCACGGCACGATCATGATCCTGTTTATGGCGATGCCGTTGATGTTTGGTTTGTTTAATATCGCCGTACCCCTTCAAATTGGTGCGCGCGACGTTGCGTTTCCTTTCCTGAACGCATTGAGCTTTTGGCTTTTCTTTATGGGAGCGATGTTGTTCAACTTGTCCTTTGTTATCGGCGGTTCGCCAGATGCAGGGTGGTTGAGTTATCCACCGCTTTCAGAACTGCAATTTAGTCCAGGCGTCGGTCAGAACTTCTATATCTGGGGTATTCAGATTTCTGGTATAGGTTCATTGGCTACAGGGATTAACTTTATTGTGACCATTATTAAAATGCGTGCACCTGGTATGACTTGGATGAAATTGCCTGTCTTTACGTGGTCCGTATTTTCGTCATGTGTTATTATCATTTTCGCATTCCCGATTCTGACGGTTACTTTGGCATTGCTGTTCCTTGACCGCTTTGGAGGAGGACACTTCTTTACGCTTGATTTCGGCGGTAACCCGATGATGTATATCAACTTGATCTGGATGTGGGGTCACCCTGAAGTATACATTGTAGTTTTGCCTGCCTTCGGTATTTATTCCGAGGTTATCAGTGTATTCTCCAAAAAGAAATTGTTTGGCTACAAATCCATGGTTTACGCTATGTTCATGATTGCGATCCTGTCCTTCTTCACCTGGGCGCATCACTTCTTCACGATGGGATCAGGCGCAGATGTTAATGCATTCTTTGCGATTTCGACGATGGTTATCGCAATACCGACAGGTGTTAAAGTATTTAACTGGCTGTTCACGATGTATCGGGGTAAGATTACATTCAAGACCCCTATGATGTGGTCAATTGCTTTTATTCCGAACTTCTTGATTGCTGGTTTGACGGGCGTCATGTTGTCTGTAGCGCCTGCTGACTTCCAGTTCCATAACAGTTACTTCTTGATCGCTCACTTTCACTCTGCTCTGATTGGTGGTGTAGTGTTCGGTTACTTGGCAGGTCTGTACTATTGGTGGCCTAAAATGTTCGGTTTCACATTGCCTGAAACGCCTGGTAAATGGGCTTTCTGGTTCTGGAACATCGGTTTCTATGTATGTTTTATTCCACAATATTCTCTCGGTCTGATGGGTATGACGCGTCGTCTGAGCACTTATGGCTGGGATACCGGCTGGCAGCCGCTTAACCTCGTTTCGACCGTTGGGGCATTCCTGATGGGGATTGGATTCTTGTTCCAGGTTCTTCAAATTCTTTTGGGCATCAAGAATTACCGCAAGCTGAAGGATACAACAGGCGACCCTTGGGGTGGCCATACGTTGGAATGGTCGATTCCTTCACCTGCACCGGAATACAATTTTGCTACCATTCCACAAGTAGAAGAACGTGATGACTGGTGGGCAGAAAAAGATAAACGTGCAAAAGGTATTTTCAGAAAGCAACCGCCAATTGAAGCGATTCATATGCCGAAAAACTCGGCGATTCCATTCATTATGTCGGTATTCTTTTTCATTGCAGGTTTCGGGTTCGTATTCGGATGGTCGTTCTTCTATATTCCAGGGCTGATCGGTGTGGCAATATGTATGATTTGCCGTTCGTTCTTCTCCTATGATGGCGACTACTATATCCCTGCGGATGAAGTAAAACGCACGGAAGCGGCAATAAGGGGGTCTGTATAATGGCACAAGCTGCAGCACATCACAGCCATGATCATGACCACGGGCATCACGATCCGCAAGAGCTGAAGATGCTTGGTTTTTGGATCTTCCTCGTAACGGACGTAATCCTGTTCAGTACCTTGTTCGCAACCTTCGTTGTCCTTCGGAATAACACAGCCGGAGGACCAGGCGGCGCAGAGCTGTTTAACATGACGGGCGTTATTATTGAAACGTTCCTCTTGCTCACAAGCAGCTTCACAAGTGGTCTGGCTGTGTTGGCTATGAACAAAGGAAGCATGAAGGGATTAATCAGCTGGTTAATCGTAACAGCGATCCTGGGTCTTGGTTTTATCGGTTTTGAAGTTTACGAGTTTGTTGAAATGGTACACGAAGGAGCCAATTTTGGAACCAGTGCGTTCTTGTCGGCATTCTTCACTTTAGTCGGAACGCACGGACTTCACGTTTCGTTAGGTCTGGTTTGGATGATTGGACTCATGTTCCAGTTGAAAAAACGCGGGCTTACACCAGAGACGAAGGGGAAAGTTTCGGCATTGAGCTTGTACTGGCACTTTTTGGACGCTGTCTGGATCTTCTTGCTGACAGTCGTCTATTTGATGGGGGTGATGTAGATGGCACAGCATCAATCAGGAGCGGGTTCGCATGGTCATGATGATTCTCACGGTTCAGTGAAATCCTATGTTATCGGGTTTATTCTGTCCATCGTACTGACCATCATTCCTCTCTTCGTGGTGATGAATCATATGTTGAGCCGCACTTCGACCATGGTTGTTATTTTAGCCGCGGCAGTGCTGCAATTTCTGGTTCAGCTTTTCTTCTTCATGCACATCCGTGAAAGCAATGGACCACGCTGGAATGTTATGACCTTGATTCTTGGTGTAGTGATCCTGTTGACCGTCGTTGGTGGTTCTGTATGGATTATGGAATACAACATGGTAGCACACTAATAAGTTAGGCTTTGTAAAATCACACAAGTATAAACTAATTAGGAAAGAAGAAACGGACTTAGAACCGCTTCTTCTTTTTTTTGTGTAGCTTATTAAAATTAAAACTGTGGCTTCTTGAACTCAAGTTTACATATGTGTAAAATGGAATTGTATAACAGTAGAGTGAAAACGATAATACTAGTGGAGAGCGGAGGAAAAAGTAATGAACACAGAATTACTGTTTAAACCTTTTAAGGCAGGTAATTTATCTCTTCCCAATCGGATTGTTATGGCGCCTATGACACGGAACTTTTCTCCTCAAGGTATTCCAGGATCTGATGTAGCCGCGTATTATCGTCGCCGTGCAGAAAATGCAGTTGGCTTGATTATTACAGAGGGAACTGCTATTAATCATCCCGCAGCTGTCGAGCACACAAGCATTCCTAATTTTTATGGTGAGGGATTAAAGGGATGGGCCAAGGTAGTCGAGGAGGTTCATGCGGTAGGTGGCAAGATTATACCGCAGCTCTGGCATGTGGGTACGGCCCGTCAAATAGGTGCGGATAATCAACCGAATCCCGAGGCATTGCCTGTCGGTCCGTCCGGTATCTCTCCCGCCGGCGAAAAGGTGGTTGAGCCAATGACAGAGACAGAGATTGCGGATATTATCTCCGCTTATGCTCAGGCTGCTGCCGATGCCCAGCGAGTGGGTTTTGACGGCATTGAGCTTCATGGAGCACATGGCTATTTAATCGATCAATTTTTCTGGGACAAAACCAATAAGCGCACCGATCAATATGGAGGCAATCTGGTCCAGCGTACTCGGTTTGCAGTGGAGGTCATTGAGGCTTGTCGTCGTGCAGTGGGGCCGGATTTCCCAATTGTACTGCGATTCTCCCAGTGGAAGATGTACCACTATGAAGAAAAGCTGGCACAAACACCACAGGAACTTGAACAGTTTCTCACTCCATTAGTGAAGGCCGGGGTGGATGTATTCCATTGCTCAAGCCGCCGTTTTTGGGAACCGGAATTTGAAGGGTCTGATCTAAACCTGGCAGCTTGGACCAAAAAGATAACAGGCAAGCCAGTGATTACGGTGGGCTCGATTGGTTTGGAGAAAGCCTTTTTGAGTGATTTTGAAAAAAACAATAATCGTCAAACCGATGAATCCAGTAGTGTAGAGGCAAGATTAGAGCAACTCATGGGGCAAGTAGAACGAGAAGAAGCTGATCTGGTTGCGGTTGGGCGTGCTTTGTTGGTTGATCCAGCGTTTGCGGTGAAGTTACGTGATCAACAGATAGAAGAAATTATCCCTTACAGTGATGAAGTATTAAAGACGTTGAATTAAGCTTTACATACTGTAAAGCTATAGCGTTAGGCAAGCATTTGAGACTTGGAAGTTTTCTGTTACAGGGCAAGCTGTAATATAAGCTATTCGTAAACTCTACGAATTTGCTATAATAGAAGCATCAAGTCGAAATACACGGGGTGAAAAGGATGAATTCTGAAACGGAAGCTTTGGATTGCGAGCCGGCTTGTCACGGTTCAGATCAGGAAATCGAGCGCATAAAATCTTCCCTTGTTGAGGATTCCATCGCATACAAAATGTCGGAGTTGTTTAAAGCATTGGGTGACCCGACACGAATCAAGCTGATTTATGCCCTGGCACAAAAAGAACTGTGTGTTCATGATCTGACCCAGGTGCTGAATATGGGACAATCTGCGGTATCCCACCAGCTTCGTTATTTGCGCAACCTGCGTATTGTCAAACGACGCAAAGAAGGCAAAACGGTGTTTTATTCACTGGATGATAATCATGTGGAGCAGATTTTTTTGCAAACCCATCAACACATATCACATCAATAATTTCTTGGGATAAAACAAACAGAGGGCGCCAAGCGATTGGCGCTCTTTTGGTGTTTGTTCATTGCATTCGTTTTTTTTGGCAAAAAGGGGCTATGATCATTGACTTTTGACCCTGATCCTGAATATAATGACCTTAACAAATAATATATGAACAGTTGCTCATATATAGTTAATTGGAGGCCAATGATTATGGATGCTCTAAAAAGAACGGAACGGCATGAATGGATTTTGGAAGGTTTGGATTGCGCCAACTGTGCTCTTAAGATTGAAAATGGAGTCAGTAAAATAGAAGGGGTCATGGATTGCTCGGTCAATTTTGTTACGAAAACGTTGACGATGACCACAAGTTCGGATCAAAAAGAAGAGGTTTTTCGCCAGACGGAACGGAAGGTTCATAGACTTGAGCCACATGTTCGGATGGTGGTAAAAAGTGCCCATGGCCGCCTACATGAAGACAGTCGAAGCCATGCTGGTGCAGTACAATCAGATAGCGCAGAGGATTGTGCATGCGGTCATGAGCATAATGATGAAGGTGAAGGACATACACACGAGCATCACAACCACCATGCAGAGCACAAACATGGTGAAGCCACCCATGCTCATTCACATTCACATTCGCATGGGGATGATAGCCACGCTGGGCATACGCATGATCACGGTACAGGCGGTATGCGCCGCATGATTGCACGTTTGGCTATTGGTGCGGTCGTTGCGGCTGTTGCCTGGTGGTTACCTGTCGAAGGTGTAGGCAAGCTGGCCCTATTTTTACTGGCATATATCATCGTTGGCGGTGATGTTGTCTTGCAGGCTGCACGCAGTCTGGTGCGTGGAATGGCCTTTGACGAGTACTTCCTGATGACGCTGGCTACTGTTGGTGCATTTGCGATTGGGGAATACCCGGAAGGCGTAGCTGTCATGTTCTTTTATCAAATCGGAGAGCTGTTTCAAGGCATCGCAGTTAACCGTTCACGTAAGTCCATCAGTGATCTGATGGATATTAGACCGGACTATGCCAACCTGAAGACGGCTGAGTCCGTACGGAGAGTGTCCCCAGAAGACGTTCGCATTGGGGATTTGATTGTGATTAAGCCGGGCGAGAAGATCCCGCTGGACGGTAAAGTTGTAGATGGTAAATCGCATGTGGATACCTCTGCGTTGACTGGTGAATCAGTGCCTCGTACTGTGGAGCCGGGAAGCAGCGTGTTAAGTGGATTTATCAATACGAACGGACTTTTAACGGTAGAGGTTAGCAAAGAGTTTAGTGAATCCGCGGTCTCTAAAATTTTGGAATTAGTGCAAAATGCGAGTGCCAAAAAAGCGCCGACTGAAAAGTTTATCACGAAATTTTCCAGATACTATACTCCAGTAGTGGTTATTGTAGCGCTGTTGTTGGCGGTTGTTCCACCGCTTGTTGTGCCAGGTGCACAATTTGCAGATTGGGTGTACCGTGCGCTTGTTTTCCTCGTTATTTCTTGTCCATGTGCGCTGGTAGTATCTATTCCACTGGGCTTCTTTGGGGGAATCGGGGCAGCCTCCCGTTCAGGCATTCTGATCAAGGGCGGGAATTATCTTGAAGCTCTGAATCATGTGAAATACGCTGTTTTTGATAAAACAGGCACACTCACCAAAGGTGTTTTCCGTGTAACAGGGATTTATCCTACCGGAGATTTTACAAACGAAACCCTGCTCGAAACCGCCGCTTTGGCGGAGCTGCATTCGACACATCCTATTGCTGCATCTTTGCGTGAATCCTACGGTAAAGAACTCAGAGCAGAACGGGTTCAGCAGTATAGTGAAATATCCGGTCACGGGATTCAGGCACAAATAGATGGTCGTCTGGTATCGGCCGGGAACGCCAAGCTGATGGAGCGGGAACATGTTGCTTTTAACGTGGCGCAGCAAGCAGGGACGCTGGATGAAGGAACGGTCGTACATGTGGCTGTAGACGGAACGTATGCCGGGTGCATTCTGATTTCAGATGAGGTTAAGGAAGACGCAGCCCAAACGGTTGCTTCACTGAAAAAGTTGGGTGTGGTGAAAACCATCATGCTGACGGGTGACAATCGGACAGTTGCCGAGGCTGTAGGACGACAGCTGGGTTTAGATGAAGTACGGGCAGAGCTGTTACCTCAGCACAAAGCCGAAGCCATCGAGCAGTTGTCTGCAAGTAAAAAAACGAGCGACAAAATTTTGTTCGTGGGCGATGGAATCAATGATACACCCGTACTGGCGCTGGCAGATGTCGGTGTAGCGATGGGTGGCTTGGGTTCGGACGCTGCGATTGAGGCGGCAGATATCGTAATCATGAACGACGAGCCTTCAAGGCTGGTTACGGCCATCCATATTGCCAAGCGCACACGTCGTATCGTATGGCAAAACATCATATTTGCACTAGGTGTCAAAGCTGTGTTTCTTACGCTGGGAGCATTCGGTATTGCTACGATGTGGGAGGCTGTATTTTCCGATGTAGGTGTAACATTGCTAGCCGTATTGAATGTGATGCGTGTATTGAAGGTTCGCTCTTACGAGTAAAAAAGTGAACACCCCCGGGTTAACATCGGATGTAGGCATCCTGTGAAAACCGGGGGTGTTTATTTTATAGGTTCCTTTTTCGAGTGATCTTGTACCAGCAGTATAGAGATTACTTGTGGGTTGTAGGGTAGCTGTGCCCAGATGTATAAATGTGTGGCGTGCCTAATACGTTAAGGTAAGGGCTTTACAAGTAAGGCCCATGTAAGATTCGGTTGCTCCACTATGAGTAAGCGTTTTCCTTGTTTGGAGGGGTACTCAAATTCGTGTGTGCCAACTTGCTGACGGAAGAAAGGATGGATTAATAGCATGGAGGCTAAACTGATGCATGTATTCGCAGAGCTGTTGGGCGGCAAAAACAGCCGGGATCTCAAAGATCCAGAGTCGGGTATGGAGACTGCTGCACAGAGGTTGGCTATGGAGACGCTAAGGGCAGGCAGCCATGAAGTATCTGCTACGCAGGAGGAAGATCCGTTGGGCTGGCTGGTTGGTTTAGCTGAGCAGGGCGTAATCAGTCGAGCGGAGGCTTTGATGGCTGCGAATCCCGAATTACTGGGGGAAACGATGCTGAATAGCGGTAACGATATTGGGCAAGCAATGGGTACACTCTTAAAATGGAGCGATGAATACAGACGTACCTTCATACGGATTTATGCCGATGCTCCTGCAAGTATGAGTCGTTTAAGTACAGAGACAGCATCAGAAATAGGCAGTTATGACGGTTATAGTCTTCTGCATGGCCCCTTGTCACAGGTCTCTGGCCGCGTGGGGGAATTATGCTATGCCTATCTGGAGGTAGCTGAGTCTGGACAGACGATTCATGCCCCTGACGGGGAGCCAGATCCCATCCTTATTCCCGGTTCTCGTGCATCTGACACGTACAAAACCTTTAACCAGGCATCTGGCCTGCCTGGATTGTGTGAGCATTTGTCCCGCCGAATCATCAGCTTGCTGGAAACGAAATATGAAAGCTTATTCGAGTCTCTGAACGGCTCACCACTCACTATAGCCCTAATTGAGCAGAACAATGCAGTGGGTATTGGCAGCTTGCAAGATATGCAGCTGGAGGCATTAATGCGTGCGGCGTTGCGGAGCGTGCGGCAGGGGGGAGAACCCAAGCTGGAGATTATGGTACGCAATCCGGCTGATGTGGACGAATTCCGGGCAACCCGAGACTGGATTGACGGCGTTGCGGAGCAGACCTTATGCGGACGTTTTCGGTGCATTCCATATCGGGTAGGCGTGCTTTTGACAGTTGACCCGTCTTTGGTGTCTAACATAAGCCCAACATGGAACGGGAAAGCCGCACGGTCGGAGGAGTCAGCCAACCCCAATAACATATCCGAAGTGGGTGCACGACAGATCAAGCAGGTGGCTCAAGCTGCAGATCTGGCACGTTTTGCCGATACGGTCATTTTAGAAGTCATACCAACTCCATCCGATGGCAATAGGGCTGTGGATCAGTTGGTTCCATCCGCTGTCGATTCCGTTGTCGATGGTCATGAGAATACTAGTGATACGATAAAATGCATAATGGAAGCTGTTCGGCGTGTAAAGCCCGAGCTTCCTTTATGGGTAGCAGTAGATGAAATTAACCAGTCTCTGAATGAGATTTTGATCTGGGAGAATGAGCTGACGGGGGTCATTTGCCCGGACACAGCAGTTCCCGCTGCACGCCTTGCGGCTGCGCGTCTGGGACTGCAACAGCCCGCAGATCATCAGCACACTTCAGGAACTGTACACAACCATGCGTGGAAGTTTCCTTTAGCCTGAAGATAACCGGGATGCATGAATAGGATGCTCTAAATATGGAGGATACCTGCGTTGTTTGCGCGGGTATCTTTTTTTATTTAGGTCATTGGTGGTTTACAAGTGGAAAAGAAAAGGTATATAATAAAACAAAAGTTTCTCTAAACCAAAATAATTGTATAGATGCAAAAATGATTATCATTCTCATTTGCTAAACATGCTGCTTCGGGCTTCCCGAAGCAGCATGTGCTATTTTAGGGCACTTAACAATGGATATCATTCTCAATGAGATGCTAGTACAAGGAACAAAATATGGAAAGGAACGTGACATGATGCAAGCTGTTCAACGATTACAAGATACATTGTCTCCCTCTAACCGAACCCTTTCAAAAAACAGTGGCAGCGGACGGCCCGGTCCGAATCGCAAGCCGCAATTTCAGCTTAAAAGCATGCTGAAAAACAAGGAGATGCAAGCTGCTCTAGGTAGTGGATTGCTGATGCTGATGGCATGGGGAGTCTCACATTGGTGGCAATGGCTATCGGTCATTCTGTATGTGGTGTCCTATGCCCTTGGGGGCTG
This sequence comes from Paenibacillus sp. FSL L8-0158, assembly GCF_038592965.1. Taxonomy (GTDB): domain Bacteria; phylum Bacillota; class Bacilli; order Paenibacillales; family Paenibacillaceae; genus Paenibacillus; species Paenibacillus polymyxa_D. Next base: position 4,896,606 of record NZ_CP151949.1, on the reverse strand, counting down.
GTCCAAAGCCAGAGAAGGAGTCGAAACACTGATCCGAGAACATGATCTGGATGTTAACCTGCTCATGATTGCTGCCTCCCTAGGAGCTGCGGCCATTGGCTATTGGAATGAAGGAGCCATGCTGATCTTTATTTTTGCACTCAGCGGTGCACTGGAGAGCTATACCACCGAGCGTAGTAGTAAGGATATTTCCGAGCTCATGGCGTTGAAGCCGGAAACGGCATTGCGCTTGTCTCGCGAGGGGACGGAAACGGTCGGTATTGAGCAGCTATTGCCAGGCGACCTGCTGCTGGTGAAGCCGGGCGAACTGATTCCGGCAGACGGCCGAATCTCCAAGGGCGTTTCGGCGGTGAATCAGGCTTCGATTACCGGGGAATCTGTTCCGGTAAATAAGGTGGAAGGTGACGAAGTATATGCCGGCACCATTAATGGAGAAGGCGTGCTATATGTAGAGGTTAGTCAGTCCTCAGAGGATACTTTATTTTCAAAAATCATTCGTATGGTGGAAGAGGCTCAGACCGAAGTTCCTGATTCCCAGCGTTTTATTAAAACGTTCGAATCGGTGTACGCTCGAATTGTTGTTGCTGTCACGCTGATCGTCATTGCCGGTGCACCCATAGCATTAGGCTGGACGTGGGCAGCAGCATTTTATAAGGCTATGGTGTTCCTCGTCGTGGCCTCACCCTGTGCGCTCGTATCATCCATTATGCCAGTAATGCTATCGGCCATTTCCAACCGTGCCCGTCGGGGCATCCTGTTCAAAGGTGGTGCACATGTGGAGAATATGGCATTGACTTCTGTTATTGCTTTTGACAAAACAGGCACGTTAACGATGGGGTCACCTGTCGTCACGGATTGGATTACCGCCGCAGAATACGATGCCGATGAGCTATTGCACATGGTCGCCACAATTGAAAGCTATTCTTTGCATCCGCTGGCGCGAGCGATTGTAGCCAAAGCCGAAGCTGATTTGGGACAGAGAGATCTTCTTCCAACCGAAGAAGTGCAGGCACTCACCGGATGGGGAATGGAAGGCATCATAGACGGAGTGAAGTGGAAAATTGGGCGTACAAATGTACTGGATGAACCTGGTTCTCTGGCAGAGCCAGAGTGGATGGAGAGGCGGGCCCGGCTGGAAGCTGAGGGCAAAACCGTATCCATCATCCTCGCGGATGATCGGATTGCCGGAATGCTGGCACTACGCGACGAGCTGCGTCCGCAGGCCCAAGAGTCCGTGAAACGCCTGCAAGCGCAGGGTATCCGGGTCGTCATGCTGACCGGAGACCGCCCAGATACGGCCGCTGTGATCGCGGAGCAGGCAGGGGTCGACGCCGTATATGCTGGCTTAATGCCGGAGGACAAAGTCAGCCATATTCGCATGCTGCGGGAGCAGTACGGGCATGTCGTCATGGTCGGCGACGGTGTGAACGACGCTCCTGCATTGACAGCAGCAACCGTAGGACTAGGCATGGGGATGCATGGTAGCGGAGCAGCGCTAGAGGTCGCTGACGTGGTACTGATGAACGATGGAATCGAGGAGATCGCTCCGACGATAGCACTGGCGCGCAAGGCGCAGCGGGTGGTTAAACAAAATATGATCTTCGCGGTAAGTGTCATTTTGCTGCTTGTGATCAGCAACTTTGCGCAAGATATAGCCCTGCCATTTGGGGTTATTGGGCATGAAGGCAGCACATTACTAGTTATTTTGAATGGCCTGCGCTTATTGCGGTCATAGGGCTAATAATCACAAGAAGACGAACAGGAAGGAGCATTCATCCTCTTGAAATTCAAGGGGGGAATGCTCCTTCTTTTGTAGTGCAGCCTATTTTGTGTACATGGCAAGTTCATCTTATACCTCTAGTTCGCCAACATGTACGTCTATCTTCGGCGTGGCGTAGACCGTCGTAAGAACAAGGAAAACAATAGCCCTGCCAGTGCAATCCCTGTAGCAATGATGAAGGCATCATTAATGCCATGGATCGTCGATTCCGTAACAGCACTTCGGTACACCTGTTGTAGCGCCAACGATGAACCACTTTCCGTTGAAATGCCCGCCGTTTGCGCGAGGGTTTGCCCCAACTGTGCTACCCCTTCGGTTAAAGGAACATTGGCGGTGGTAGCGACATTCGCATAATCCGCTACATGAATCGTGGTTCGGCTGCTCATTACAGTAATGAGCCAAGCGGTACCGATAGACCCAGCAATTTGCCGTACTGTATTGGACATGGCTGTACCATGGCTACCGAGATGGGGAGGCAGCTGGTTTAGCCCTTCCGTCTGGACGGACATCATCAGCAATGACATTCCGAAGCTGCGAATCGTATAGATGATCATAATATGTCCGTAGGTGGTGGCGTCGGTCAGCAGACTGAATTCCCATGTCGTGACTGCCGTAATGATCAGCCCAATGATCGCCAACGGCCTTGCGCCGATACGGTCAAATACTGCCCCTGATATCGGTGACATCACCCCCATCAGCAGTGCACCCGGCAACAGCAGCAGACCGGATTGCAACGGTGTAAAGCCGCGTATATTTTGCAAATAGATTGGCAGCAGCAGCATCCCGCCGAACATCGTCATGTTGACGGTAGCCCCGACTAAGGTTGATACAGTAAAAATATCATATTTAAACACACGGAACTCCAGCATCGGCTGTATCATATTCAGCTCGCGCACGATAAACAATACAATAAACACCACCCCGGCAGCGAGTGTAAGGATTACCGTATTGCTATTCCAGCCTTTGTCTCCAGCCGAACTAAAGCCATACAGCAGGAAGCCAAAGCCAAGGGTGGAGAAGATGGTTCCCAACAAGTCAAAGTTCGGTTTTGTTAGCTTGGATACATTTTTGAGCCAGCGTATGGCAAACAGAATATCAATGATCGCCAGCGGAATAACGAGTAAAAATAGCAGCCGCCAGCTGTAATGCTCCACAATATAGCCGGATAAAGTCGGTCCAATCGCCGGGGCAAACATCATGGCGATTCCCATGGTACCCATGGCAGCGCCCCGTTTTTCCGGAGGAAACACAGTCAGGAACACGTTCATGACCACAGGCATGATGATGCCTGCTCCGCTGGCCTGAATAACGCGTCCAACCAGCATAGGCGCAAAGCCGGTACTGGCAGCACAGACGACAGACCCGGCAGTAAATAACCCCATCGCCGATATGAACAGCGCACGTGTTCCGAAGGACTCAATCAGAAAAGCAGTGATAGGAATCAAAATCCCGTTGGTCAGCATATATCCGGTGGAAAGCCATTGAACGGTTGTGGCAGACACATTGAAATCATTCATCAAGTGTGGAATGGCCACGTTAAGCAGCGTTTGATTCAAAATCGAAATGAAGGCGCCTAGCAGCAGCACGGACAGAATACGTCCGACGGACATTTTTTGATCCATGACAGCCTCCTACTTGTGAACTCTGATAGTCGCACTCATTCCCGGGATAATACCCAGCCCCTTGTAACCTTGAATGGAAATATTGACAGGCACGACCTGCGTCACCTTGGTATAGTTGGCAGTGGTGTTGGAAGTGGGCAGTAGTGAAAAAGTCGATGCGGTCGCCAGGCCGATCTTTTCGAGTTTACCGCTCAGGGACGTATCCGGGTAAGCATCAATATATACATCTACGGTTTGTCCTACTTGAAGATCCTGTACAGCCGTTTCGTCTATATTGGCGGTAATCCATAAATTGTTTAGATCAAAAGCCTTCGCTAAAGGCGTGCCTGCCCCAACAATTGAGTTGTTGACCGCAGATTGCTGCACGATGGTACCATCGGTTGGAATCGTAACGCTAATTCGGCTTCCGCCTCCTTCTACATTACCCAGTGTGCTTCCAGCGGTGTAGGTTTTACCAACTTCAGCATTCCAGCCTGTGAGCTTGCCAGCGCCTGGAGAGGCAACGTTAACCGCTTGTCCACTCACTTGGGCATTATCGGTTTTTATGTAGTTGGCGGATTGATTGTAGTAATAGGCGGCGGCTCCACCTCCTGCCAGAATAATGATAATAACTAGCAAGTTGACTAATATGGCGCGTGAATTCATGTGTAACATGCCTCCCTAGTTCTTGGATTTTCAAAGTATGCGTCAAACGATTCATAATATTCAGATGGATTTTGGGCAAGGTTAAGAGCGCATGCGAAAAGGATGATTTTGCTGACAAAGGATGATGCGCATAATGACGACGACCAGAATCATGATTGTATATGACAGTGAAAATGGGCATACCGAACGTCTCGCACGCTCAATTGCAGAAGGAGCACACCTTGAGCACACGGAAGTGTTGTTAAAGCATGTAAATGAGGCCGATGTGAATGAGCTAGTGAGTGTGGATGCGATCCTATGGGGTTGTCCGGGGCATTTTGGTACGATCAGCAGCGGTCTGAAAAGCTGGATTGATAAGCTGGGGTATCTGTGGGCGCAGGGCAAACTGGTGGACAAAATCGGCGCTGTGTTTTGCACAACCGCTACCGTTCATGGTGGATTGGAATCCACACTTCTGAATTTGATTACTCCAATGCTTCATCAAGGCATGATTATTGTAGGACTGCCCGCCAATATTACGGAAAATGCATTATACGGCTCCTATTACGGCGTAGGGATAACATGTCCGGTGGAGACTGACCCCAATGGACCACCTAATCTTCCAACGGGTGATGATCTTGCACTAGGCCGCTCTTTGGGCAAACGGGTCGCTGAAATAGCGGGACGGTACCGTAGCGCTGAAAGAGAATAGGAGGCTACCGATGACCATTGCTTTTATCGTAGTAGCTGCGGTTGCCTTTATTTTTTTGCTCGTATTTAATACGAAGATGACGCGCAAGTCCTCTTCCAAGACTCGCTCTACCGAAGAGGACTCACGGCAAAGAAGCAAACGTCCTTATCCTGTGCAGGTGGAACCCGAGGCGCGTGAATGGATAGATCCTGCGCAAGAGACGCCTCCTAAGGATATCGATGTCGAAGAACATCATGCGGAGGAACAACACAAGGTGCCTGATATCCAGACGGATAAGAAGGTGGAAAAAGATCGTGAGAATATTAAAGATACTTACGGAGATCAGGATTATCGTGCGGCTTTACGTGGTTTTGCCAAAAAGGACGAAGAAAAGGAAAGACGTTCCCCAATATCCAAGGGAGAGAAGGAGAATCACAAAAGTGAGGACGAGCAGTACCGTGAAGCACTGCGCTCCATGAACCAAAAAAAATGACGTATCTCCATATGAACATGCCAAAAAGGCTGCTTATCTGTCTGGATTACAGGCAGATAAGCAGCCTTTTTGTGTTGCTCGGCTATAGCCATTCGGTTAGCCCAATCATCGTAATTAAGCCGAGAATAAAAGAGAATGTGGCGATCCGCTGGTTACCATCCCCGTGACTCTCGGGAATCAGTTCCTTGTAGACGATAAACATCATGGCTCCGGCGGCAAAAGCAAGGCCGTAAGGTACCAGTCCGTTCACCCAGCTGCTCAAATAAAAGCCGATCAGACTCGTAATGATTTCCACAGCTCCAGTGAGGGTAGCAATGCCCAAGGCCTTGAAACGGCCGATGTTTTGATTCACAAGAAATAGTGCTACGATAAAGCCTTCCGGGGCATTTTGCAGGCCGATAGAGAAGGCGATCAGATTTCCGAGATTGTGAGTCTCACTCGCATAGCTGACCCCAACAGAGAGTCCTTCCGGCAAATTGTGCAATGTAATAGCTGCGATAATGAGAAAAGATTTGGACTCCAGTTGAAAGGTCTTGGAATCCGGGTCCTCCAAATCCGCATGGGGAATGTACATTTCCATCACCAGTAATACGAGGCAGCCGAGCAGAATTCCCGCAGTCAGCACGAACCAATTGGAATGCTGGATCGCTTCGGGAATGAGGTTATACACGGAGGCAGAGGTCATAATTCCTGCGGCATAAGCCAACAGAACATCGCGAAGCCGATGCGTGATATTGCGCATAAACAGTATGGGCACGGCGCCGAGCCCAGTGGACAGGGCAGAAATAAAGCTACCTACAAAAACGTCATTCATAATCGGGATAATCCCTCCATACCTGATTTATCTTTAAGCTTCGCTTCATGAAAACTTCATTTGACTGTTTACAGCTCTTTCCGCATAATGAAATTAGGATTTAGAATCAGTCTAAGTCATAAGAAGCTGTAAAACAAGTGATTCGTTTTTGTAATATCCGGGTGTCCACATTTTGGGATAAGCTTCTGGTGGAATTACTTTTAGAGTATATGCAGCTGCCCAGCGCCCGGTTCCGAAAACTCGTTATATAATACTTATGTTATTTTAGGAGGAACCAAGATATGTACAAGTCCATTATTATAGGTACCGGCCCTGCCGGTTTGACCGCTGCAATTTATCTGGCACGTGCCAATATGAGCCCACTGGTGATCGAAGGACCACAGCCAGGCGGACAATTAACTACGACTACGGAAGTCGAAAATTTCCCGGGTTTTCCTGAAGGAATCATGGGACCCGATTTGATGGATAATATGCGTAAGCAAGCGGAGCGTTTTGGCGCTGAATTCCGCACAGGCTGGGTAAACAAAGTAGACACAACCGCTCGTCCATTTACATTGGATGTAGAAGGTTTGGGTGAACTGGTTACTGATACGCTAATTATTTCCACAGGAGCGACTGCCAAATATCTGGGTATTCCCGGTGAACAGGATAATATCGGACGTGGCGTAAGCACTTGCGCAACATGCGACGGCTTCTTTTTCCGCGGCAAAGAAATTGTTGTCATCGGCGGTGGAGACTCTGCATTAGAAGAAGCCAATTTCCTGACTCGCTTTGCCTCCAAAGTAACGTTGGTACATCGTCGTGAAGAAATGCGTGCCTCCAAAATTATGCAGGATCGTGCTCGTGCGAACAACAAAATTGAATGGGCGCTTAATCGTACTCCTATAGAAGTGATTGCGGACGAGAATGGAGTCACTGGCTTGAAAGTGCTGAATAATGCAACAGGCGAAGAGGAGATCATTACAGTTAGCGGCGTATTCGTGGCGATTGGTCATCATCCGAATACGGGCTTCCTCGAAGGGCAAATTACAACGGATGCGAACGGTTATATCGTCGTAAATCCGGGTACTTCCGAAACAAACGTGCCTGGCGTATTCGCTTGTGGCGACGTACAAGATACACGTTACAGACAAGCGATTACTGCAGCAGGTAGTGGTTGCATGGCCGCTATGGACAGCGAGAAGTACATCGAAAGTCTGGAGCACAGCGCACTGGCCCTGTAATGATTCTCGCAATATTGAATAAATATGATTAACAAAATAAATGATGAGGTGATATTCATGGAAAAAGCAATCGTATACACATCTACAAACTGCCCGCATTGCCGTCAAGTAAAAAGCTATTTGAGTGAAAAAGGCGTGGAGTACGAAGAACGCAACATTGAAACCAATGAAGCTTTTGCTCAAGAGGTTTGGGATATGGGCATTCGTGCTGTTCCATTGACTTTGATCGGGGAAGAACGTATTTCCGGTATGAACAAAACCAAGTTTGAAAAAGTGTTGAACGCTTAATCCAACCTAACAGCAGACGACGGTCCTATGATCGTTATATGGTTAAGAAAAGGCACCCATCGCAGCTAATACTGCAATGGGTGCCTTTTTACTTATAAGGACACACGTACTCGCCCGAGAAAAGGAGCGGTTGCTGCATAGGCGGCGCCTAGCATCGTCGAACGGCTGCCAAGCGTGGAGAAACGAATCTGTAGTTGCCGACGGTGATAGGGCAGGGCACGTTCGTCAATCACTTCACGCATACTTTGCTCCAACCAAGGTCTGGCTTCCGCCAGTGGACCGCCAATGATAAGCATTCCGGGGTTGAGGCTGTTCACAATGTTGGTAATACCCACACCCAAATATCGTCCAATATCATCAAGGACGCTTAATGTACTCGCTTCACCTTGCTGAGCAAACGGCAGTAATTCAGCTGTATTATGTGCAGGCAGTTTCAATGTGGATGATACATAGGCCTTCTCTGAAGCATAGAGCTCCCAGCAGCCGCGACTACCACAGGAGCAGAGCCGTCCGTTCCAATCAATGGTCATATGACCCGTCTCTCCGGCGTACCCCCAAGCTCCTTGATACGGTTTGCCGTCAATGATAATCCCGGCCCCGATTCCAGACCCTGCACTGATGTAGACCAGATCCCGCACCAGCTGTCGGTGATCGCCGTCCATACCATAGTACAACTCGCCCTGCGCGCCAACGTTGGCTTCGTTATCCACTATGACGGGCAGACCTAGCTCAGCCTCAAGCTGCTGCCGCAGCGGAACCTCTTCCCAGCCCAGATTGGGTGCGAACAAAACCGTTCCAGTTTCATCCACCATACCCGGTACCCCCAGCCCAATGCCGACGATACCATGAGGGGAGGGAGGAGTGACCTGCATGAGCTCCTGAACGAGCTTTCGAATCTGTCCCATAATAAAGGCAGGATCATGCTGAGTTAGGGAAAGAGTAAGCTCTGCTTCAATGGTACCTGCCAGATCGGTCAGAGCGCCCTTGATGTACTGTACACTCACCTCGATACCGAGTACAAAGCCCGCACGGCTGTTGAACAGCAGCATTAAAGGCTTACGCCCACCGCTGGATTCTCCTAATCCTGTCTCATACACCAATCCGTCGGTAATGAGCTCTGCCACCAGATTGGAAACGGTGGCCTTGTTTAATCCAGTTTGACTGGATAACTGTGCCCGGGATAGCGGAGCATGAAGGCGAATACGCTCCAGCACGATGGATTTATTCAGCTTTTTGACAAGCGCCTGATCGCCAGTTACATTCATGGTTAATTCACTTCCTGTTGGTGTAATTCCTGATATTATATCATAAAAACAAACTTAGTTTAAGCAATAGACAAAGTCTTTTGGCTGTGCTAGAATCGTTTTTGTAAACGTTTACTATAAAGGAGGAACTTATAATGGCTTATTTCGAACAGGTATCTAAAATTAACTTTGAGGGCAAGCAATCCGACAATCCTTTTGCGTTCAAATTTTATAATCCACAGGAAATTGTAGCGGGAAAAACGATGGAGGAGCATTTGCGTTTTAGCATGGCCTATTGGCATACACTGGTTGCAGGCGGCTCCGATCCTTTTGGTGTGGAAACAGCGGAACGTCCATGGTCCAAGTTTACCGGGCTGGATTTGGCGAAGGCACGTGTGGAAGCTGCCTTTGAACTGCTGGATAAGCTGAATTTACCTTATTTCGCTTTCCACGATGTGGATATTGCACCGGAAGGCGCGTCATTGAAGGAATTTTACAGCAATCTGGATACCATCGTGGATCTGATTGAGGAACATATGAAAGCTACGGGGAAAAAACTGCTGTGGAACACGGCGAACATGTTTAGCCATCCACGTTATTTGCATGGGGCTGCCTCGACTTGCAATGCAGATGTATACGCACACGCAGCTGCTCAGATTAAAAAAGGACTGGAAGTGGGCAAACGTCTGGGCGCAGATAACTATGTTTTCTGGGGAGGCCGTGAAGGCTACGAAACACTGCTGAACACGGATTTGAAGCTGGAGCAGGACAATTTGGGACGTATGTTCCATATGGCCGTAGACTATGCGCGTGAAATTGGCTTTGACGCTCAGTTCCTGATTGAGCCAAAACCGAAGGAGCCAACTAAGCATCAGTATGATTTTGATGCGGCGACGACGATTGCTTTCCTGCAAAAATATGATCTGGATCAACATTTCAAGCTTAATCTGGAAGCTAATCATGCAACTTTGGCGGGTCATACTTTTGATCATGAAGTGCGTGTAGCACGGATTAACGGCATGCTGGGATCACTGGATGCAAATCAGGGAGATTTGCTGCTGGGCTGGGATACGGACGAATTCCCGGTTGATCTGTATGATGCCACACTGACCATGTATGAAGTGCTGCAAAATGAAGGCTTGGGCCGTGGCGGTATCAACTTTGATGCCAAGGTGCGCAGAGCATCATTTGAGCCAGAAGACTTGTTCCTTGCGCACATCGCAGGTATGGATACGTATGCGAAGGGACTGAAGGTAGCCGCCAAACTGATCGAGGATCGTGTGTTTGAGGACTTTATTGAGAAGCGTTACAGCAGTTTTAAAGAAGGTATTGGAGCAGACATCGTATCCGGAAAAGCAACGCTTGCTTCTCTGGCTGAATATGCTCTGGCGAACGAAACACCACGCAAAAACGTATCAGGTCGCCAGGAATATCTGAAAGCAACATTAAATCAATACATTTTGGCTGACTAATACCAGCTTATATATGTGAGGATTTTGCAAAAATCCACAGAGCGACGTGTAATCAGGAATATATAGATCGAAATGATTTTATTCGTCTTATATATTGTACCTTGGAGCGACTGGAATCAAATTTTGCAAAATCCTGATGGGATAAGGGATACACGATAACAGGGAAGGAGGTACTCCAATGCAGGAGAAGCTAAATCAGAAGCAGGAGCGCTATGTCATCGGAGTAGACTTGGGTACCAGCGCGGTCAAAACGGTGCTGGTTAACCGCAAGGGGCAGGTGGCTTATGAAACCTCTCAGTCTTATCCGCTCCATCAGCCGAAGGCAGGGTATAGCGAACAGCACCCTGAGGACTGGGTCAGTGGCACGTTAGCATCACTGAAACAGCTTATGGAGAAGGCCGGAATCGGCGGCACAGATGCCGTAGACGGTATTAGCTTTTCGGGACAGATGCACGGGCTTGTGCTGACTGACAAGGAAGGCCAAGTGCTTCGTCCGGCTATTCTGTGGAATGACACGCGTACGACAGCACAATGCCGTCGTATTGAAGAACAGCTCGGGTCGGAGCTGCTGAACATCGCACGTAATCGCGCGCTGGAAGGCTTCACGCTGCCCAAGCTGCTGTGGGTGCAGGAGCATGAGCCAGACGTGCTGGCCCGTGCGGCACATTTTATGCTACCCAAGGATTATGTGCGCTACTGTCTGACAGGAGAGCTGGCAACGGAGTATTCGGATGCGGCGGGCACGCTGCTGCTGGATATTGCGAACAAGCAGTGGAGCGAAGAGATCGCTGCCGCGTTTGATCTACCGTTGTCGCTGTTTCCGCCGCTGGTGGAATCCTTTGATCAGACGGGTACGCTATTGCCGGAGATTGCGGAGCAGAGCGGGCTTTCGCCTGAAACGAAGGTCTTTGCAGGTGGTGCGGACAACGCATGTGGCGCGATTGGTGCCGGCATTTTGAGTGAAGGCCGCACCCTGTGCAGCATCGGCACCTCAGGGGTTGTACTTTCCTATGAGGAACGCAAGGATATTGTTGTGCAGGGGCGGGCGCATTTTTTTAATCATAGTGAGCAGGATGCTTATTATATTATGGGGGTTACGCTCGCGGCCGGATACAGCTTAACCTGGTTTAAGGATACCTTTGCACCAGAGCATTCTTTTGATGCACTGTTGGCAGATGTGAACTCTATTGAGCCGGGCAGCCAAGGGCTGTTGTTCACGCCTTATATCGTCGGCGAACGTACACCTCATCCGGATGCAACCATTCGAGGCAGCTTTATCGGGATGGATGCGGGTCATAAGCTTGCGCATTTTACACGAGCGGTACTGGAAGGAATAACGTTTTCGCTCAAGGAATCTATTGATATTCTCAGAGGAACGGGCAAAACGGTGAATGAAGTCATTTCTATCGGCGGCGGTGCGCGTAATGAGGCATGGCTGCAAATGCAGGCAGATATTTTTAACGCGGATATCATCAAGCTGGAAAGCGAGCAGGGACCTGCCTTGGGGGCGGCCATGTTGGCTGCTTATGGTAGTGGCTGGTTCGAATCTCTGCAAGCGTGTGCTGAAGCTTTTCTGCGTGAAGCAGCGAGATATTCGCCGAGCTCGGAACGTGTGGCACAGTATGAAGGCCTATATGAGCTGTATCGTGAAGTTTACTTGCACACGCGAGAGCTAAATGAGCATTTGGCAGTATATCGCTGAACACGGTGAGCTTTAAGCGTAAATAAGAAGCGGCTTCGGGTGTAAGAAACCCCCGAAGCCGCTTTTTATGTGATGATGAGTTGGAATTAAATACTTTTCTTGATTTTCGCATAATCTTCATGCATAGAGCTCGCCGCACAACCCGGACATGACTTGCTCGACGAACACCCGGCACAGGCCCCTTGACGGCTTTTTCGCAAAAACCGTACCAGCACCCACGCACTATAACCGAGGATCGCCAATAAAATGATGATATTGATCATGGAATTCACTTCCTTATTATTTACTGTAGGGCCTGACTTAGCCCCAACCTAATAATCTGCCACACTGATAGATCAAGACGGCAATGATATATGCAACGGTCAAAGGATAGATCACAGAAAATGCGGTCCAACGCCACGAAAGAGTTTCTTTACGAATGACCGCTACCGTAGCCAGACACGGAACATACAACAGAATGAACACCATAAAGCTAAAAGAGGCAAGCGGTGTAAAGGCCTGTCTGACTTGTAGTTCAAGTCCCTGCATATCAGGTACGTGGTAAATAATATTCATCGTTGATACGACAACTTCCTTGGCCATAAAGCCTGTGAGCAGGGAAGCGCCTGCTTGCCAGGTGCCAAAACCGAGTGGGGCCAGTAATGGAGCGAACCAACCTCCAACGGTGGCAAGCAGGCTGTCATCCATTTCTACCCCGAAACCTTGCGGACCGAAATTGGACAAGAGCCAGATGCCAACGGAACCTGCAAGAATAATGGTTCCGGCTTTACGGACGAAGCCTTTGACCTTCTCCCATGTGCTACGGAATAGTGTAAGAGCCTGCGGCACTCGATAGGGAGGAAGTTCCACGATGAAGAGGGAGGGCTCACCCGACAAAATGGATACTTTGGAAAAAATTTTGGCAAGTATAAGTGAAACGACGATTCCTAACACATACATCAGCATGATGATGCTTGCCGCATGTGTTGGGAAAAACACACCCGCAAACAGTGCATATACCGGCAGGCGGGCTGAACACGACATAAAGGGCACCAGCAATGTTGTAATGAGACGTTCTCTGGGCTGTTCAATGGTACGTGCCGCCATAATCGCAGGGACATTGCAGCCAAATCCGATGATGAAGGGAATGAAGCTTTTCCCGTTCAAGCCCACGGCTTGCATCAGACGATCCATTAATATCGTGACCCGTGCCATATACCCAGAGTCCTCGATCACCGAGATAATCAGAAATAAAATAGCAATTTGAGGTAGGAAAACGAGCACGCCCCCGACCCCAGCTACGATGCCGTCCACAACTAGACTTTGCGTAAAGGCAGATGCGTTCAAGTGAACGAGCAATTCAGAAATCCAACTGCTGAGTGTCCCTGAAAAAAATCCATCCAGCATATCTGAAAGGATCGTACCCGCCCAATCGAAGGTGAACTTGAAGGTAGCGTACATCAGCAGCAAAAAGATCGGAATCCCCAGATACCGATGGGTTAGCAGTGCATCCAGCTTATCTGTCAGACTGTGCGGCTTGAGCTTGGATGTGTCGAGTGCCTTGGTACACAGATCAGCAATCCATGCTGTTCGTACAGAACGAATATGCTGAGCAGGCGTGATGGCATAGCCTTCGCTGAGCAGGTCTTCTTCACAACGGCGAATACGCGCAGTTACTTGTTCACGCTGCACCTCATTCGTCATCCATTCCATGACGACAGGATTGTTTTCCAGACATTGCAGTGCGGCCCACCGGAGTTGCGGTGCAGATGCATTCGGCAGTAAGTTGCAAATATCATGAATAGCCGCTTCGACGGCTGGGCCGTAATCCAGTTGAAAAGTATTGGATGCATGTCTTACTTCTCGAAGAGATGCGAGCATTTGCTTACTTCCACTACCTGTGCGCGCCACCATAGGAATGATGGGAACGTTCAATTGATCAGCCAACAATTCCTTGTCTACGCGAAGACCCGTGGCATCAGCTACATCAGTCATGTTTAAGCCAAGTACAAGGGGACGGCCATATTCCAGTAGCTGTACGGTCAGATACAGATTACGCTGGAGCTGGGAGGCATCCACGATATTGATCAGGGCCGCAGGCGGCTCTTCCAGCAAATATCGGGTTGCGACACCTTCATCCAGCGAAAGAGGAAGTAAAGAGTAGGCACCTGGCAAATCCACCAATACGGCAGACTTGTCACGCAGGAGCCCTGTTTTCTTTTCCACGGTGACGCCGGACCAGTTTCCTACTTCTGCATACGTACGAGTCAGCTTGTTGAATAATGAGGTTTTTCCTGTATTGGGATTGCCAAATAGAGCGATCATGTCCATGTCGGAACAACCTCCAGTTGTTTCACCTGATTTTGGCGGAGGCCGACCAGCTGGCCGTTGCATTCAATGACGATAGGACCGCCCAATAAACTGATTTTCTTTAACCGTATGATGGAACCTTCGTGGATGCCCATGTCTGTTAAGCGGCGGCGCAATGAGGGATGAAGAGGGTCAAGGGATTGCAAACGCACAGTCTGACCTAGTGGCGTACGAAGGAGTGAAATACATTCTGGCATGGTGTTCAGCCTTTCTGATCTAGAATGAGAATCAATATCATTTACTTCCGATGCCAGTACCATATCATGAGGATACTTAGATTGCTGTGATAAAATTCGCTGCGAACGACATGTTGGCCCCTTGCTCCCATCTGTTATATAGCCGAGTATGTGTGTCGCAACCTGTCTTTTTAACTGTCCCATTACTCGTCTGCAACCGACAAAACTAGAGCGTTTGGGGCAACTGTTTTTATGGTAAGATAGAGCTGTTTATAACTATGCTAAGAAGGGCAGGAACGCTCTGTATGAACAGAAAAATCGGGGTTAGGCTTGTAAAATGTCTGGTTGCGGGTGCGGCGCTGGCTGTGTTGCTGCCGCAGGCTGTGGAGTGGGGCAGCAATGTGTATGCGGCGTCGATCAAGCCGGCTCCATCCGTATCATCGCAGCAGCTTCAGAACAAGCTTTTACAGGCAATGGCTACGCGGAGTGAAACGCTGACCTTTACATATCAAGGGCGAGTGAACGGTCTCAAGCAGCAATTACAGACGGCCATCCAACAGGCCATGGAGAGCGATCCGTATGTGAATTATACGATCAAAAGCTACGCATTCAGCTATACAGGCACAACGACCTCCGCTCAGGTTACGATTCGTTTAAGCTACCGGGAGACGAAGGAACAGACAGCTTATGTGGATAGCACAGTTAAAGCGGTGCTGGGGGATATTATTACGAAGGGAATGACGGATCATGAGAAGGTGAAGGCCATCCATGATTGGATCGTCGTTCGCCTGAAGTATGATGAAGCACAGCAAAAGTACACAGCCTATGATGGCCTAAAAACGGGAAGTACGGTCTGTCAGGGTTATTCACTGCTGGCCTATAAAATGCTGGAACGTGCAGGCATTACGAATCGGATTGTGGAAGGTAGAGCAGGGGGACAGCTGCATGCATGGAATCTTGTTTTATTAGATGGTCGATGGTATCACATGGATACGACATGGGATGATCCAACCCCGGATCGCGCGAACGAAGTAAGCACTTCATATTATCTGCTGACGGATACCGAAATGCGGCGGGATCACTCATGGGTGAAACCGTATCCTCAGGCGAATACATCGTATCGGGAAACCTTATCAGCACTGGTAACTGCCGGAGGATCAAAGGCTGCTGTGTATCAAAAACTGTACAATACCCTCGAATATCCGCTGCAAGACGGCAAGGGTCTGGTTAAATCATCTGCCGACATTAAGGAACAGGTACGTAAGATTGTAAATAAGGGAGGGACGACACTTACCTTTGCCTATCAGGGAACGGAGCGAAGTCTCAAGGAGGATTTACAATCCTTATATCAACTCGGTTTGAAATCCATTTCCTATCAGATTACGGATCTAGGAAGTACCGGCAATCTTCGTGTAACCCTGAAATGGACCTGATCATCTTGCTGTAAAAAGCTACATTAACAAAGGAGTATTTTATTTATATGCACAAGCGTTCCTTTACCTATTTGCTTGGCACGCAGACCATGTCTAATGCGGCCGACATTCTTTACATTATGGCACTTGTGTCTCTGGTTTTTCATGAAACGGACTCCATCTTCTCTTCGGTGCTCGTTCCGTTGCTGCGAATGGGAGCACAGATGATCAGCGGCTTTTTAGCACCGCTCATTTTGGCCCGATTCCAGCTTCCTTTTATTTTATTCGTTTCTCAGTTCGGACAACTGGTTTTCTTCGCTATTCTGCTGGGCCACTTGTGGTCAGCGGGTACGGAGCCGATATGGGTGATTGTGTTTACGTTGGTGGCAGCCATGTCCTTTCTGGACGGCTGGACCACGCCTGCACGTAATGCGCTGATTCCCCGCCTTGCGTCCGGGGAAGGACTCATGCGGGCAAACAGTCTGGTATCGGTCAGCGATCAGACGGTGCAATTAGCGGGGTGGGGGCTTAGTGGTGTGCTCGTAGCCATGCTAGGCTCGGAAAAAACACTACTGGTTGCTGGCGGACTCTATATGGTAGCAATGATCTTCACCAGCCTGATTCGAGATCCACTAGAGGGCAAAGCCCATTATTTGCTGCAACCTGGAACAAGGGTGCGAGGTGGAGATGTTTCGGTTTCCGAAGCTGGTACTGAGCTCGGGCAAGGGCATCATGACTTGCCTCCTGCACAGTTGGAAGATCCACTCTATGGCCCGGAATCAGAGAGCCCCGCACTACCTCCCAAACGTAAAAAGGAAATACTCCGTGAAGGTTGGAGCCTCATCGGAGCCAGTCGCAGACTGAAAGCTCTTATTTTTATGGATATGATTGACCTTCTAGGGGGTTCGGTTTGGGTAGGCGCGTTCACGCTTGCTTTCGCTCAGCAGGTCTTGCATAAGAGCGAGGCATGGTGGGGATACATCAATGCAGCGTATTTTGCAGGAGCAATTGGCGGCGGCATCGTTGTCCTCGCCTGCGTCAAGCATTTGCAGCGCAGGCTGCTGCCCGCCATGTTGGCAGGGATGGCAGGCTACGGGCTGCTGACAGCATGGTATGCACTGAACACATTACCGCCGCTGACGCTGCTTATCGTGTTGTTGATGGGACTACCTGCGGAAATGTCCGTCGTATCCCGCCGCACGATGATGCAAATGAGTGTGTCCGTACATGATTTGCCCAAGGTGCTGTCTGCCCAGGCCACACTGACAAGTTTGACCTTTTGTATTTCGCTCCTGTTAATGGGCTGGATTGCAGATCATCTGGGCATCGTTAATTTGTATTTGTTTTCTGCAGGGTTGACGCTGATTGCTGTTATATACGGTATTTTTAGTCGTCGTGCCTTATCTATGTCTTTATCAGCTGAAGTAGCTGCTTCTTCCAAATAAACAGAAAAAGAAAAAGCCCGTCTCTGGCATATACAGGGTAACATGCGGATAAACGGTCTTGGACCAGGTTTACCAGCGTGATCTCCCTGATATGTGGAGACGGGCTTTTTTTACTGTTTTCTATTATTTATCCGAAGAAGCATCCGGGCTCAAATCACATTCTTTTAATGGAACAATTTTAGTACGTTTGGTCCATTTGTAGCCGAGCCACAGCAGAAGGAATAGCGGCACACTCATGTACGTAGCGATCATCGTTTTCCAGTCAATCTCCTGTCCGGTGAAGGCATCCGCCCCTTGCCCGATAATGACAATGATACACAGAGCGAAGGCGAACAACGGGCCAAATGGGAACCAACGGGCTTTGTATGGAAGCTCACTCAGACTGTGACCCTGTGCATTAAAGGCACGGCGGAAACGATAATGGCTGACTGCAATCCCGACCCACGTAATAAATCCGCACATTCCAGAAGCATTCAGCAGCCAGTTATAGACTACACCGTCTCCATACAGGGAGGCGAGAAAGGCTAGCATACCGACAGCGGTCGTGATCAGCAGCGCGTTCATAGGAATGCCACGTCTATTGATACGTCCGAGGAAACGCGGGGCTTTACCTTCTCGTGCCAAAGCGTACAGTACCCGAGTGGCCGCGTACATACCCGAGTTTCCTGCCGACAATACGGAAGTCAAAATAACGGCGTTCATAACAGAGGCAGCAATCGCAAGCCCTGCTTTTTCAAATACGAGCGTGAACGGGCTGACCCCGATATCACTGATATCTCCCCGCAGCAGATTCGGATTGGTGTACGGAATGATCAATCCAATCACGAGAATTGCGAGAATATAAAAGAACAGGATGCGCCAAAAGATTTGACGGATGGCGCGCGGCACATTTTCACGCGGATTTTCGCTCTCTCCAGCGGCTACTCCAATCAGCTCCGTTCCCTGAAAGGAAAAGCCCGCTGCCATGAATACGCCCAGTACAGCAAAGAATCCACCATGGAACGGGGCGTCTCCTACCGTGAAGTTGGCAAAGCCGACCGCAGGACCACCCATAATGCCGAAGATCATCAGCACACCTACAGTCAAAAAGATGACCACGGTCACAATTTTAATCATGGCGAACCAGTATTCAGACTCACCGTAGCCTTTGACGGTCAACGCGTTCAGCAAGAAGATTATGGCCAGGAATAACAGACTCCACCAGGCAGAGTGACTTTCCGGGAACCAGTATTTGATCAGCACGGTCGCTGCTGCCAATTCGGCAGCAATCGTCACCGCCCAGTTGTACCAGAAGTTCCAGCCCATGGCAAAACCAAAAGCCGGATCGACGAAGCGACCTGCATAGGTGTTAAAAGAGCCGGATTCAGGCATAAATGTAGCCAACTCACCGAGGCTGGTCATAAGGAAGTAGACCATGAGGCCAACTGCTGCATAAGCCAGCAGGGCACCACCGGGTCCAGCTTCGGCAACTGCGCCTCCACTGGCGAGGAACAGGCCTGTTCCGATAGAGCCGCCGAGGGCGATCATCGTCATATGGCGGGCTTTGAGACTTTTACGCAAGGTTCCGTCAGATGTTGCTTTGTGTTGCACGTTCAAACACTCCTTCATGAAATTGTATTTCATGTCAGGGCAAGAGCCAGAAGGAGGGGGAGTATATAAATCAAAAAACCGCAGGGAATACGCCTGCGGTTTTGTCTATGCATTCCGCACCATACCTTCTTCTATAACAAGATAGCTCAACACACGTGTCTGTGTTAGGACAGCGTGTGACAGTTCTGCTCCTTTCGGTTAGCAGCCCCAGCATTCGGAGTATTTACAAAGAGTCAGCTCCGCATACTTCGGCGGGTGTACCTTTCCACTGGAATCTCAGACGGCTCTTATCGTCTCCTCCGGTGTACCGATTACATCCGCGACCTCTACCTCATCATAAAACAGGGTTGATGAGGTGTATGACATGATATTTTATTGTATAGCGAACTACAGTATATCGTACCTGTACATCTTCTGACAATCGACAATTTTTTGAAAATCACTCGTAGAATCTTAAATTAAGAGTTCCGCTTGGCCATCTGCTGCCAAACTGTGCCTGCGGCTTGTTCGCCTGATTCGATGCGTTCCAGCGCCATTTTAGCCTGCAGACTGACCTCGAATTCGGGATCATCGACCGCCTTCTCCAGTGCATCACGCGCATCCTCGGTTCCCACCTCGTATAAAAAACGTGCCGCCCGCCAGCGCACCAACTTGCTGCTATCCGACAGGGCTCCGATCATTGCACTGGTAGCGACCGGGTCGCCGATGTCCGACAACGTGTCGCCTGCGGTGCGGCGTACTGCCGCTGAAGGATCGCGCAGCGCCTCGGCAAGCAGATCCATCGCCTCCGGTGAGCGAATATCGCCCAGATAGACGACGCCCAGCCGCCGCAGCTGCATTTTGTCGTCATGCAGCGCTTGCCGGATCAGCGGCAAATGCTCGGGCGTCGGTTCCAGCCGATCCAGCGCAGCGTATCGTGTACGCCAATCCTCGTGTTGCAGGGCCTGCTCCAGCTCGGCATCGCTCCACTCGCGGCGTTCCTCCACGAATTCGCTGTTGTTTGCGCCGTGGGCAATCGCCTGTTGGATAATCTGCTCCAGTCGCTCTTGCGGAAAGGCTGCCTCCAGTTCCTGCTCGACCTCGCGCGCAATGTCCGGCAGTTCACCATAGCGGACGCCGTAATCACTCAGCTTGCGTTCCTTAATCAGTGTTGCACTGGCTACACGGGTAACGGCTTGCACAAAGCGATCGGACAAGGAAATTCGTTCCTCCTGCTGCCCCGCCTTGACTCGAATTTGCATAGGAAGGCCGCGAAAAAATTGCACAAAAACCTGTGCTTCGCCAAATGCTTCCCCAGAGGTTTCCTCAGGCAAATCCCAATTGGCGTCAGCGCCTTCCTCGCCTAGCTGATCCCGGACTTGACCCAGAATGGTGGACCAATCTGCATTCCCTTTGCGGTCAAGGGCTACAAAATCTGTCGTGTGAAACACGCTTTTGACCCCTTCTAAGCCCAGCATGCGCCGGATAAATGGGGGAGCGGAACGCTCATTGTCCCGTGTATATGTTCTGCGGATACCCGCTTCCAGTCGCTCATCCAGATGCAGCATCATGGTGTTCGGACTGGGAGTTGGCTCAATAGATGTTATTTTCATAACTCAGTACAGCCTCCTGTTCAAAAGTTCTCCATATATAGCTTATCTGTATTGTAACTCATTCTGCGAATGTCTCCAAAGAGAAGTTCGTGTTTCCGAGGAAAACACAATGACATATCTCACACTAATTCATGTAAACATGGCTGATGAATATGGAGTTTTTTTAATAAATACAGGTGCTATATAAGCCGAACTCGAAAAATTAACATGAAAACGGAGTAGGCCGAATGGTGCTGTACAAGCGTAGCGGTCGCTTTTGTCCCCGGATTTCTACCCTAATCATAGGCTTTATTCTAGAAATCCGGGGGCGATGGGAAGCACCATCCGACTGCGCAGTGGCACTATAGGTAGCTTTTAAGTTCGGTTTATAGTTTGATGCTGTTTATGCATTCCGCTTCAGCGGATCGTTCTGGTGGCTGCGAATGAGCAGGGAGGCGATAAAGCCTAGAGACAGAACAGCTGCCAGCAGCATAAATGTAGTCGTCTGATTACCGCCATTATCCATCAAGCGAATGGAAAGCACAGGAGCTAGACTTGTACCAGCAAACAGGATGAAGGTATATAGTGAGACAGCTATAGCCCTCGCTGCACCGCCGAGCAGGCCGACGATTGCTATGAGTGAAGGAACACTCAGGGCAATGCCGCTGACAAAGCATACACTCAACACCACGATAGTCATAAGAGAGTGTGTCATTCCCATCAGCGCCAAACTCAGAATGGAAAGAATAAGAGCTGTACGTAATATAAGGTGCACACCGTATTTCTGGGCTAGCTTACCGGCGAATGGTGAAAGGAGCATGCCGATGATACCAGCGGATCTGACATAAAGCATCTGTCGGCTATTCAGGCCAAATTCAGGGCCGCCAAGATAGCTACCCAAAACCGTATACATGCTCACAAAGGACATCAGGAGAACAAAAGCAACCGTGTAGCTTAACCATAAAGGATACGAGCGCAGAACAGTCCCCAACTGACCGAAGGCTGCCCAAATGCGAACCCCTCGTTGAGGGGAGGGAGCTTTAGGCAGGAAAAAAAACGATCAGGAAGGTGATTGCGTACAAAACACCTAGCATTCGAAATACCATATTCCATCCTATTTGTTCGCTGATGATAATACTAAATACCTGTCCAGCAATACCTGCCACTAGAAAACCAGTGCTGATAAAGCCGATAGCCGTTACCCGTTTTTCGGTTGGAAACATATCTACGGCGTATGCGAGAGCAACGGGGGAAAAGGTGGCTGCCGCCAAACCCTGAAGCAAGCGCAACACAACTAATACAGAATACTGATTGGTTAAGCTGAGGGATAACGAAAGGATCGTCAATGCGAGCAGTCCGGCAACGATAACCTGCTTGCGTCCAAAGCGATCAGACAATCCTCCATAAATAAGACATCCCGCCGCAAATCCTAAGGAAAAGATACTTCCCGGCAGAGCTGCTTCAGCAAGCGTTTTTCCAAATACTTTAGCAAAGAGAGGGACCAAAGGGATCGTCACATACAGGCTGGACATGACGACAACCGCTGACCAGCATAGGATTACAGTCATCCATGCATAAGGGAGAGCAACATTTTCCTTCTGTATAACGCTATCATTAGTTCGTAATTTACTCATCAATGGAACACTCCTTAATCTTCAAATAAGTAACTCATTAAATATAAACAATTAAATATATTAGATAACCTAATTATATGTTTAAAAAAATTTATCTGCCCACCCCCAGTTTATCTTCCATATGATGATGGATTTTTTCTATAATTCGCGAGAAAATAATCTGCTCCTCGGGCTCCAAAATACTCGCTAGGGAAGCACAGGAAGACCAAAATACAGGGATTACTTGCTGTACAAGGTGAGAACCCGCTTCTGTAATGCGTACATGAATTTTGCGCCGATCTGTAGAATTATGTTTTCTGATAATCCATCCTCGTTGCTCTGTCCAATCCAGGAGGGATGTTACAGATGCACGTCGGATGCCTAGGCGGTCGGCAATCATAGAGGGGCTCATCTGAGCCTGGGATTGGTGCAATGTCAATAGCAACAATAAATCTAGCTTACTCTCTGTCAGTCCGTAAGCGACTAGATCCAAATCTACCGCGTCGAGCACATTATCACCTGTCCATAGCAAGAAGAGACCAATACGGGCAAGTTGCCGATCCGTTTCTGCAAGGGCAGTTTGATCCATTAACTCCAGATAAGGTTCTGGTCCCAGACGAGGAAGAGACTGCTGGATGGAGTCCCGCTTACTTTGTTTTGGCGGCATAAGTTCACTCTTTTCATATAATTAGGTTATCTAACTATATCTCAATATAACGTATTGTCATGCATAAGACAATATCTAGAAAGAAATACGGCTACATTCAATACAGAAGCAGGGTTAAAACTCGGAAGAATGAACCAAACTGTGAGTAGGTTACCAAAATGCGCCAATAGATAAGTGAAGGAGGCGTTCCTATGTTCCGCAAGCAGGAAAGAACGCTCATTATTGTATGTATAGTAATTGCGGCCATTATGCTATATGCCGTAATTAAAAGCATAGCTCGCTTGACTCCTTAGTTGGTAATCCAGAGTGATCCGCGAAGTTTAAAATGTGAAATGAAGGAGTGAAACCCATTTGTCTTCACTGGACCCTGTATTGCTAAGCCGGATGCTGACCGGAATTACCCTGTTTGTTCATATCGTATTTGCATCTATCGGCGTTGGCGTCCCCTTAATGATTGCACTAGCAGAATGGCGAGGACTGCGAACCGGTGATCCGCATTATACCCTGCTGGCCCGACGGTGGGCGCGAGGTTTTGTTATTACCGTTGCCGTGGGTGTCGTTACAGGCACCGCCATTGGTTTGCAGCTCAGTTTGCTTTGGCCCACCTTTATGCGGGTGGCTGGACAAGCGATTGCGCTGCCCCTGTTTTTGGAGACGTTTGCTTTTTTCATCGAAGCTATATTCCTGGGCATCTATTTGTATACCTGGGATCGGTTTAAAAGTAAATATTTTCACCTGATGCTGCTCATCCCGGTAGCGATTGCCTCATCTGCATCAGCGGTTTTTATTACGACTGTGAACTCGTTCATGAACCAACCTCAAGGCTTTACACTCAGAAATGGAGTCATGACTGATATTCATCCCATTCAGGCCATGCTAAATCCGGCCACCCCGACCAAAGTTTCTCATGTACTGGCTTCTTCGTATACATTGAGCGCTGGGGTGCTGATGGGACTGGCTGCTTACAGTATGCTGCGGGGGCGTAATCACCCTTATTTCAAAAAGGCGCTGAAGCTGACTGCCACCTGTACCATTGTGTTTGCCATCAGTACAGTGATGATTGGAGACGCATCCGGTAAATTTCTGGCCAAATATCAGCCGGAGAAGCTGGCTGCCGCCGAATGGCATTTTGATACGATGACGCACGCCCCCTTCGTATATGGCGGATACATGGATAAGAACGGTGAAATCAAATATGCCTTGAAAGTGCCTTATGCACTTAGTGTGTTGGCTGGTAATTTGCCCAGTACGGAGGTTAAGGGATTAAATGACTATCCGGTGGAGGAGCGTCCGCCGCTGTCTATTCATTATATGTTTGACCTCAAAATCACCACAGGAGTGCTGATTCTCGTCATCCCACTGCTGTATCTGATCCGTAAGCGTTTGCCAGGCCGCAAACCGTACCCCAGATGGCTACTGTTGGCGCTCATTCTGGTGGGGCCGATGGCGATGGTAGCTATTGAACTCGGATGGATGTTTGCGGAGGTCGGTAGACAGCCGTGGATTTTACGCGGATATATGAAAGTGTCCGAAGCAGCAACCACTTCTACGAGTGTCGGGTGGATGCTGGTGTTGTTTGTTATTTTGTATCTGGTGTTGTGTTTCTCGGCCATTAAGGTACTCAGCAAGCTATTCCGCAATAAGGATGCGGTGGAAGAGATAAGGCAGCTGGGCCTGGAAGGGGCTGAAGGCAAGTGAGCTATGAAATTGTAGGTATCGCCATTTTGTGGACGTTCCTGTTCGGATATTTGCTTGTGGCATCCATTGATTTTGGTGCAGGTTTTTTCAGCTTTTACAGTGTGTTAACAGGCCACCAGAACAAAATCCACAATATTATTCAACGGTATCTATCCCCGGTGTGGGAGGTAACAAACGTATTTCTCATCTTTTTTGTGGTGGGATTAAACGGGTTCTTCCCGGATGCGGCATATTACTATGGCACGGCGTTACTCGTTCCCGGCAGTATTGCGATTGTGCTTCTCGCCATCCGGGGAGTGTATTATGCATACAATACGTATGGGCATTCTGGTAAAAATAATATCGTCTACATGGCGTTATACGGTGCGACAGGGTTGCTGATTCCGGCGGCGCTATCCACGGTTCTCGCCATTTCGGAAGGCGGCATTATTGTAGAAAACAGTACAGGTGTACATCTGCAATGGGGTCAACTATTAAGCAACCCCTACACGTGGGCGGTTATTATTCTGGCGCTGGTGAGCGTACTGTATATCTCGGCGATGTTTTTGGCCTATTATGCCAAAAGGGCGGGAGACAAGGTCGCTTTTGAAATCGTACGGGGATATGCGCTGCTTTGGAGCGGTCCAACGATTGTTGCGAGTCTGCTCGCATTTTTTCAGATTAACAAACAAAATCCAGATCATTTTACCAATATGCTGAACATAGCCTGGATGTTTGTTGCATCCTTCATATGCTTTGCGGGAGCAGTTTATCTGGTATGGCAGCGGCGGCATCTGGGGGTTTCATTTATATTGGTGATGCTGCAATTTGCATTTGCCTGGTATGGCTACGGCCGCTCGCATCTCCCGTATGTTCTGTATCCCTACATTAATGTCTACGATAGCTTTACAAATTCTACGATGGCGTATGCGTTGATTACGGCGTTTGTTGCGGGTCTGCTGGTGCTGATCCCTTCGCTGATCCTGATATTAAGATTGTTTCTATTCGATGCAAAATATGTGCGCGGACATGAAGGGAAGAAAGGGTGAGTTAGAGTGGCTGCTTTCGAGCATTTTACGATTATGTACGAGTCACCTATCATTATTGTCGTGGCGATTGTGTTTTTGTTTATTTATTCGGCACGCTTTAAAAATCCACAGGACTGACAACTACAGGTGGAACAGGCCTTCCTGATTGATGCGGGAGGTCTGTTTTTGCTGTATTATCGCAGAATTTCCTTTACAGACGTGATTGAATTATACTTTACATATATCAGGATGTTGCATCATTTCATGTTCACACTCGAGTGACAATATGTAGTTAAATTGAACCGCTGTGTTTTTTGGAGAACGGGTTCATCAGGGAGGGAGCTGCATCATGCCCAAAGTGCGTTTTAACAATATGGATCATGTAAATACCGATAAAACAATCAAGCAATTCAGACAATGGCGGCAAGAGCGACGCAGCAAAATAAAGGATTATACGTTTGTTGTGCCAAACCATCCCCCGGAGTTGGAGTTCCTGCATAGCAATCGGGAGATGGCGACAGCGACCTGGGTGGGACATTCCACCTTTTTCATCCAGTATCTTGGGCTGAATATCGTCACCGATCCGGTATGGGCAGAGCGTATGGCTTTTGATAAAAGGTTGGCTCCGCCCGGCATTCGTATTCAGGATGTACCACCACTGGACATCATTCTGCTGTCTCATTCACATTATGATCATTTACATTTAGAATCGTTGCGGAAATTATATCGTGCAGATACGTTGATGCTTGTACCCTCGGGGTTGAAGGCGAAAATGATCCGCAAAGGTTTTCGAAACTGTCATGAGCTGCAATGGTGGGAGCATTTTACGGTAGGAGGGGTACGATTTACGTTTGTTCCAGCCCAGCATTGGACACGACGCACGCCGTTTGATACCAATACTTCACATTGGGGTGGATACGTTCTGCAAAGTGAACAGCAGGTGATTGGCTCTGCCACGTCCGTCATGGAATCCAATCCTCATTCTAGTGCAGACTCAGAGGATGCACCAACGTTGTATTTTGTGGGAGACACCGGATATTTTCGTGGGTTTAAAGAGATTGGCGAGCGATTTGCCATTGATCTGACCTTTATGCCGATTGGCGCGTATGAACCGGAATGGTTCATGACCTCGCAGCACGTGACACCGGAGGAGGCATTGCAAGGGTTTGTAGATTGCGGCGCAGATCAGATGATTCCGATGCACTACGGAGCCTTCAAGCTGGCGGATGATACGCCAAGAGAGGCGCTGGATCGTCTCGAAGCGGAGCGTGAGCGTATGGGTATTGCGAAGGAACGCATTCATGTTCTTGGGCACGGAGAGACGTTGAAAATTGGACGTCGCTGCTCAACTACAATCTGAGGAATTCGACATAATCCTTATATAAGAGGATTTTGCAAAAATCCAATAAGCGACTTCCAATGAATAAGATATAGATCGAAATGGTTTAGTTCGTCTATATCTTGTACTTCGGAGCGACTGGAATCGAATTTTGCAAAATCCTGATAAAAAAAGCGGCTCGGCGGACAAATAATTTTGCCTGCCGAGCTGCTTTTTTTGGTTTTTAGCTATAATGCAGAATTAAACTGCTTCCGTATCACTCGCCAAAGAGGAATCGCTGCTGGCGATGGGATGACGAACGATTTTAACTTCATAGAACGTGATTTTATTTTCAATAATATAGTCCGGAATTTGACGATGGCTATGGGATTCGCGGAAAGCTTCGCTTTTCGTCCAGCCTTGGAAGTTCTCTTTTTCTTTCCAGCGTGTACTGATCGTTACTTCCTCATAATCCTCCGTGTTTTCAGTCAGCAGCACTTCCAGACCGAGAAAGCCTTCCATTTTTTCAACTTTTCCTTCTTTGTTAAATCTTTCGATGAGTAGATGTGCATTGCCCGGTGTGATTTTAGATGTATTTGTAACGATAACCATATTAAATTCCTCCTGAATGATGTGGTATGGTCGGTATAATAACCGGATAGCCATCCTCAAATTTGATGGTAGCGTTCATTTCATAAATGTCGCGAAGAAAAGCAGACGTCAAAATCTCACGGGGTTGGCCGGCAACGGCGATTCGTCCCTTTTTAAGCGCAATCATATGATGACAATAGGCCGCAGCTTGCTGCAAATCATGCAGTACCATAACAATCGTCAAGCCGGACTCGTGATTGATACGCCGCAGCATATCCATAACTTCAAATTGGTGGGCGATATCCAGAAAAGTGGTTGGTTCATCGAGCAAAAGAATACCCGTTTGTTGGGCCAAGGCCATTGCAATTCGCGCTTTTTGTTGTTCACCTCCCGATAGAGTATGGAACATCCGATCTGCATAGGGCTGGATGCCCGTGATCTTCATGACATGGTCCACGATTTGCTGGTCCTGTCCGGTATGGCGTACCCTCAAGCCCTTCGTATGAGGAGATCTTCCGTAAGCGACCAGCTCGCGGACCGTCAATAGCGGCAGCATATCCTTCATTTGCGGTAGCATTGTAATTGTCTGGGCAAAATCACGCCGCTTGTATTCCTGCACGGGCTTGCCCAGTACGGAGACCTGACCCCGATCCTGCTTGAGTAGCCGGGTCATAATCCGCAAAAGCGTGGATTTGCCTGAACCGTTCGGCCCGACGATCGCGGTGAGCTGACCAGCAGGCAAGCTGATATTCACATCGACCAGCTTGAAATACCCACGTTGTAAGGAGATATGCTCACCCTGAATGGCTGTCATCCGAAATTCCCCCGTTTCTTGAGTAAGATTAAGAAGAACGGTGCCCCAATGACGGCCAGCAAAATACCTACAGGCAGTTCAATCGGGTCAAACCAGGATCGTGCCACCGTATCTGCGAGAACAACCAGCGTTCCACCGCCCACAATGGAAAGGGGAAGGAGGAAACGATAATCTTCCCCGATTAGCAGCCGTATGACATGGGGAACAACCAGTCCTACAAAGCCAATCAACCCGGCTACACTGACTGCTGTACCGGCAAGCAGGGCAGAAAGCAGGATAATGAGCATACGTTGAAGCTCTACTCGCTGGCCCAGCAGCTGTGCTGAATCGTCGCCCAATAGCAATAAATTAGCAGGTTTAATCGCAAAGAAAGAGGCGATTAAACCAATGATGGCGTAAGGCGCCATGAACTCCAGATGATGCCAGCTTCTTCCGTTTAATCCGCCGGATAACCAAGGAAGAACGGCCTGTACGCGGTCGCTGAACATGACCATTACGCCGTTGGTAAGTGCGCCTAGCAGCGCGTTGATTGCAACACCAGCCAGCACAATTTTGACAGGCGACGCCCCTCGGTCCCAAGCCAGCAGATAAATGACGATTGCGCTCAGAAAGGCCCCCAAAAAGGCCGTTATCGGAAGAAGGTAGCTGAGCTGTGGAAGCATCACCATCGTAATGACGGCGGCAAGTCCACCTCCAGCCGATACACCAATAATGCCAGGGTCAGCCAATGGATTTTTCATGACACCTTGAAGAAGTGCTCCGGAAGCTGCAAGACAAGCTCCTACCAGTAAACCTACTAATACTCTGGGTAGCCGGAGATCCATCAGGATCGTGCGATATGTAGATTCATCATTATGTAGCAAAACATGATTGATTTCTTGAAGTGGAATTGACACCGAACCGTAGGCCAGACCGTACACAGAGACGGCCAGCAGTAGAATCGGAAGGGTAATCCAGGCGATGGTGCGTCTTCTGGCGCGCTGTAGTTTGTTCATCGCCATCGCCTATTTCGCCGGATACAGCTTTTGATGCATCAAATCCAGCGCTTTAGTGACACGTGTGCCCGGATTTGTACCGAACAGATCTGAAGGTAAAACCTCGACCTGATTGTTTTTGACTGCTCGGATTCCGTTCCAAGCTGCATTTTCCTGCATTTCTTTTATAAATGCAGCTTTAACATCTTCCGTATTGCCATGAGTCATGATGAAGATGTAGTCAGGGTCAGCCTGTATGATGCGTTCTGTGTTCAGCTGCGCATATTGGGGGAAATTTTGCAGGCCCGGAAAATCAGCGGCGATGTTGGAGCCACCCGCAGCTTCCAGAATGTTTCCACTCAGTGAATTCGGCAGTGCCGCCATGTACGTGGCCGGGGCTCCATAGACGAGCAACACCTTCGGTTTGGAGGTAGAAGCGGTTTCCTTTTGCAGCTTGGTTACTTGTTGGTCAATTTGCTGGTTCAGCTTCACGGCCTGAGCCTGCTTTTGCAGTAATTGCCCGAACAGCGTAATTTGCGACTGAATATCGTGAACTGAATTGGCTCCTGTCAGCAGCAGCTGTGAACCGACTCCTTCAATGGCTGGAATGTCTTTTTCATTCATAGGATAATTGCCTAGCACGACATCCGGTTTGAGCATCGTAATTTTCTCCAAATCTACTTCATGAGTGGAGCCTATTTGCTGGACGTTCTTAGCAGCAGGTACGACGGAAGGTCCATTGGAGTTGGGCCTGCCCACGGCACTTCCACCCAATGCGTATATGATATCCAGATCGCCATTGCTGAGCGCAACGATATGTTGAGGAACCTTTTGAAACGCCAACGTCCGTTTTGAAAAATCAGTAACTTGGATGGCTGTACTGCTTGTCGTGCCAGAAGTGGCAGATACGGAGGCACTGGTTGGTTTATGATCTGCGGTCGAGGCACCATTACTACATCCGGTAACTGCCAATAAAAGCACTGCGGACGACCACAACATATAAGATTTCATGTTATTCCTCCTGCAATTTTCGAGTTAAACAATAATGATAATCATTTTCAATTATGTATAAGAGAATGATAATGAATATCACTGGGGAATGTCAATTGAAAAAAGAAAATTTTTAAATAAATTTTGAACTAAAAATAAAAGGGATATATTCGAATTAAAGAAGAAGGAACTACAAATTTTTCTTAAAAAATAGCATATATCAAGGGATTACGTACACGCAAATACATATTGACATTTTCGAAAAGTGTAAGATATATTGGTGATGGGTTTACTTTATTTTGCGAAATTATGGAATAGAGAGGTGGGGAGACAAGCTCGAAAAGAGCTATTTTTTTTAAATTATCAATTGAGAATGATAATCAATTAGTTTATTCTCGTGGGGAGGGACTGCTGTCAAAATGAAGAAGGGGTATTCTGCAATTATTGCTGTGTTTCTGCTGGTGAGTGTGCTGAGCTTTTGGCCAACTTCGTCATCTGTAGGAGCCGCTGCGGCTTCTCCAAAATTGGCGGATGGTACATACACGCTCAAATACAATATCCTCAAGGCAGAAAATGATTCGGTGTCCATGGCTAATGATTATTTTGAAAAACCAGCTAAGTTGTATGTGAAAAAAGGTCAAATGACCATGCAAATTAAACTGAATCATAGCGAATGGACAACTGGGTTTAAAGTAGATTACAAAGGCAAAATCATCGATACCAAGGTCATCCATAAGGATGCCAAAACCGATACCCGCACCGTACAATTTCCAATTACGAGTGTGAACAGCCCGCTAATCTCTAAAATCCATGTTACTGTCCCTACGTATAACTACGATCATGACTATACGATCCGCTTCGCTTTTGATTCCAAAAGTGTCAAAAAGGTAGCAGCCGTCCAGTCAGCAAAATCAACTAAATCTTCCAAGAAGTAAATTCAAGCCATCTCTATCGTTCATAAAATCAACACAAATTCAAGCATAAAAAATGGAGGAGTGTGTGTAGATATGAATATGGTAATGAATCGCTTTGAGCAATTTTCTTTTAAGAAGGTATTCGTAGCATTGATCATGACAGCGCTTGTTTTTGCACTTGTTGCTCCATTCTCAGCTAAAGCGGCAGCAGCCGACGGCACGTACAACGTAGACTACACCGTTCTGAAGGATCAAACCAATGAGACTTCTCGATTGGATAGCTACCTGACGAAGCCTGCTCAGGTTACGGTAGCTAACGGCAAAAATGTCGTTCGTCTGACTGTGAAAAGCAGCAATCTGATTACAACGTTCAAAGTAGAGCAAAATGGCGTACTGCAAGATGCGACTGTAGTGAGCACAGATACTGCTAGCAACACTCGTGTAGTGGAATTCGAGGTTGCTGATCTGAATGCAAAAGTGAATGCTTACGCTGAAATCACAATTCCAGTAATCGGCTACACAGGCAAGTATGATGTACAACTGCAATTCGACGAAATCTAATCCAAAGTAAAACGTAAAGGAGATTAAGAACATGAACATGATTATGAATCGTATGGAAAAATTGTCTTTGAAAAAAGTAATGCTTACTGTACTGATGGCAGCGCTTGTTTTTGTGGTACTAGCTCCATTTTCTTCCAATAAAGCAAATGCGGCTTTGCCTAATGGAACGTACGACATTGATTATACAGTGTACAAAGATGGTACCAATGAAACCTCCTACATGGACTCGAACGGTTATGTCGCCAAACCTGCTACGTTGATCGCTAATAATGGTCAATACAAAGTTAGAGTAGCTATTACTAAAAGTGCTTGGGTTACTGAATTCAAAACGCAACAAAACGGCCAGTATGTGAATGCGACTGTGGTAAGTACCTCAGGTGATACAAGAATAGTAGAGTTCCCTTTAAGTAGTTTTTCCCAAAAATTGAATGTTAAGTTGCATGTAAGTGTGCCTAAAGAATACACTGGCGGCATTCCATATGATCACGATTACACTGTTCAATTTTTATTTGACGAAGATTCCATTTAATAGTGGAGTAATTATACATTGATCTTATACTCATTTGGAATTCTATTGAGCTCCAAATGAGTATATTTTAAGTAGGGGGATTAATACACTTGAAAAGGCAATTAAAAAAATACTTAATGACGTTTGCGGCTATTGTTATGCTGCTCTCAGTTGTTTTCCCATTCGCTCCGACCGTATCTGCTTCTGATGAGACAAGCCCATCAATTGAATCTGGTGTATCCGAGTCCTCTGTGACTCAAGATGTATATCCGGTAGAGCCAAGTCCAGAAGAAGTGGTTCCAACAGTAGATGTGGCAAGTGCGTACACAGTAGCGGCCGCAGACTCACAGAGTTCCAGCACTGTGAAGGATACTAATGAATATTCTATTAGCTACGTTGTTAAAAGTGAAAGCAAGGTGTCAGGGGTAGTGACTTCCCCTTATAATGATATGTTCCTAAAGCCAGCTACGTTGACGGTTGAACAGAGTTCCACTGTAGGGCAGGCTACTTATCATGTTTCTTTAATTCTCGACAATCCTAATACTCCCTTTACAGATATCGAATTTAGACAAAACGGAGAAACCGTTCCTGCCCATATTTCAGATTTAGTAAAAGGGGAAAAGACGTATGAACCACGAACAGTAACATTTGATGTGTATAATTTGGAACAGAAAATTGATGTGAATTACAATTTAAATAATAGACTCAGACAAAACTGGATTGAATTTGATCCATCAACTATAGCTGTAAAAGAGGGGCCCGTAACTCCCCCTAGCCCTTCACCTGAGCCGGAAGTTCCCTTGAAACCGGGTGTCCTTAATTTCACAATACTGAAGGACAAATCAGAAGAAGTTTCTGTAATGGACGGTTACGCCTCAAAGCCTGCAAAGCTCGTTCAAAAAGGAGATAAATGGTATATTCAACTGACGTTTAATAACAGTAGCTGGATTCCTTCATTTCAAACAGAGCAAAACGGTAAATTTGTAGAAGCAGCAACTATTTCAGAGGTTAGTGACGCTAATCAGCGTACGGTTGAGTTTGAAGTAAGCAACTTATCCAATAAATTGAATGCTTACACTCATGTGATTGTGCCTGGTTTGGAACTGGGAGGAGTACCATACGATCATTGGTATCATGTTCAAATCAAGTTTGACACAAGTATTACACCTGACCCTAGTGCACCACCGACCTTGGCAGATGGAACGTACTCTATTAACTTTAATGTGCTGGATGCAACAAAAGATCAAGCATCGAGAATGGCGCAATATCTGGTGTCTCCAGGGACTTTGACGGTATTGAAGGGGCAAAAAGAAGTTTCCTTCACCATTAAAGACAGCACTACAGTAACGGAATTCAAAACAGAACAAAATGGAACGTTGACGGATGCGGATATTGTAAGTGAGGACAAAACAGCCAATACCCGTGTGGTGAAATTCAAGGTAGCGAATCTGGATACAGTTTTGAACGCACAAGTCCATATTCTCATGGGTACGTATAGTGCAGACCACAAAATCCGCCTTAAATTTGACCAGCCAGGAACGGACAACGGTTCAACTCCAGTAACGTCAAATCTAGACTTTACGCTGTTAAAAGACGGTTCAAGTGAAAAGTCCATGATGGATGGATATACAGAAAAACCGGGTACCCTGGTTGAACGTAAGGGCAAGAAATATGTACAGTTTACTTTGAAAAAGAGCAAACAGATTGACGGCTTTAAAGTAGAACAAAACGGAGTATTGACCAATACGGCCGTAGTAAGCGAAAATCAAACGGCGAATACACGTGTAATTGAATTTGAGGTTAAAGAAGTGCCTGCCAAACTGAATGCATGGGTAAGCATCAACTGGCCTGAGCTGAACTATGTAGAAACCTATGATGTCGATCTTCAATTAGGAGCGGCAACATCTCCGGTTGATCCTGGAACGCCAGGCACACCAGGCACGCCCGGAAAGAATTTAGCTGATGGAACGTATTCAATCAATTTCGATGCGCTGCACGCAACCAAAGATCAAAAATCGGCCATGGCGCAATATTTATTGTCTCCGGCCACACTGACGGTATCAAAAGGGAAGTATGAAGCTTCTTTCACGATCAAAGACAGCACCACCGTGACGGAGTTCAAAACGGAGCAAAATGGAACGTTGACAGATGCAGATATCGTAAGTGAGGACAAGAATGCGAATACACGTGTTGTGAAATTCAAAGTGGCGGATTTGGACGCTATTCTGAATGCACAGGTACATGTGAGCACGACCTATCCAGGTGGGGTTTATGAGATGGATCATAAGCTTCGTCTGCAATTTGACCGCAGCAGCATTACAGCTAAAGGACCGGATAACGGAACCACAACTCCAGTTGAAAATGGCAGATACAGCATTGATTTCTCCGTGCTCAAAAACGGAAGCAATGAAATATCTGTGATGGATGGATATATGCAAAAGCCAGCCACACTGTTAAAACAGTCTGGTAAAAATATCATTCAGATCAAAATGGACAAGAGCAGCTGGATCAAAACGTTCAAAGTAAATGGTGCAGAGGCTCAGGTTGTCGATCAATCGAGCTCCGCAAATACAAGAACAGTACAATTTGAAGTACCAAATCTGTCGGATAAAGTGACAGTGAACACGCATGTCATCGTACCTGGATTGGATTTGAGCGGCATCCCATACGATCACGTATATGATGTGCAGTTCCAATTCGAGCCTGCTACCATTCGAAGCTTTGTTGAGCCTACCTCTTCAGGGGCGGCTGATCCTATGGTTAAACTGGATTTTGACAAGCTTGCCAATGGTAAATATGCTTTGAAATTCAGTATTGTTTTGTCAGATGGCTCAACAGCAGCGGATTCACAGGCTCAACGCTTTATCACTGACGAACCGGCGCAATTGGTCGTGGAAGGCGACAAACGGTTTGTAGGTCTGAAGCTGCAAAACAGCAATGAAGTAAAGGCGCTGCGCATTTGGGACAACGCAAGCGGGGACTACCAAGACGCAGAAGTGACCCAGGAAGATGCAGCAAGCAATACGAAGCACGTTCGTTTTAGCGTAAATGACTTTAAGAACAATGTAAAAGGCCAACTGGTTGTCTACGAAGCTCCTAAAGTGGCAAGTAGCGCTCCGATGGTTTTCAAGGCAGAGGATCGAGTAGAAAAGATATATGATTTTGAATTTAAATTCGATACCAGTAATGTATCTTATCACAACGAAACCAAAGCAGAAAAAGTAGAACAGGGGAAAAATAACTTAGCCGATGGAGAGTACACTGCGAACTTCCGTGTGCTGGCGAACGGAACGGATAAGGATTCTCTAGTGTCTCCTTTTGTACAGAGTCTAGCGAAGTTGATTGTGAAAAATGGTAAGGTTCAGGCTCATGTAACCGTTACGGACAACCAGGCTTTGAAGCTATTCCAAACGGATTTTGAAGGCCGTTATGCCAATCCGATGATTATGGGTTCGGACACCAAAGGTGACACGCACACGATTGCGTTCGAAGTACCTGATCTGGATAAGAAGTTAAGTGTGTACACACAGGTATATCTGCCTGAGAAATACATTCTAAATGAGAAATTCGGCGGACAGATTCAATTTGACCGTGCATCGCTTAAAGGCGAGGGAGTCCATGCAGCTACAACCGCAACCCCTACTGAACCGATAGTAGCTTCTACGGACAAGGCAGCAGAAACAACTGCATCTGTAGCTGAAACCAAACCAGTAGTTGAGCAACCGGTTCAAATGGCTTCCGAGAAGCAATACACGATTAATTACAACGTATTTAAGGACAAAACGAGTGAAGCTTCCGTTATGGACGGTTATCTCGACAAGCCAGCCACACTGATTGAAAAGGGAGACAAGCGCTATATCCAATTGACTTTGAAAAATAGTTCTTGGATGCCAACTCTACAAGTGGAGCAAAACGGTACCCTGAAAGATGTAGAAGTGACCTCGACATCCGGCGATACACGTGTCGTTCAATTCGAGGTAGGGGACTTGTCCCAGAAAATCAGTGCTTACACACACGTTATTGTGCCTGGCTTGGTTCTTGGCGGAGTACCGTATGATCACTGGTATACAGTTCAGTTCCAATTTGATGAAGCAAGCCTGAAAGCGAAGTAACCTCAGGTTGTGACATCCATGAAGCACGAATAACAGCAAAGTTTGTATGCGAGCAAGTCTTGGTGCCTCGGCGTCAAGACTTGTCAGCATTTACATACCCGAGGAATTTGCAAAAATCCAATAAGCGACTTCTACTGAACAATATGTAGATCGATCGAAACAGTCTAGTTCGTCTATATATTTCACTTTGGAGTGACTGAAATCGAATTTTGCTAAATCCTGATCCCCGAAAAGTTGGGGTTCCTAATGCTGTTCTATATTTTGAATTGAGGTGACTGGATTTTCATGCAACGGTATATAGCATGGGCTCAAGGAAGATCGTTTTGTTTGTATATGTTAATCGGCATCGTGATCTTGTTGCTGGCCGGATGTTCGGGAGGAGCACAGGCTGGACAGAATCAGAACGATGGTTCGCAATCAGCGTCAACATCTGATGCAACCGGAAAGTCGTCTGACGGTAAAGCTCAAGCTCCTCGTATTGTGGCGACTACGGTAGCCATTGCGGAAATCACGGATGCGCTGGGCCTGGATTTGGCAGGTAAGCCGACAAGCACGAAAGTGCTGCCTGACCGTTACAAGGATGTGCCTGATGTGGGTAACCCGATGAGTCCTGATATGGAAAGAGTGATGTCATTGAAGCCGACGGATGTACTGTCAGTGACGACATTGAAATATGATCTGGAGCCTAAATTTAAAGATTTGAAAATCAATGCCGAATTTTTGAATTTTGAAAGTCTCGCGAATATGCAAAAAGAAATTCAAAAGCTGGGAGACACGTTTGGCAAAGCCGATAAGGCCAAAGAGATTAATGGAGCGTTGGAGGCCAAAGTAACTGAGATTCAACAAAAGATCAAAGGGAAGAAATCCCCTAAAGTATTGATTTTGCTGGGAGTACCGGGAAGCTATCTGGTGGCTACCGAGCATTCCTATATTGGGGATCTGGTTAAAATTGCAGGCGGAACAAATGTGGTTCAGGGCGAGAAGGTGGAGTTCATTGCCCACAATACCGAAGCCTTGCAGCAATCCAACCCTGATATCATTTTGCGCGCTGCACACGGGATGCCGGATGAAGTAGTGAAAATGTTCGATGAAGAGTTCAAAACCAATGATATCTGGAAGCATTTCAACGCTGTGAAAAATGGGCATGTCTATGATCTGCCTGAACCGTTGTTTGGCACAACAGGGAATCTAGCGGCAAACTCGGCGCTAGATGAGCTGATGAAAATGCTGTATCCTTCGAATTAAAGGAAGCTGATGACATGTCCAAAAAAGGTTGGAGTCTTATTGTTGTAATGGTCTTGCTCGTCGGCGTCATGTTATATTCAGCGATGACAGGCAGTCTCAAGGTGGATTTGAGTCAGTTGGTGACCGGATTGTGGACAGGTACAGATGATCAGGTGAATGTGGTCAAGGACCTGAGACTACCGAGAATTATCGTATCCGTGATGGCAGGTGCAGCACTTGCAGTGGCGGGTGTCTTGCTGCAAGCTGTTATGAAAAACCCGCTGGCAGATGCCGGAGTTATCGGCATTTCTTCGGGAGCAGCATTGATCTCGCTGATTGCGGTGACGGTCTTTCCAATGCTTTATTTCTGGATGCCGTTCTTTTCATTTATTGGCGGTGCAATAGCTTGTTTAATGGTTTATGGATTTTCATGGAGATCCGGCTTGCATCCGATTCGTCTCATTCTGATTGGGGTGGCTGTGAATGCCATTTTTTCTGGTTTAGGTCAGTCGTTTAACTATCGAGGCAGTTATGCGGTCACCAGTATTAACCAGGTTACTACTTCAACCTTGTCTATGAAAAAATGGGTAGATGTCGAGGTTATTGTGGCCTATGGCGGGATTGGACTAATTTTGGCCATGCTCGTGTTCTCTTGGTGCAATTTCTTGTCTCTTCAAGATAAAACAGCTAAAAATCTGGGATTCAATGTAACGCGCGCACGACTTTTGATTTCTGTGATTGCAGTGCTGCTTGCAGCAACGGCTACAGCCATCGCAGGAGTGATTGCCTTTATCGGCCTGCTCGTTCCGCATTGTGCCCGCTACCTAGTTGGCTCGGATCATAAGTGGTTGATTCCATTTTCCGCCTTATGCGGCGGCTTGCTGCTGCTGCTCGCGGATACTCTGGGGCGGACGGTGCTTGCTCCCAATGAAATCCCGGCTTCTATTATTATGGCCGTCATTGGCGGGCCGTTCCTGATATTCCTGATCAGAAAGGCGGATCGCACCTATGGACATTAAGGATATAACCTTCTCATATGATCGAAAAACAGATCGTCTACATGCTATTAATGCTGTTATTGAGTCGGGACGGATTACGACCATTATTGGTCCCAACGGGTGCGGCAAATCGACGCTGCTCAGCGTGATGTCCAACAATGCTGTTCCCCGCTTGGGCCAGGTGATTCTGGACGGCAAAGAGATAGCCCACTACAAGCCCAAGGAGCTGGCCCGTCAATTGGCGGTAGTCCATCAGCAGAACGAGGCACCTTCCGACTTGACTGTAGAAAAGCTCGTAAGCTTCGGCAGGTTGCCGCATAAGAACATGTTCACAGCGAGGCGTGATGAGGATGAAGAGGCGATTGAATGGGCAATAGCCAGTACTAACCTGAACGAACGTAGAACTCGCACGTTGGATCAGCTCTCAGGAGGAGAACGGCAGCGTGTATGGATTGCAATGGCCTTGGCACAGCGGACGCCAATTTTATTTCTGGATGAGCCGACCACCTATTTGGATATGTACTACCAGCTTGAAATTTTAGAACTCATTCGGCAGTTAAACCAGAAACATGGACTGACAATCGTGATGGTGCTGCATGATATCAATCAGGCTATTCGGTATAGCGATGTAATGATTGCCATGAAGGAAGGGCGTATTATAGCGAACGGCCCACCTCTAGAGGTCGTTACATCTGAACTGATCCAGGCGGTTTATGATGTGGAGGTCGTAATCAAACAGGATGATGAAGCCGGCATGTATCTCATTCCGATAGGAGTCGGGGCTTCCTGACATTTACAAGCATATGGAACATCAATGCTGCGACTGAATAACGCGTTTGTCCTCACAGAATTTCAACGAATTTAAAACATGAAAATGGTTCTGGTCCATGTGTTTTGTCAGGTGACAACCGTGGAGACAGAAGCATTTTTTATTTTATTTATAAGATATTGGATGAGATTCAGGGACGGTTATGCTTATACTACGGTTCGAATCCGATCTTTTGTGTGTTATACTATTGCCGTCGGTAATTTTGTGTTTAGCACTTTACTAATGATAAGGATGGTATGCTTATATGATCAGTACAAGCGGCGTAACGCTTCGTTATGGGAAACGCCCACTTTTTGAAGACGTAAATATCAAATTTACTCCTGGGAACTGCTACGGCCTGATTGGGGCGAATGGCGCGGGCAAATCCACCTTTTTGAAAATTCTTTCCGGTGAAATCGAAGCCAATTCAGGCGAGGTTCACATGACACCGGGCGAACGGATGGCAGTGCTCAAGCAGAACCATTATGAATACGATGAATTCCCGGTTCTGGAAACCGTTATTATGGGCCACACGCGTCTGTATGAAATCATGAAGGAAAAAGATGCGCTGTATGCCAAAACAGAGTTTACTGAAGCAGACGGTCTGCGTGCCGGTGAACTGGAAGGCGAATTTGCGGAGCTGAACGGTTGGGATGCTGAGCCGGATGCAGCTTCCTTGCTGATCGGTCTTGGTATTCCCCGCGACCTGCATGACAAGAACATGTCTGAGCTGAGTGGTAATGACAAGGTACGTGTTCTCCTGGCTCAAGCGTTGTTTGGTCGTCCGAACAATTTGCTGCTTGATGAGCCTACCAACCATTTGGACCTCGAATCCATTCAATGGCTGGAAAATTTCTTGATGGACTATGAAGGCACCGTCATCGTCGTATCCCATGATCGTCACTTCCTGAACAAGGTATGTACGCATATTGCGGATATTGATTTTGGCAAAATCCAGATGTACGTCGGCAACTACGACTTCTGGTATGAGTCCAGCCAGCTTGCGCTTGCCTTGACTCGTGATGCCAACAAGAAAAAGGAAGAGAAGATCAAGGAACTGCAAGCCTTTATTCAGCGCTTTTCCGCGAATGCTTCCAAATCCAAACAAGCTACTTCACGTAAAAAACAACTGGATAAAATTACGCTGGACGACATCCGTCCATCGAACCGTAAATATCCTTTCCTGAACTTCAAGCCTGAACGCGAAGCAGGCAAACAACTCTTGACAGTAGACCGCCTCAGTAAAACCGTTGAAGGCGAGCAAGTGCTGAATGAGTTCAGTCTGGTTGTGAACAAAGGCGATAAAATCGCGTTTGTTGGGCCGAACGGTTTGCCTAAATCGACGCTCTTTCAAGTGTTGATGAACGAGATTGAAGCAGACAGCGGAGAATTTTCTTGGGGGATTACAACTAGCCAGGCTTATTTCCCGAAAGATAATTCCACCTATTTTGAAGGTGTGGACATGAATCTTGTGGAATGGCTCCGTCAATATTCCAAGGATCAGGACGAAACGTTCCTGCGCGGCTTCTTGGGACGTATGCTTTTCTCTGGTGAAGAAGCGCTTAAGAAAGCAAGTGTACTGTCCGGGGGCGAAAAGGTTCGTTGTATGCTGGCGAAAATGATGCTGAACGGTGCCAATGTGCTGTTGCTGGAAGAACCGACCAACCACTTGGATTTGGAGTCCATTACAGCGCTGAACAATGGTCTGATTGATTTTGACGGTACTATATTGTTCACATCCCATGACCACCAGTTTATTCAAACGATCGCAAACCGCATCGTGGAAATTACACCAAACGGCGTAATCGACCGTACGATGAGTTATGATGAGTACTTGGAAAATGAAGAAATCGCGAAATTGCGTGAACGTATGTATCCGGTAGAAATCGGCTAAAATCCAAACCGGCTAACTTCAACAACTAGATAAACAAAAGAGGAGCTCCTTCAGGCCATTGAGATGGCAGGATACTCCTCTTTTTCGTTTTTGTGCCATGCCCATAGCTTACCGGTTCTGGCAGTGAGGTAAGACAGACCTCGCCAGACCTTTGGTACCCTTTAAAGGGTATGAGGTGGCTTATGATCCGCCTGTACGACGGCGTTGGTTGTTCGGCTTCTTCGTATTTTGGCTTTTCAGTGTTTTGGTGGAACCGCCTTGAAAGCCGCCCTGCTGTGAAGCGCCGGACTGCTGTTTTTTTTGTGCCAGCTTTTCCCGAATGGCATCTGCAAGATTAACTTTACGTGGTTCATTGGCATCGCTCATGAATAAATTCCTCCTGTTGCCGCCAGATTCATGTCAATCATGTTGGATTGAAGAAAAACGCGGCTGTGTCCTCATTTTATACGTTTTTAAAAGAAGGGACAAGGGCAACAATGATAACACGCATCTGGGGTGGGGTGGAAGAGAAAACGTCTGTTTTTTGTGTGAGGGAAAAAATGTTTTGTGTAACCTACAGGAATGGGGCCTGGCAATACTTTTTCGTTGTTCCTACAGCGATGCAGAGCGGAAAGACTGTTTCTCTAGACCCACACAAAGTTCGTCTGCTATCCTGAAAATAACAGCTACCCAAAGGTAAATTGTTATTTTCAGGGCAGCTACGCTGCTTGTTTGAAAAGTTAATGTTGAGGGTTCAAGGCAGCGATGCTGCTATTTTTATTTTTGGGCCCGGTGAGATCGTTCTGCTGGGAACTATATATTTGAAGGAGTGTCCTACGTTGTGGTAAATGTCTATGATGAAATCCGAAAAGGTGAGCGCGGGGCGTGGGTAAGCATTGCTGCTTATCTCTTGCTGTCCGCCTTTAAGCTGATTAGCGGGTATATATTTGCTTCTAGCGCATTGCGGGCGGATGGCTTCAATAATGTCACCGATATTGTAGTGTCGGTTGCTGTACTGGTTGGACTGAGAATTTCCCAAAAGCCACCGGACTCTGACCATGCCTATGGACATTTTCGGGCAGAAACGATCGCGGCGCTGCTGGCGTCCTTTATTATGGCTGTCGTCGGTTTGCAGGTGCTTATTGATGGGATCGGGAGCATTTTCAAGGGCGGAAAGCAAATACCGGATATCACCTCCGCGGGTGTAGCTGTGATTTGTGCCGTGATTATGCTGGGAGTGTACCTGTACAATAACAGGCTAGCACGGCAAATTAACAATAAGGCTTTGCTGGCAGCGGCCAAGGATAATCTATCGGATGCACTTGTCAGTGTTGGGGCAGCAGTTGGCATTATCGGCGCACAATTCGGGCTAGCCTGG
Organism: Paenibacillus sp. FSL L8-0158; assembly: GCF_038592965.1. Taxonomy (GTDB): domain Bacteria; phylum Bacillota; class Bacilli; order Paenibacillales; family Paenibacillaceae; genus Paenibacillus; species Paenibacillus polymyxa_D. Next base: position 4,854,062 of record NZ_CP151949.1, on the reverse strand, counting down.
CTAGATACTGTAGCTGCGATCGCGGTAGGATTCATCATTTGTAAAACAGCGTGGGATATTTTTAAGGATTCCACACACAGCTTGACCGATGGATTTGATGAGCAAGAACTGTCTGACTTACGGAGTACGATTGCTCGTATACCTGGAGTAGAGGGGATTCGGGACGTTAAGGCACGTGTACACGGCAATCATGCACTGGTGGATGTGGTCATTGAGGTGAATCCGCAACTCAGCCTGATTGAAGGGCATCGGATCAGCGATCGGATTGAGGAACGCCTACAAGAGGTTCATAATACGATGCATGTCCATGTCCATGTAGAACCCAAATTATAGATTAATTATTAAATAGTTAGTATTAAAAGTGACTTTAGACCTATATGTAAAAGGCGTATACGCTTCCTTTTGTGACGTTTGGATTATATCTCTCTTCCTGCTGCTTTTACTATAATGAAGGCATGTCCGGCTATATTCGTCGGAATTGGATATGCTCTTCAAATTCGTAAAAACAGCCAGGAGGTGCAACATTGAGAAGACGCGTGATGGGAATGCTCATGACGTCAGCCGCGCTGTTGGCAGCAATTCATGTGGCGCCGGGTCAGGTTGACGCAGCGGCATCAACAGCATCCACAGGACAGAAGGCGGTTATTCAGGCGGCTGTAAAGCTTAGATCCGGTCCTTCGACTACAGGGGATGTAGTCAGCTTTATGAAGCAGGGAGAGGCCGTAACGGTATTGGAGAAAACAAACAGCTATTGGTATAAGATCAAGACTTCTGATGGAGTAACCGGATACACTAGCAGCTCCGACAAGTACATAAAAGTTGGCGCTACCAGCGTCGCTGCTGCTGTCACCTCATCTGCCAGCCGTAAATCGGAAGCCGCAGAGCCAGTTAAAAATGTTTCAGCTAAAGAGGCTGTGGCCTCAGTGAATAGTTCTGCCGGTCAAACGAAAGCTACGATTCAAACGTCCGTTCGTTTGCGGGCGGAGGCATCCACTTCTTCCGAGGTTTTGGGCTATTTGAATGCAGGGGATGTCGTTACGATTACCGATCCAAGTAATGCCTATTGGTTCAAGGTTACCAATGCTGGTGGTACGGTGGGCTACGTCAGCTCGTCTCCACAGTATATTCGTATTGGTGAGGGCGTTGTTGTGCAGCAGCCTGTGTCTGCTCCGGTGACAGCTACTCCTGATACTACTGCAATACCTGTGACAGCATCTCCTGCGTCAACTATGAACATGTTTTCCGGTGATGCAGCGGCTGCAATAGAGCAGGTTATTAACACGGGGATGACTTATCTCGGAACTCCATATGAATATGGTTCGGATCGTAGCAGTACGGCTACTTTTGATTGCTCGGCATTTACCCGTCAAATTTTCCGCCAGGCTGTAGGTATCCAGCTTCCGGCAGATTCTCGTTCACAGGGTGAGTGGATCAAGCAAAACAGTCAGCCGAATACGGACATGACTACGCTGAAGCGTGGCGATTTGCTCTTCTTTACCAATTATAATGCATCTTCCGGGGCGTACACGTCCTTGGATAACTCCTCCCAAACGATTACACACGTAGCTGTATATTTGGGAGACAACAAGCTTCTCCATACGTTTTCTGTAGCGGGTGGCGGTGTAAAAGTTACGGATTTCAGCAAGCCTTGGCAGGACCGTTTCCTGTTTGGGGGCAGCGTGATTCAATAAAAGCGCCGCTAACTGTTAAAAAGCTGCATCAAAAAAGGATGTTCCACAGCCCTGTTGACCAGGGTGGGAACATCCTTTTTTTTATAGACATTTAGAATATTGCTTTTGTGCAGCTAGCATCCGACAACTATGAAACCCGTTTTCTTCTGGTAAAGAGTGAAATGACGAACAACACCAGAAATATCACAAATAATATTTTAGCGATTGTAGCAGCTACGGACACGACGATACCAAAAAAACCTAAGATACCGGCGATCACAGCAAAAATCAAGAATAAAGCGGACCATTTTAGCATGTTCTGTATCCTCCTTTAATTGTATATAATGTGGCATACTCACGCCCCGATAGAGCATGGTTGCAGATGATGGAGACTTCTATAGAATATTTGTGGCTGTGCCATCGTTATACGTTGTTTTAAACGGTGTGAGAGTCCGTGAATCATAACGTTTGGAGCGGAGAAGAAGCCAGCCTGGACGTTGTTTCGTGTCTGAATCTAAAGGGTAACTATGCAGTAATCATAAACATCATCGTGAAAGACGAAAGAGAGGTTACGCTATGTTAACACAGGTCAGCATTTTTATTATTGCTATCGCATTTGCAGTTCTCGTTATTTTCCTCATTAAAACGTTGAAAGCAGCACAAGGCTCTTTGGATAAGGTGACTCAAACCTTGCAGGATGTACAAAAAACGATAGATGAACTGAGTTATGAAGTAAAACAAACGGTTCGACATGCGAATGACATCACCGCAGATGTTGATCATAAATTGAAGCAAGTGGAGCCAGTGATGGAATCGGTTAGAAATTTGGGGGAGGTACTCAGCGAAGTGACGTTGGCTGCCAAGCAGGCTTCAACAGCGTTAATGACACGGTTTCAGAAATCGCATAGCGCTGCGAGTAATACTTCCAGAACGGATAACGCGATCAAGGCAACGACACCGAATAGACCTTTGACCGCAACGGAGCGGACGGTTCAGAGCTACAATGCGACTTATGAGGAGCCTGCGGCCAAGCCGGGTAAAAACTGGTTGGGTTATGTAGACATCGCTGCTGGGGTGTGGCAGAAAATGCGTCAGTAGCATAGTGGCTGAACCGTAAACTACAGGAAATTCATTGAAAGGGTGAGATTTATGATGAAGACGTTATTACTAGCTGCTGGTTTGCTCACTCCCTTTTCCGGACAGGATACGGTTCAGCAAACCGTTTCCCCGCAAACAGCGGGGCATGTGGTTAGGACTGTGCAGACGATACCCGCTTCACATGCTGTACCAGCAGATTTTCATACCTTAAATGGTATATCTTTGGATGATACACGTGCAGATGTATTGAAAAAGCTTGGCAAGCCACAGCGAGTCAAAAAGGATAAGTTGCTGCTTTCTACAGAATACCAATATCCCGATGTTGTGGTAGGTATGCGTGAGGACGTCGTTTCTTATGTGCATGTAGATCCTGCTGCCGGTCGAATCAAGGTGAATGATAAGTGGCTGCCGCTGCAACGGAAAACGCTCGATCAGGCGCTGGGTGGCTCGCAATTCACGGCGGAAGACGGAGAGGTATATGTACGCGGACAACGTGCAATCAAAGTGTTTATGGATGAGACGTCTGATAAACCAAAGTATGTTGAGTTTTTTGATGAAACAGAATGGTAATTAATTTTTTTCAAGTAATGACATAATACGGAAGTTTCAAATGGATATGCGAAGTGTAATAGTCAGAGAAGTCAATCCTAAAAGGAGCGTGAGAAACATGAATCAGACCAATCATAAATCTTATGCCAAAGTGGTAGATAACGGTGTACAAGCCGTTGAAGCAGTAAATGAGTTGCGTAACACAGGCTATCGTTATGAGGATGTGTTCGTGCTCGCTCATGACCAGGATCGGACAGATCGTATTGCCGATACGGTGGATGCCAAGGAAATCGGGATTAAGGAAGAGGGCGTTTTCGATTCATTAGCCAACTTGTTCCGTTCCCGCGGCGATGAGCTTCGCGCTAAAATTACTTCCTTGGGATTTACAGATACCGAGGCTGATTTTTATGAAAAAGAACTGGATCAGGGTAAAGTACTGGTCATTGCTAAAAAAGCGTGATATTGCTGTTCACCATAAAAGCAGCGTGACATTAGATTCGAAAAAGAGGAAGTTGACCGCAGCACGAGTGTTTCGCGGGTCCTCCAAAAACATAGATAAGGAATGGGGTTCAGCCTCATTCCTTATCTATGTTTTTGGAATGCCTTCTTACGGAAACACTACTTCTAATCAACAAGGGTGTTGCCGTTTAAGTAGGTATAGTATAATACATGAGTTACAGATAAGGAGAGGCCAATGAGAATTCTAATTGTTGACGATAACCCGACGAATATCATTATTATTCGTGAAATACTAAAAAAAGAAAATTATCGGGATGTGATCTCTGCTAACTCGGCCGCAGAAATGTTGGAGCATCTGGGAATCGGCGATCGTACCATTAGTCTTCGACCCCGTCCTTCAGATATTGATCTGGTGCTGCTGGATATGATGATGCCTGAAATGGACGGCATTGAAGCTTGCAGTATTGTCCAGGAATATGAGCATTTAAAAGATATCCCGATTATTATGGTAACGGCTGTAGGTGATTCTAAAAAATTGGCTGAAGCTCTGGATGTGGGAGCCGTCGATTACGTCACGAAGCCGATCAACAAGGTAGAGCTAATGGCGCGAATCCGATCTGCCTTGCGTCTCAAACTGGAGAAGGACTGGCATAAGGATCGGGATCAGCGAATTCAGGATGAGTTGAAGCTGGCCGCGATGGTGCAGCAGGCGGTACTTAGTCCTGCCATTCAGGACCCGGTGCTGCAAGTAAATGCGCTCTATCAGCCTTCCTTTGAACTGGCAGGGGATTTATATTCATGGTATCCGTTAGGGGAGGGGCGATATGCCATCATTTTGCTTGATATGATGGGGCATGGCATTTCTTCTTCGCTGTTCTGCATGTTCATTGCATCTGTACTTAAGGACACGGTGACCACGTATGTGGAGCCTGAGAAGGTCATACAAGAGCTGAATCGTCGTTTTAATCAACTGGATCTGGGCAAGCAGCTGGTACAGTATTATTTTACGGCGATTTATATGGTGATTGATACCCGTGCACGGCGAATTGACTATGTAAATGCGGGACATCCTCCCGGTTTGCTGTTCAACCAGGATGGTAGCATTACCAAATTTGACCGTGCATGCAGCCCTGTTGGTTTATTTGATAAGATTGATGCAGAAATGCACACGATTCATTATGAAGGAACTGGGCATATCGCTTTGTATACAGATGGCTTGCTGGAGGCGGTGGAAGGTGAATATGAGGAGCAGTTGGAGTATCTGACTGAGTGTCTGCGTAAATATGAGGAATGGAATGAAGAAGCGATGCTGGATGCTTTTTTTCGTAAAGAGGCGCCACAGGATCGTGATGATGATAAATGCCTGATCTGGATTTCGTTGAAAGAGGGAGAGAGCTTGCATGAAAATCAGAAATAAACTGCTGATTGGCTTTGGATCGCTTATGGCGATCCTCCTTGTGCTGACGCTAATCAGCTATGACCGGATGGGGAGCCTGAATGAGCAGCTAAACCAGGTCTATCAGGATCGATATATGAAAGTCCGGAAAACAACAGCTATTCGCGGGCAGGTGAACGATATGGCCAAAGTGATGGCCAATCTGATCTTGAATCCAGGTTCCTCCGTTAGTGAGGCCAAACGCGAGCTGGACGATATTTCGGCTACTGGAACGAAAGTGCTGGCTAGTCTGCAAACGAATTCCGGCACCAGTGAAGAGCAACAGCAGGTTGATCGGGTAGCCGTCGCGTGGAATGAATTTTTAAGTTACGAACAAAGACTGGTTTCTTTGTTGGGGCAAGATCGTATTGATGAGGCTAACGCTTTCCGCAATAGCACTGGTTTGCCTGCACAAGAGGAGGCGATGGATAGTATTAATGCCCTTGCCGTTTTTCAGGATCGGGAAATTGATAGCGACATGAAGCAAGCCAATTTGGCGTATGAAGAATCTGTGCAGATTACCACAATTCTGATGGCCGCCGGCCTGATCATGGGCTTACTGGTTATTTTGTGGGTGCTCCCAAGCATTGCCAAAGGTCTAAATGTCGTGAATCTCATGATTAATGGTTTTGGCAAGGGAAAGTACAGGGCCATCAGTCGAATGAGTGTTGCCTCCAAAGATGAAATCGGTGAGGTCGCTCGTGTATTTCAACAAATGGCCGGGGACTTGGAAGAAAAGCGGAAATTTGAACATTCCGTCCTTCAAACGCAGAAGGACCAGACTTGGCTTAATGCCAATACTGCTCGGGTGACTGAGTTGTTCCGTGGCGTAAATTCACTGGAGCAGGTTGCTCAGATGTTCATTAGTGAGTTTACGCCCATCTTGGGAGGCAGTTATGGGGCCATCTATTTGCAAGGAAAAGATGTAGAAGACAACCAATTTAAGTTATACGGCTCCTATGCAAAGGTGACTGGCGAAAATTCGATTAGAGACGTTATCCAGGTGGGCGAAGGGTTGCTCGGACAATGTGTTTTGGATCGTAAGCCGATCTTGATTACAGAGGCTCCTGACGGATATTTGTCCATAGGCTCTGCCTTAGGAGAAAGTAAGCCAGTGGGAATTATGATTTTCCCTATTTTGTTCGAGGATGAGTGCATCGGTGCTATAGAAATAGCGTCACTGGATCGCTTCAGTGATCTGGAAACGAAGCTGTTCGCTCAATTAGTAGAGAGCATGGGGATTATTCTGAACAATATTAAGGGACGGATGCGTGTAGAGCAATTGCTGCGCGAGTCCCAGGCACTTACTGAGGAATTGCAATGCCAGTCCGAGGAGCTACAAACTCAGCAAGAGGAACTCAAGCGCTCCAACGAGAATTTGGAGGAGCAAACAGAGGAACTCAAGCGTTCAGAGGAATTGTTACAGCGTCAACAGGAAGAATTGGAGCATTTTAATACTGAACTGATTGCCAAAACCAGAGCGCTAGAAGAACAGGTACGAGAAGTGGAAGAAAAGAACGACGAGATTGAACATGCACGAGCTCAGTTGGAACAACAGGCCATGCAGCTAGGAATCACAAGCAAATACAAATCCGAGTTTTTGGCCAATATGTCGCATGAGTTGCGTACTCCGCTAAATAGCTTGCTCATTCTTTCTCAGCTCTTGTCTGAGAACAAGGAAGGCAATCTCAAGCCAAAGCAGGTGGAATATGCACAAACCATTTATATGTCAGGCGCGGATTTGTTGAAAATGATTGATGAAATTCTGGATTTATCCAAAGTGGACGCTGGAAAAATGGATATTAACCATGAAGCGGTCCACTTGAAGGAACTGGAACTGTTTGTGGAGCAGAATTTTGCTCCGGTCGCATCCCAACGTGGGCTTCAACTGCATACCGAGATCGAAGAGAACTTGCCAGATGCCATTATCAGTGATGGTTATCGTCTCAAACAAATTTTACGTAATTTGTTGTCCAATGCATTCAAGTTCACCACGGAAGGATCTATTCGTTTCAGTGTATCTCGGGCAAATGGAGAACAGCTTCCTGGTCTGCTAAATCCACGAAGATCCTATCTGGCTCTATCTGTGCTTGATACGGGCATTGGGATTGCTTCCGATAAAACGGATCTGATCTTCGAAGCCTTCCAGCAGGTAGACGGTACAACCAGCCGGAAATATGGGGGGACAGGACTAGGTCTGTCGATCAGCCGCGAGCTTTCGAGATTGTTGGGCGGTGTTATTACGGTGGAATCCGAGCAGGGACAGGGTAGTTGCTTCACACTGTATTTGCCGGAACAAACGCCAACGGCTGAGGATATGGATTCTCATTCGAGAGAGGAATTTAACGGTACGGATGTGAATTCGGATTTTGAAAATGTTGCAGCCACGGCAGAAACGGACCTTCCCATGATTATGCCTGCTAAACAGCTGCCAATATATCAGATGCCTTTGAGAAACAAAGCGGAAGACATTATACATCCAGGGGACGACCGAAACGAGATTACCTCGCAGGATAAAGTGCTGCTGATTATTGAGGATGATATTAATTTTGCTAATATTTTGTACGATATGGCCCGTAGCCGGGGCTTTAAGGCACTGATCGCTCTCCAAGGAGACGATGGGCTCAACATGGCTCAGTCTTATTTGCCGGACGCTATTATATTAGATATTCAATTACCTGTGATGGATGGCTGGTCCATTTTAGGCGAGCTAAAAGGAAATTCATCGACACGTCATATTCCAGTGCATGTTATTTCAGTCATAGATGATGTGAAGCAGGGCTTAATGATGGGCGCGATTGCCTATCTCAAAAAGCCTTCCTCGAAGGAAAGTCTGGATAAGGCATTTTCACATATAAAATCATATACAGACCAAATGGTCAAACGTCTTCTTGTGGTTGAAGATGACGATAATCAGCGTAAATCCATTATTGAGCTGATCGATCATGATGATGTTGCCATTACGGCGGTATCGACAGGTCAGGAAGCACTAAATGAGCTGGCTACCCAGCGGTATGACTGCATGGTACTGGATCTGATGCTGAGCGATATGACTGGTTTTGAACTGCTGGATCGTATTCGAGAGAATGAGCAGCTAACTGATCTGCCGATCATTATTTATACAGGCAAAGATCTGGATAGCAAAGAAGAAACGCAACTTCGTAAATATGCAGAGTCTATTATTATTAAGGATGTTAAATCGCCGGAACGGCTTTTGGACGAAACAACGTTGTTCTTGCATCGTGTAGAGGCGAACCTTCCTGAGGACAAACGCAAAATTTTGCAGAAGCTATACAACAAGGAAGAGCTGTTTGAAGGTAAGAAAATATTGTTGGTAGACGATGATATTCGCAATGTATTTGCTCTGTCTAGTGTGCTGGAAAGCTATCGTATGGAGGTTACCTTTGCGGAAAATGGAAGAGAAGCACTGGAACTGCTGGAACAGACACCTGATTTTGATCTGGTGCTGATGGATATGATGATGCCGGAAATGGATGGATATGAAGCGATGCGACGTATCCGGCTAATGCCACAATTCGAGAAGATGCCTATTATTGCCCTGACAGCCAAGGCCATGAAGGATGATCGTTCCAAGTGTATTGAGGCAGGCGCTTCCGATTATGTGAAAAAACCGATTCAAACCGAACAGCTTTTATCATTAATGCGGGTTTGGTTGTATTCGTAACCCAAAAAAATGGGTAATATAAATCGACACATGATTGGAGCGGCATAGGCAAAACCTATTTAGGAATTGGAGAGAGATTATGACATCTAAGGATATGGCGGATAATGCTGCTAATGAAGTGAAATCGAATGATACTGAGCGGGAATTGATTGAGATTGAGCTGTTGCTGGAAGGTATACATCGGCTGTACGGCTACGATTTTCGTAACTATGCTCTGCCTTCGATTAAGCGGCGTGTTTATTATCATGCGCAGTCCGAGAACGTAAGCACGATATCAGGACTTCAGGAGAAGGTGCTGCATGATCGCAGCGCCTTCGATAGACTGGTACAAAGCCTTTCCATTCCGGTGACCGAGATGTTCCGTGACCCGGAGCTGTTTCTAAATTTCAGGCAGAAAATCATTCCTATTTTGCGAACGTATCCGTACATTCGAATCTGGCATGCAGGTTGTTCCACTGGTGAGGAAGTATATTCTATGGCGATCTTGCTGCATGAAGAAGGCTTATATGATAAGGCTCGCATTTATGCGACGGATATGAATAACCTGTCTTTACAGCAGGCGAAGGAAGGCGTATACGGGATCGACCGAATGAAGCTGTATACCAAAAATTATTTGGAGTCCGGGGGAACACAATCGTTCTCTGAGTATTATACAGCCAAGTATGATTCAGTGATGTTTCATCCTTTTTTACGGAAGAATATTATTTTTGCGGAGCACAACTTAGCGACAGACCGGTCCTTTAACGAGTTCAATGTGATTTTTTGCCGGAATGTCATGATCTATTTTAACGACGAACTTCGCAACCATGTACATGGGTTGTTTTATGATAGCTTAAGTCATTTTGGTGTGTTGGTGCTTGGGGCCAAGGAATCCATACATTTTACCGATTATAGTGATTCCTACGAGCCGCTGGACCGGATAGAAAAAATATACCGGAAGATTAAATAGAGATGCTTAGGAGGATTCCATGGGGCTTCATGAACCGATTCATATATTGCTGGTAGATGACAGACCTGAGAACCTGCTCGCTCTTGAGGCGGTGCTGGAGAGTGAACAATATAATCTGGTAAAAGCCACATCCGGGGAAGAAGCGCTGCGATGTCTATTAAAAGATGAATTCGCACTTGTAGTCCTTGATGTGCAGATGCCGGGTATGGATGGAATTGAGACTGCAAAGTTAATCAAGGCCAGAGAGAAAACAAAGGATATTCCGATCATCTTTATTTCAGCTAACAGCAAGGAAGCTGAGCATTTGTTTGCGGGATATTCAGCCGGTGGTATTGATTATATGGTGAAGCCGTTCATCCCTCAAATTCTCAAGTCCAAAATTGAAGGCTTCGTGCAAATGTATCTGACAAACAAACGCTTGAAGACACAATCCATGCTGCTTCACCACAAGACGCAGGAGCTTGAGAAGATGAACAGCGAACTGATTGCCGCCAAGGAGGCAGCAGAGATTGCTGCCAATGCCAAAACGGAATTTCTGGCAATGATGAGCCATGAGATCCGCACACCTATGAACGGTGTTATTGGCATGATTGATCTGCTGATGGAGACAGAGCTGCAGACCGATCAGCAGGAATATGCTGATATCATCCGTCGTAGCGCAGACGCGCTGGTAGCGGTCATTAATGATATTCTGGACTTTACCAAGCTGGAGTCAGGCAAAATGGAGGTAGAGGAATATCCTTTTGATCTGGTTTCCTGTATCAAGGAAGTTTTCAGCCTGTTTACAGTAGAAGTCAACCGAAAAAATTTGGAGCTGGTTTATTTTCTCGATGAACAGATGCCACCGGTGTTATATGGAGATATGGGGCGATTGCGACAAGTATTGATTAACCTGGTATCCAATGCCGTCAAATTTACAGACCGAGGCGGGGTATATGTCTTCGCATCTGTCAAAGAGCAAAGTGACAATGGACTTACCGTTGAGTTTTCTGTGAAGGATACAGGCATTGGCATTGATTCAGCTAAGGTCGGAAGGCTGTTTCAGCCCTTTTCCCAACTGGATTCTTCAATGACGCGTAAATATGGTGGTACCGGGTTAGGACTCGCCATTTGTAAAACCTTAGTGAATATGATGGGCGGAGATATCCGTGTAGATACGAGCGGAGAACAAGGCGTGACGTTTCATTTTACAATGAAGCTTGGCTTTGCTGAGGAAAATGAACTGGAGGGGGAGTCCAGCCATGATTGGGAAATTCCACATCAGGAGTCTCCAAGTCGTAAACCTGTACTGGTGGTGGATGACCATCCGATCAACCAGAAGCTAATGGTTAATATACTGGATAAGCTCGGTTTAGCTTCAGATGTGGCAGCAGATGGGCAACAGGCGCTTGATATGGTCATGGCGAATCACGACTATGACTATATCTTTATGGACTTGCAGATGCCCGTGATGGACGGTCTGGAATGTACGGGTAGAATGCGTAAACAATTGGCGGGAAGATCCCAACCTGCCATTATCGCCATGACGGCTAACGTCATGGAGGGTATTCAGCCTCGATGTATTGAAGCTGGGATGAACGATTATATTAGTAAGCCCGTTAAAATCAGCAGTGTAAAACAGGCGTTGCTACGGCATTCTCCGGACCATTTTCCAATGCAGCCGGGTAAAGATCAAATCAATGAAGCCTAGATGGTGGCATTTGGTAGTGTTTAAAAAGTTATACCGTGATTCAAACGCTCGTATAATGGGTTAGTATGTAGGGAAATCTTTTTTCGGGAGAGTAGGCCTATGAATACAAATAAAAATGAGAAATTTAATGCAATTACAGAAACAACCGATGGCGTAAATACCGTTTATCTGAGTGGAGAGTTGGATCTTTCGGTAGCACCTGATTTTCGTCTGGTGATGGAGCCTTTGGTGGGGGAGTCCAGCCAAGATTTGATTATTAACTTGAGAGACCTTAAATACATTGACAGCACGGGTATTGGTATCTTGTTATCCATTTTAAAAGCAAGGCATGGGATGGAGTCTCACTTTGCTGTTCAAGAGGTACCGCCTCAAATTCAAAAGCTGTTTGATATGACCGGTATTGCCAAATTCTTTGTCCCCCAGGAGAATTCCCAATAGGAAAGGAAAGAAAAAGAAATGAATGCTCAAATTCAAAAAGTAGTTCTTAATTTACCGGCAACTGCTGACTTTGTTGATATTGTAAGATTAAATTTATACGGTATTGCCGCGAAAATGGGATTCTCTTATGAGGATATTGAAGACATGAAAGTGGCTGTATCGGAAGCCTGTAATAACTCTGTCCTTTATGCATATGGTCATGAGGGGGGAGTCGTGGAAGTAACATTCGAATTTGATGAAGCTTCGTTGTCCATTCGTGTCAAAGATGAAGGGGAGAGCTTTGAACGTGTGGAGGACCCGTCCCGTATCGCATCCTTGCATGACAAGGAGTTGAATGATGCGCAGATAGGCGGATTAGGCTTTTATCTCATGCAGGCGCTTATGGACGATGTCCATATCTTGAATGAGACAGGAAAAGGCACCGAAGTGGTGCTGGTAAAGCGCCTGACCAGAAGTGAGGAAAGAGTATGAATGAAAAGGTAACTCCCCCGGAGTCGATGGATGAAGCCGTTGGTCTAATCTGGGAGTACCAGCAAACAAAAGATAACGAGATTGCTACCGTGCTGATCCGCAAGTATGAGCCAATGGTCAAGATGGCTGCCGGGAAGATCTCCCGTAACCGTCCGGACTTATACGAGGATTTATATCAGACCGGTCAGATGGCTTTGATACGTCTGCTTCAGCAATACGATATCAGCTTGGGTATCCCATTTGAACCGTATGCTATGAAAAGTATGTTGGGACATATGAAAAATTATTTGCGCGACAAATCCTGGTACATCCAGGTTCCTCGCCGTATTAAGGAAAAGGGTGCGCTTGTTCAACATGCTATTGATGAACTAACCGTTAAATTGGAACGCTCACCCAATGTGGATGAGATTGCGACCTATTTGGATCTTACCGTGGAAGAAACGATTGAGGTGCTTGCAGGCCGTGAGTGCTATCACTATGTTTCACTGGACTCGCCTTTATCCCAGGAAGAGAGTGCAGCTACGTTAGGCGAGCTCATTAGCTCGGATGCTAACGATTATGACACTGTGGAAAAACGAATGGATTTGCAGCAGGCTTTAAGCCAACTGAAGGAGCAGGAACAAAAGGTGCTTCTTCTGGCATTTCAGGACGGTCAATCTCAACGTGCGATTGCACAGACGTTGGGCGTATCGCAGATGAGCGTTTCCCGTATTCAGAAGCGGGCAACGGAAAAGCTGAAGCAGATTATGTCTAATTCCTCTATTTCATGAGAAGACCGCGGAATTCTTGGCTTAACATATTTGATGTCACATCGTAAGGACACGTTATTCCGATATGGGAAGCGTGTCCTTTTTATAAAGCGAAAAAGGTTGGGAGGAAGGTTGGAATCCATGACAGCATTTGAACAGATTTCTTCCTTTCGTGGAGGATGGGAATGGTGGGACATCAGTGCTGGGAATTGGCAAGATTCGGTCATACAGCACTTGAAGGAGAAGCTCCCAGAAGCCGCAGAATGGCTGGACAAGGTAGAGGACATTCCATCAAGCTTTATATCTGTGCGCTTTCCAGATGGCGATGAGCCCTTAATGTATGGGTCGCTGATCTACTCCGTTCAAGAGGAAATCGATAGTCAACGCAATTGCAACAAGTTTTATTTTCTGGTTCTAAACCAGAAGTTGGTGACGTTAAATTTGGATCAAAATACCCGTGAAATTATGCATACCGCGGAACGCCAAAAAATGCTGGAACAGTGTGAGGATGCAGCTGACGGCATGTTTGTATTGGCGAGAGCCGTGCTTCATTATTTTCATACAGGTATGGATAAGTTCGAGATCAACCTGAGAAGACTGGAAGAGGACATGGAGAAAAGAAATGCCCGTACACTGATGGATTCTATATTGAATGCACGTTTCGAGCTGTTGTATTGGAGCAATATGTTCATTCCTTTTTCAGAGCTGGTAACGGCTTCTCGGGAGGCATATTTGGATAAACTGGAGGAGAATCGCTTTTTTAAGCAGTTACTTTACCGTGTTACTCGGATGGAAGGACTTTTCCTGCATTATGAAAAGGAAATCGACACCCTGATCTCTATTGACGACGCCATTTCCGCTTTTAGGGGCAATGAGATTACGAAGACGCTCACCATTGTGACCGCCGTATTTACACCTGCCACTGTAGTGGGGGCCATTTGGGGCATGAACTTTGAAAATCTGCCTTGGATTAAAACAGGCTGGGGTTTTACCGCCGTGATCATTGCCACATTGCTAAGTATGGCGGGAATGTACGGCTGGCTGATGATGAAGGGGTGGACAGGAGACTTATTGAAAACTAACAAGCGCAACAAATTGTAGCGGCTGATTACAGCTGTTACAATTTACAAACAAAAAACGATCCATCGTAACTGGAGGCCCTTTGAGGAGTCTTTTCCGGTTACGAAGGATCGTTTTTAAATGAGATAAGGACAATTACTTAGTACCTTGGCTCATTTTGATATATCCTAATAATTCGGCGATGAAATCTCCGATGACCGGAAGATTTAACTGTACCAGGAAACTGAGCAACCAAGCGAGCAAGGCGAGTATGACCACTGTACCCAGCGTAAGGCCGAGACCACGTGCAATCCCTGCAGTCAGATTGCTCATAATTCTTCTTTTCGTGCTAGAGTAGTTCTCTATAATATCTTTGAATTCTGCTTTTTCCAATGTATCTGCGATTTGATCTAGGCGTTTGTTAAGCCGCTTGACCTCATGGCGAAGTTCAAAAGGATGCTCATTTACATCAAAGTCTCTCTCCGGATCATGTGTTTTAACATGATGATGAGTAGAAGAGGTCTGCTTGGATGAAACCTCATCTGGCTGATCTTGAGCCTGGAGTGGGTGAAAGGTTCTCTTGTTGTTCCGAGCAAGATCATCTCCATAGGAGTTTGGTTTGTTCATGGTCATCCCAGCCTTTCTATCATTTAAAAACAGCCAGCTTCTTGCATGCTGGCTGTTCAGTGTTTGGATCTTATTTTGGTTGTAATCGGAATGTGTTCCTCTTAGGAATTTGCATTTAATTGTTTTTGAGTGTCCTTGGCTGCTTGAGCGGTTGCATCCATAACTTCTTTATCCGCTTTGGCCGCTTCATTAGCGACATCGGCAGAAGCTTTGGTTACGCTAGATACGATGTTGTCTTTACTCTCGGATACCGTTTTGGCTACATCTGCTGTTTTAGTGGAAACGGTTTTGGCCAAATCTGTCGCTTTGCTGCTAACTACAGATGCGACATCCTTTGTTTTATCGGAGACGACTGTAATTTTATCAGACAGATCACTACGCAAATCACGACCCGGCTTCGGCGCGAACAGCAGGGCTGCGGCAGCACCAATCAAACCTCCAATAAATAAACCTTTTGCAAAACCTGAAGTACTTGCCATATTTTGATTGTCAATGTTACTCATGTTATATCACTCCTCTTATAGAATTAAAGAATAAAAAATATATATAAAATTTTAGGTAGCCCTTCTTAATAGCCTGGACGCCAGTCCGAGCAAGAACACGAACAATGCTGTTCCGAGTATGGCTGGAATGACGGCAAAATCTCCGATGACCGGGCCCCAGTCTCCCAATAGCATGACACCTAGCCAAGCTCCTACAAATCCAGCAATCATAGAGCCCGCAATGCCGCCAGGCATTTCATGACCAGCCAGTGCATCGCCAATCAATCCGATAATAATAGCCATTACAATACTTAGTACAATTCCCCACACAAGGATCGCCTCCCTTATCCTAAGTTCACAAAACCATAACGTTTTTGATGAATGCTGAGCTTCGATATTGCTGAGCCTTGCTTACTTCGTATATAAACGTCGTGACCCGGAGTGAAACAAAAAGCCGGCTCAGACATTTACCGGTGGGGAGTGGAAGGAAGCTGCATGCGCGCTCGCCAATAGATCACAGGAACGGTAAACACCAGCCAAATTATACCTGCAATATAGCCACCCACAATATCTGTAGGAAAGTGAACGCCTAGATATACGCGGCTTAATCCAATCAAGAGAATCAGTAGTACACCCAGAGCGCACGGAAGAAAGAGCGAACGCCCACGAATCTTTCGTTCTATGGCCCAAATGGCAAATATCATTCCGAAAAATCCCATGGAAATCATCGCATGACCGCTGGGAAAACTATAACCCCCGGCTTCAACCAAATGTTGAAGTGACGGGCGTTCCCGTTGCAAAATTTCCTTGATGAGCGTATTCAGCACCCACATCGCCGTAAAGCTGCTTAGGATCGCAAAGGAATAAGCTTTTGAACGAAGACTGACCCAACACAAGGTAGCAGCACCGAGGGCGATGATCAACGACATGCGGAATGAACCGAAAGATGTAATGAATATAGCGATGGTTAGGAGTTGGTAACGAGCAGCTGCAGTGTCTGGAAAAATGGCATCCTGTATGCGTTCATCCCAATATAGAAAAGGAGCTGTGCCAATCCACTTCACAGAGTAGGCGATGAGAAGCAACACAGCGATCATGATAATAGATGCATACAGACTACGACGCAAATAGCTTCGTAGGAACCGGGATGGTTGGGGTTCATGGGATAGCATATGTAATAAATCTCCTCCTTATGGCTGTAATAGATTCAATTTTTCGTACTATTAACTTAACTAATAATGAACTTAAGAGCAAAACCCGACGGCGACGACAGGCTGATTGAGGCATATAAGCCCGGGGTAAAGGGATCGTATCACAGCGTTTGTAATGCCAGGGCCGGAAGTGGAATAGTCATCACGAAGCAAAGCTGCTTTACGGAACTGTAATCCATGGAGGTGTTAAGGATGATTAAAATAGTGACATCGGCAGAAAGACATACCTCAAATAAAGGATGGATTCATAGTGAGTTTAGCTTTTCGTTTGCCGATTATGAAGATCCGAGCAATGCCCATTTTGGCTGTATGCTAGCCCATAATGATAACGAGCTTGAACCGCAGCAAGGCTTCAAAAGACATCCGCATCACGATTTGGAAATCGTCACCTACGTGATTGAAGGCCAATTGCATCATAGCGACAGCTTAGGACATGAGCAGGATTTGAAAAGCGGCTCGATCCAGGTTCTGAGTGCAGGCACCGGAATTGAACATGAAGAGCGAAATACTGGGGATGAAAGACCGGTTCGTTTTTTGCAAATGTGGTTTTTACCCGAGAGTCCTGGCATTCAGCCTTCTTATCAGGTGCAAAGATTCAAGCACAGTGAACGTCTAAATCGGCTTCAGCCTGTTGTGTCTGGTTCAGAAGTGGAGGGAGCGTTATCCATCGCGCAGGATATAAATCTGTATCTGAGCAGATTGGAAAAAGGACAGCAGCTTGAATATCCGCAGCAAGAGGAGCGCCGCACCCACATCTATGTAGTTAACGGTCATGTAGAAGTTACGTGCCAGGATGGGGAATTTCAGTTAGGGCCTGGTGATGCCGCGCGAATTCAAAAAAGCTGTACATTAAAGATACGAGCTACAGGTAATGAGGATATATCTGAATTGGTGTTAGCGGATTTGCCTTGAAGCATCCTTGAGTGAGTGAAGAAGTGTATGAAAATGCGCATATGCAATCGAAAAAATAAAGCTCGTATCCCGGTGCACGTCTATTGAGACGAGCGGTGATACGAGCTTTATTTACGCTGACAGGGCCACTGCCATGAAGGCTGTTGCTCATGATGATAGGATGTAAGACAGCTAAGCTGTCTTCCTATAAGCTATTCAGGAGGATTTGCGTAATCTGCCCAGTTCAGAAACAATAGCTTCAACCTCTGAAATGCTCAGGTTAGGCTTGCTTATCACCATATCATAGACATCATGGATGTCCTCGTATTGCTCCAGCGAGAAAGCGGATGCCTGCATAGCAGCACCACTCGCCATACGGAGCTTGGTTTTAATACCCTCAATCATATACTCAATGTTGGCATGAGACGGTACAGACAAATCCATCGTTAATTTTCCATCCTTTCATAACAGGGGAAGTTGCCTGTATTGTATCATGTTTTTGTTGTAGAATGTACTGAAAGCCAGATTACTGATATACAACCGAATCAAGGAGGATGGACAAAGTTGTCTTTGTATAATCGAGCTTCCGCACCCGGTCGCTCGTCCTTAGAACATAATGTAAAGAAAACAGATCGAGATGGACTCGCGCCGTTTTTCCGAGAAATTTATCAACAGCATGCTATAGATAAGTTGACTTTTGTTTGCATCGGTACAGATCGCTCATCGGGTGATTCACTCGGGCCACTGGTAGGCACCATGCTCAAGGAGCAAGGCTTTCCGCACGTGATTGGCACAATGACGGAGCCCTGCGATGCAGATCATCTGGTTTCATACTTGGAGTGCATTCCCCAAGATCATCATGTGATCGCCATAGATGCTTGTCTTGGACAGCACGGCTCAACGGGAATGTTTCTTATTGCGCGTGAACCGCTAACTCCTGCGCGATCGGTGGGGCTGTCTCTGCCGTCTGTTGGTCATTATAGTGTTGCAGCGATTGTGAATGAGCGCAGTCCCAAACCCTATTGGACACTCCAAATGACGTCGCTTCACTTGGTCATGACCATGGCTGCGCATATTGCTAATGCGGCGGCTTATGAATTTGGTTTAAAAACAGCTTCGCAAGATTTTCCAGAGGGCTACCGTTTCAGATATTGATGGTCTGCTTAATAATATACATCAGCATGTTCTACTCACTAATATATTCAGATCCAATAGATTATATACAGAGAAGGAAGGGTTCCACATGGAAAAGGTATTATGCGAAGGAACGACGATCTGCTATGCCGAACAGGGAAAAGGAGATCCGATCATTCTATTGCACGGATTTTGCGGAAGCTCTTCCTACTGGGATGAGGTTGTTCCCTTGCTATCCCCAAGCTATCGTTGTATTGTTCCAGACTTGCGTGGACACGGACGCAGCGATGCTCCACTAGGAGCCTATACTATTGATCAAATGGCAGATGATGTGCTTAAACTTCAAGAACAATTGGACATTCCTCAGGCTGCCTGGTTTGGTCACTCCCTAGGAGGCTATCTTGCCCTTTCGGCAGTGCAGAGACATGCAGAGCGCCTGACAGCCTTTGGACTGATTCATTCTACAGCATATGCAGATACGGATGAAGGTAAAGAAAAGCGGAATAAGGCTGTATCCACCATCCAAACGGAGGGGATTACGACCTTTGTAGATGGACTCGTGCCGGGACTGTTTGCTCCTGATCATGTGGAGTCATTGTCCAGCCAATTACTTAAAGTCAAAGAAATTGGCTACAAAACACCACCACAAGGAGCCGTAGGAGCATCACTGGCTATGCGCGAGCGTACTGATCGGCGGGATGTGTTGTCGGCTTCTGCATTGCCAGCCCTTTTAGTAGCGGGTGAGCAGGATCAGGCGGTTCCTCCAGCGCGGACGTTTACAACAGATCGGGCCGGAGTAACTCAGGTTACCCTACCGGAAGCAGGTCACATGAGCCTGTTCGAGGCACCGGAGTTATTAGCGAACACCATCTTGACATTTTTAGAGCAAAACTTGAAAAGGTACTAAGGTAAGCCCAAAAACCGGAACCTTCTGATGTGATAAACAGAAGGTTCCAGTTTTTGGGTAGTCAATTATTTTTAGGTGTGTAAGGTGTCTAATTTATATTGCTTTTGTTAAAGGCAAACGCTGTCGGCAAACCGTCAATACTCTCCAGATTTTTCTCATAGGCATATTTTTTAAGTGCTTCTTCTCCCATCTGAATCGAGACTTCCTTCAGCTTTTCCCGTTCGCTCGTGTATGTCATGAAGGGAACCGCAAAACCACATGAATTCTGCACCATGTGAACGTCCACAACAATGATTTGTCTTGCACCGGGAAGCGGTTTGAAGAGAGGGTACAGTTCATTCCATTGCTTAGTATCGGGCAGCGCGACGGTACCAGTGCCATAGAGCTTTAGTACACTGGGAGCGCCCTCAAATGCACAAAACATGATTGTTACTCGTCCGTTCTCGATAATGTGAGCGCTTGTCTCGTTGCCGCTTCCCGCCAAGTCAAGATAAGCTACCCTTTGATCCGATAGAATACGGAAGGAATCATATCCCTTGGGGGAAAGGTTAACGTGCCCTGTCTTGGATAGCGGTGCTGATCCTACAAAGAAAATATGCTGCCGCTGTATAAACTCTTGATGTTCCGGTAATATCGAGCTAAATTGATTACCCAAACTCCATCATCCTTTCTCACAAAAATATTCATATAAATTTTGTTTCTAAAGAAAATAATTATTATAAATAATTTTATGGAATGTTTAAATATACTGATTAATTTTTTGTTTCGTATGAAACAAAAATATCACAACACTAATGAAGAAGCAATATTGATTTAAAAAAAACGTCATTCGCTAGTCACATGATCTGCTACAAAGTGCTGTACCGTAGGAATTCACTGCCATGCGTGAGCATTCTGACTTCCTGATCATTGATGTTGTTAACTGAGGGTGAAGGTTATAAGTGGTATTTCTGCATGGTAGGGCATTTGGCTTTTAGACAAGGATGTCATACAATCAGAAGACAGAGTTTCTGGTTGTCTAGGCATCGGGATGAAAGGAAGGGAACGGCTTGCTTAGAAAAGATTATTTGCTCAGTATGATGGAAGAATTGACATCCGCAGTAGCATCGGTGCTCGGTCTAAGGCGCGAAAATAAACACATCGAAGCGCTGAAACAGCTAGATGACCTGCTCAACAAGCAGTTTCGTCTTCGTTCAGATTTGCTCAGACGATTGCCGCCGGAACAAATTATTGAGCTTTTCCGATTGGGGCCTGGCATTGAAGCGGATAAGCTTCAGCAGGTGGCCCGCATTTTGGAGGAAGAAGCCGTGATTTACCTGGAAACCAGCAGAACAGACGAAGGTATACGAATCTTGATGAAATCTCTTCATTTATATTTGTACAGCGATACGAATGGCGCGACTCGTGATCTGCAGGTTCTGCCTGAACGTATAGCGTGTATCGTGAAGCTGGTGCGCGAATATGAGCTCCCCCCTGAAACCAGCAAGCTGCTGGCTGTTCATTACGAGCGAGAAAACAGGTTGGACGAAGCCGCCGATGTCTGGTTTGGATTGGCATGGGAGCATCCAGAGCTGCTAGCGGAAGCGGAGACGTTTTATAGTCAATTACTGGATAAGACCAATGCAGAGCTGGAGCTGGGTGGAATTTCACGCCAGGAAGTCACCGAGGGTTTGACCGAGATCACCCAATTACATGAAAGAAAGTGAGATGTACCTTTTGGATTCACTGCGCGAACTCATATACCAATTGACCACGGGAGGATCCCTCATAACAGCGACGCTGAGTCAGCTTCGCAAACGGGAGGATGCTTCTTTTACTAAAGTGCAAATTAAACCTGTAGAATTGAAAAACAAGCTGCATTACCAGTTTGCTTTTCATTACAGCAACAAAGTCATTCATGAAAATCTGACCCCTGACGAAGCTAATGAGCGTATGACTGCCTTGTTTGAGGACACGTTTCGCCAAGGACTTTTATGCGCCAAGGATGCAGACTACCAAGTGCTGATCAGTAAAAAATATAAAGTATCCATTCTGACAAAGTCACCGAGCAAAAGTAAAGCCGACCTGTCTCATAATCGCAAAAAGCAATATGTGCTCGAAGAAGGAGAACGAATTCCTTTCCTGATTGAGCTGGGGATTATGAATGAGGATGGTAAGGTACTGGCCCGCAAGTATGATAAGTTTCGTCAAATTAACCGGTTTCTCGAAATGGTGCAGGATGTATTACCTAGCCTTCCGGTAGGCCGCCCATTGACGATTGTGGATTTTGGCTGTGGCAAATCGTATTTGACCTTTGCGCTGTATCACTATTTGGCTGTACAGCAAAAGCGACCATTGCAGATCGTTGGTTTGGACTTGAAGGCAGATGTCATTGAAACCTGTAATGTTCTGGCTCAAAAGCTGCAATATCGACAGTTGGAGTTTCTGGTCGGTGATATCGCAGACTATAACGAACTGGAACAGGTGGATATGGTTGTTACCTTGCACGCTTGTGATACTGCAACAGATGCGGCGCTGGAAAAGGCTGTTCGCTGGGGTGCTTCCGTCATTTTGTCGGTTCCGTGTTGCCAGCATGAGCTGTTTAACCAACTGGAAAATCCGGTATTGGAGCCGTTGCTTTCCCACGGCATTTTAAAGGAGCGTTTTTCTGCACTGGCAACGGATGGAATCCGGGCCAAACTGCTGGATATGATGGGATATCGGACACAGCTATTGGAATTTATCGACATGGAGCATACACCTAAAAATATTCTGATTCGTGCCGTCAAAGGGCAAGCGGGAGAACAATCCGTTCTGTGGCGTGAATACACAGCATTTCGGGATTTTATTCATGCTGATCCTTATTTGGAACGCGCTTGTGCGGACTTGCTTCCCGAAGGAGCGGGAAAGAAGCAGACACATAGCTAGGAATATATTAAAAGTGGAGCCACTGCGGGGTGGCTCCACTTTTTTGTAGTTCACAGTTCATGGTTGCAGTACGCAAACATCTATCCGCCATAGGCACTTCTAAAAGCAGTGCACAAGACATCGCGATCCACCTTCCACAATGCCGCGAGTTCCTCGCTGACATCTTCATCCCACCAGTCGCACAGTAGTTTGCGATTACTATGGTTTTCCGCAATCCAGATAAGGTGTCCGACGACCTTGCGGCAGTATAGCTCCTCGCCCTGCTTGACCAGATCAGGAGCAATGTGAACAGGCAGACGTTTGCAGGTTCGATATAACTCTTTGGTACATGCGCGGCGGATACCACGAGCCGTGGGTAAACGGGATTGTGAATTGTCATGTTTGGGGAATTTGCCGGGAGGCATATTGTACCCCCTCCTCTCTCTCACAAGTTATGCGAAGAGAGGATCCGGGGTCACTGACCTCCCTATTTGGACGAAGTGGCGACTTGTTCTGCCGCTGTGATACACTAAATGAAAATAGAGAAACAGGCAGGGAGTGGGAAGAGAGATGGACCAAATATCTAGTATCATTAATTATTTGTTTGAGATCATTCGTAGTCTTGGGTATTTTGGTATTATGCTAGGCTTGATGGTGGAGGTCATTCCAAGTGAAATAGTCCTCGCTTATGGCGGTTTTTTAGTGCACTCGGGTCATATTAATTTTTTTGGCGCAGTCGTTTTTGGAACGATTGGTGGAGTGCTGGCCCAGTTGTTCATTTACTGGATTGGGCGCTATGGCGGCAGACCTGTATTGGATAAATACGGGAAATACATACTTATTAAAAAAAGTCATGTCGACCACGCTGAAGCCTGGTTTAACAAATACGGCACAGGGGTCATTTTCACAGCTCGCTTTATCCCTGTTGTCCGTCACGCGATCTCAATCCCTGCCGGGTTGGCTCGAATGAACGTATGGCGCTTTATTATTTTGACAACGCTAGCGATTATACCTTGGTCTGTTTTGTTTATATATTTAGGTATGCTGCTAGGGGACAAGTGGGAGCAAATTGACGAAGTGGCAGCACCTTACATCAAACCGATTTTGCTGGTTGCCCTTGCGCTTTTGATCATTTATTTTGTTATCAAATGGATTATGTCCAAAAACAAAAAAGGAAGTGTATAACATGAGCCGTACTAATGTATCGCAATACTTCGGAAAGGGCCTAAGCCCTGAACAGTTTATGGAGGGCATGGAAAAGAACAAAGAAGCCTTCCGCTCTGGGTACGATCAGTTTGTGTGGAATCGCGAAGAGGATCGAGAGTATTTTGAAAGCCTGAACCATCGGGATGATCTGCGCGTACTTATTTTGGCTGCCGACTGGTGTGGGGATGTAGTGCGCAACGTGCCAGTTGTGTTCCGTGCGCTGGAGAATAGCGGGATTCCGACCGAAGTATTAATCTTGGAAAACCATCAGGCGCTGATGGATGACTTTCTGACCATGGGCGGACGTGCTGTGCCGATTGTGATTTTTGCGGATACAGGAGGTCATGTACTTGGCCACTGGGGGCCACGCCCTGCACATGTCCAACAAATTATGATCGGATTCAAACGTGAAAATCCAGATCGGGAAGCCGATGATTATCAAGAAAAAATCGCAGTTGCTCGTAAAGAAATGGCTGAAAAATATGGGGAGGGAACCGAGGTCCATCCTGTGATTGTTCAGGAATTGCGCGAGCTGATCTCGGGATTTTAACTTATGACATTATCTATTCGCAGCTTTAATCTCGGCCCGCTCCAGACGAATGCTTATTTGCTTCAAGGAGATGATCCGAAGCGCGCTGTTATTATTGATCCAGGGATGAATCCGGGTCCTTTGCTGAGAGCCATTGAGCCACTGACCATTGAAGCTATCCTGCTGACGCATGCCCATTTCGACCATATCGGAGGAGTAGAGGAGATTCGCAATGCCAAAGGCTGCCCGGTTTATCTGCACGCCTTGGAGCAAGACTGGCTTACATCTCCTAAGCTGAATGGCTCCTTGATGTGGCCAGAGGCATCCCCTCCGATCTCGACGGAACCAGCCGAATATGATTTGGCAGAAGGTCAACAATTGAACCTGATCGGGCACACGTTCCAGGTTTTCCATACCCCGGGCCATTCACCCGGAAGTGTCAGCTTTTTATGCGGCAAAGATCTTTTTTCCGGGGATGTGCTATTTCGTCAGGGCGTTGGACGCACGGATCTGACGGGTGGCCGCGAACGGGATCTATACGATTCTATTCAGAACAAATTGTTTCCACTCGGAGATGACGTTACAGTCTATTCCGGTCACGGTCCCAAAACGTCCATCGGTTATGAGAAAGCTAACAATCCGTATATCCGGTAAATGTGATGAATGTTTTCAGTAGGGGCAAAATCAAAGGTGTGACAGGTTTTGCCCCATTTCGACAACAAATTATAAATTATGTATAGACAAAGGTTTTTATTTTTGTTAACATAAACTTATTGAAGTTACATACTAAACTCGCGAAGCACGCAAGCTGTGGATGAATCCCGGTTTGCGTTCTTTTTTTTGCCCATTAAGAGGATAAAGAGGCATGAGGCCGTCAGATCACAAGGGGGAGCAAGAATGAAAAGAAAACATATATATGGGGTACAACGTGAGATTGGAGGTAGTTTCCGGGTTCCCAATATAATAGATATGGAAGATTCTGTGGCAGGTTCCGAGCCGAAGATCATAACTTGGAAAAAGGTGAGACGACGGGGTGGAATCCCTTCACAAAACTGGCATGTGAGCCTGGATGAACACAGGTTGGGACGTGGAGATGGTCGATTATGAAGATACATAGATGATATAGACAAGCTACTTTTTTTTTAGTAGACTTAGCAGATAAGTTCAGACAAACGGGGGGCTAACGATGCATCATTTAGGAGCTAGAATTATGATCGTCGCGGATGCTTTTGAGCAGAATCTTCCTGTGGGCGAACATGGTTATATCATTGCTTACGACCGTAATGCGGACAATGCTTTTGACTATGTCATTCGCGTACCGAAGGTGAACCGCAATTTCTTTGTACCATCCGGAGACATCGAGCTGGAAGAGAGTATTCTCAAGCTGGAAGCCGAGCGGATTGAGCGTGAAGCGCTGATAGATTATGCCCTTGCTACCCATAATGAGCAACTGTTCATGCATGTGATGAACGGTGGTATTGATTCGGTAGAGACTGAGGAAGAAGAAACCGCGGCGGAGTTGTTGTCACAGGCTGATTTTATCAGACAAGTCAATTTGCGTGCTTGGATATAGAAATCGGCTACGGTCGATTCTTTTTAAGAATATATAAAGGGCACAATCTCAGCTCCTATAGTTTTCACGAAAGAGCACCGAAAGGTGCTTTTTTTATATTCTTTTAGCAACATTTACCTCATCGAAGTGCAGTTTGCTTCTGTACCGCGTCAAAGATTGAATTGTAAAGGGTTCTATCCTATAATTAAAAACGTTATTTCAAAGTTCGGTGCAGCATTTTTTAATATCAGGATTTTGTAAAATTCGATTTCAGTCGCTTCGAAGTGCATTATATAGACGAACTAGACCATTTTCGATCTATATCTTGTTCATTGGAAGCTGCTTATTGGATTTTTGCAAAATCCTCATATACATGAGGAGGGTTTTGTATGAACATTTCCACGGAAGATGTCCGTCACGTAGCCAAGCTGTCCAGGTTGAATCTGACCGCGGCTGAGGAAGAAACGATGACAGGACAATTAAACGCCATTCTCCATTATGCGGAGAAGCTGAATGAGCTGGATACGGAGCAGGTAAAACCGACCACTCATGTGCTGCACGTCAGCAATGTCATGCGAGACGACGAAGTTCGCGAAAGTTTGACACATGAGCAAGTGATGCGCAATGCACCTGAAGAAGAAGACGGACAGTTTAAGGTTCCTGCTGTTCTGGAATAGATCTCATATTTGAAAGGAGGATGCAAATTGAGCTTGTTCAATAACACATTGCCCGAGATACATAACAAGCTGCATCAAAAGGAAATTTCCGTGAGTGATCTGGTAGGACACGCTCTGGAGACGATTGGTGCGCGGGAAGACAAGATCAGAGCTTATATTACCGTTGACGAGGAACAGGCCCGTGCATCCGCACGTCAGCTGGATGATCAACTGATTTCCGGGGAGGAAAGAGGGTTGTTGTTTGGCCTGCCAGTTGGCATTAAGGATAATATCGTGACAGAAGGGCTGCGTACAACATGTGGCAGTCAGTTTTTGAAAAATTTTGATCCCGTTTACGATGCCACAGTTGTTAGCAAGTTACGCGCAGCGCAAACCGTGACACTCGGTAAAATGAACATGGACGAATTCGCCATGGGCGGCTCTAACGAGAACTCCAGCTTTTTCCCTGCACGTAACCCTTGGGATTTAGAACGTGTTCCCGGTGGTTCCAGTGGCGGCTCGGCTGCGGCTGTCGCAGCGGGTGAGGCTTATTTCACGCTCGGGTCGGATACAGGGGGTTCCATTCGCCAGCCCGCTTCTTACTGCGGAGTAGTTGGCCTGAAACCAACCTATGGTCTAGTATCTCGTTTTGGACTGGTGGCTTTTGCCTCCTCTTTAGACCAAATTGGACCCATTACTAAAAATGTTCAGGATTCGGCCTATGTGCTACAAGCCATTGCAGGTTATGACCAGAAGGACTCCACTTCTGCAAAGGTAGACATTCCTGATTATTTGAACGCTTTAACGGGGGATGTAAAGGGACTTCGTATCGCTGTGCCTAAAGAGTATCTTGGTGAGGGTGTCGATCCTCAGGTCAAGGAGAAGGTGCTGGATGCACTGAAAACGCTGGAAGGACTGGGTGCTGTTTGGGAAGAAGTGTCTCTCCCTCATACAGAATATGCGGTAGCTACATATTACCTGCTGGCTTCATCCGAAGCGTCATCCAATCTGGCACGTTTTGACGGCGTGCGATATGGTGTGCGTTCTGACAATCCAGACAACCTGCTTGATCTATACCATCAGTCCCGTACGCAGGGTTTTGGTCCTGAGGTGAAGCGTCGGATTATGCTGGGTACCTATGCGCTCAGCTCTGGATACTATGATGCTTATTATTTGAAAGCTCAAAAAGTGCGCACACTGATTAAACAGGATTTTGATCGTGTTTTTGAACAATATGATGTGATTATCGGACCTACTGCACCGACAACTGCTTTCAAAATCGGCTCGCAAGTGGACGATCCATTAA
Organism: Paenibacillus sp. FSL L8-0158; assembly: GCF_038592965.1. Taxonomy (GTDB): domain Bacteria; phylum Bacillota; class Bacilli; order Paenibacillales; family Paenibacillaceae; genus Paenibacillus; species Paenibacillus polymyxa_D. The sequence goes on along the minus strand of NZ_CP151949.1, from coordinate 4,826,423 downwards.
CAATGTATTTGAACGATATTTTGACGATTCCGGTGAGCTTGGCTGGTGTGCCAGCCATTAGCATTCCGTGTGGTCTTGCGGATGGAATGCCAGTCGGACTACAAATTATCGGAAAAGCCTTTGACGAGTCTTCCGTGCTACGCGTAGCTCATGCTTTTGAACAAAATACCGAATTTCACAAGCAGCGTCCGCAGTTGTAATTTGCCAAAAAGGAGGGAACCTATTCATGTCTACAACTACATCCAAATATGAGACGGTCATCGGACTTGAAGTGCACGTGGAATTGCATACGAAGTCTAAAATATTCTGTGGATGCTCGACATCCTTCGGAGCACCACCCAACTCTCATACATGTCCGGTCTGTCTCGGACATCCAGGGGTGCTGCCGGTATTGAACCGTCAGGCCGTTGATTATGCGATGAAAGCAGCAATGGCGCTGAATTGCACCATTGCTGATGTGAGCAAGTTTGACCGCAAGAACTATTTTTACCCCGATTCACCTAAGGCTTACCAAATCTCACAATACGATCAACCCATTGGCGAAAATGGCTGGATTGATATTGAAGTGAATGGTGAGACAAAGCGTATCGGTATTACCCGACTGCATCTGGAAGAGGACGCAGGGAAATTAACCCATGTTGATGGTGGCTACGCATCTTTGGTCGATTTTAACCGGGTCGGTACACCATTGGTCGAGATCGTTTCGGAGCCGGAAATATCTTCGCCGGAAGAAGCCAAGGCCTATCTCGAAAAAATACGTGCCATTATGCAGTATTGTGACGTATCTGATGTGAAGATGGAGGAAGGATCACTTCGCTGCGACGCGAATATCAGTCTTCGTCCGCATGGACAAAAAGAGCTGGGAACTAAAGCGGAACTGAAAAACATGAACTCCTTCCGTGGCGTACAGCGCGGACTGGAATATGAGCAGTTCCGGCAGGAGCAGACGCTGGACGAAGGTGGAACGATTGTACAGGAGACACGTCGTTGGGATGAAGCACAAGGTAAAACTTTATCCATGCGTGGTAAGGAACAGGCCCATGACTATCGGTATTTCCCAGACCCCGATCTTGTTACACTGCATATAGATGAGGAATGGAAAGAGCGCATCCGTGCTTCGATTCCTGAATTGCCTGACCAGCGTAAAGCACGCTACACTTCGGAATATGGATTACCTGAGTATGATGCCCAGGTGATTACGTCCTCCAAGCCATTGGCCGATTTGTTCGAGGATAGCCTTCAATTCACCAAGGATGCCAAAGCAGTATCCAACTGGATTATGGGGGATCTACTCGGTTATTTGAACAGTGCCGGTGTTGAACTGTCTCAGGTTAAATTGACCGGTCGGGGCTTGGGTGAAATGATCGGACTGCTGGAGAAGGGAACGATCAATAGCAAAATCGCTAAAACGGTCTTCAAGGAAATGCTGGAAAGTGATAAACTGCCACAGCAAATTGTTGAAGAAAAAGGGCTTGTACAAATCAGTGATGAGGGTGCGATTCTTACAATTGTCGAACAAGTTGTAGCAGCTAACCCGCAATCGGTCGAGGATTACAAAGCTGGCAAGCAAAAGGCCATCGGCTTCCTAGTCGGTCAAGTGATGAAGGAGAGCAAGGGGAAGGCAAACCCTGGCCTTGCTAATAAGTTGCTGACGGAAGTGCTGAACCGCTAATGGCATAGATTTGACAGGGGCTTGTCTTTTAGGGACAGGCCCCTTTTGTATAGACGCTAAGAATGGTTGACGCGAACAGCTTTAGAACCTGATGGCATTTTATGAGTTTCCTTAGGAGGGAAAATAGCATGGTTACCCTATGTTCATTGGAAGATGATGATATCGTCAGTCAGATATGGCGTCTACAACATGTTGCCTATAGGCTGGAAGCTGAGCTGATTGGGTTTGATGAAATTCCTCCACTGATGGATACATTGGATACGCTGAGAAGCTGTGGAGAGTCTTTTTATGGGTGGCTGGAGGACGGTGAGTTGCTAGGAGCACTGGCTGTGCAGTCTGAATCTCCCGATTCGCTTACCCTTACACGTATGATGGTTCACCCAGATCATTTTCGTAAAGGCATTGCAGATTCTTTAATGGAGCATGTTTTGAATGAATATCAAAATATCCCGTTGTTTATCGTCTCTACAGGAACTCTAAATACTCCTGCGGTGGCATTATATCGAAAACATGGCTTTCGCCCCGTATCTGCAGCCGAGGTCGCTCCAGGCGTGGAATTAACTACCTACCATCTGCATAAGGTGGAATAGCATTGAGATATCAAATTGACATTAAAAATGCACATAAGCCCACAAACCGCGCACCCGGAGTGGGAAGCACGACATAACCGGGAGGAGAGAATCGAATGAATAATCCGTGGATTATAGACGATTCACATATCATTTTACGGCTTTTACTGTCCATGCTTCTCGGTGGATTCATTGGGTTTGAACGCGAGCGTTCCAATCACGCAGCTGGTTTGAGGACTCATATTATGGTCAGCCTTGGTTCGACGCTGATTATGCTACTCTCCATTTACGGCTTTGCCGATTTTATTAAAGAGGCTAATGTACGCATAGATCCCGCTCGTTTGGCTACGGCTGTGATCACTGGCGTAGGCTTTTTGGGTGCAGGGACGATTATGTTCACAGGTAAATCCATTACCGGACTAACGACTGCGGCTTCCATTTGGGTCGTGGCTGCTATTGGCCTTGGGGTCGGAGCAGGCTTTTATTTCCCGTCTATAGCGGCGACAGTGCTCGTATTTTTAAATTTATGGGTGTTTAACAAAGTTGAACTTCGTTATATGCGTGGACGCAAGCGTCATCTTATTACATTGTATGGATTGGCCTCTCACGGATTGCTGGATCAGATTTCGACTTATTTAGAGCAAGAAAAAGTGGAAATACGTAAAATAATGATTAAGGAACATGAAAATGTCCCATTTCACGAATTACACCCAGATCGGCAGAGTATGGAGGTTTCCCTAGAGGTGCTGGCCCGTCATGATTTTAATCCTGTACGTATTGCAGCAGATTTACGACAATGGGAAGATATAGCTGCAGTCTCTGTTGAGTAATAGGCTACCTTTTTTTAACAGTTACTCTTAAATCTGATTGGGGTACTATGTAAGCATTGAAGTGTTTTTCAGCGGAGCCACGCATGGGATTCAAAGGGGAGGATGGCATGAACTCGGAACAACCGTTACCGTCTGGAGAGGCTGGACAGCTACAAGCATCGGAACAGCGGGAACACCCCAGACAGGGGAAGCGTCTAAAATACGCTAAATTTCGCAAAGTGATTGCCATTATTATGGCGGCATTGTTACCCGGACTGGGACATCTTTTTTTAGGACTGTTTATCAGGGGGCTTAGTTTTATTGTATTGCTCCTGCTAGATATTTTTGCGATGCTGTATGTTTCCTCTGACGGTTTAAGGATCAATATTCCATTACTTATTTTGCTTGGATTGTTCATACCTGTTTTATATTTTTATAATGTATATGATGTCTTACAGTCTGCAGATTATATGGTTCGCTATCGACGTAAGCCTGATCGTTATGTACGAATGGATGCTAGAGGCCAGCAAAGTAGTCCTTTTTATGCGTGGGAGAGAGGCTTTGCTTTTGCTATGCTGATGGTGGCAGGCGGTGGGCTTATGATTTTGTTTCGCATGAAACCTCGCTGGTTGAGCAATTTCTTTGAGGATTATGGATTCCTTACGCTGGCTATTTTATTAATGATGATCGGTTTATTCCTTTTTCTAAGGGAAGCCTTTCTGACTTTTAAGCGTAAAAAGTTGAAAGAAAGAGGGTGAAGCTGGCGTGCACCGTAAAATAAGAGTCGGGCGCTACACCTCTTCGCTTCTGTTGATGGCTGTAGGCATTTTGCTTATTGTAGATGTGTTTCAAAATACTGAATATATGCTTCAGCTCCTCGTTTGGTGGCCCGTAATCTTCGTGCTTTGGGGACTGGAGTATCTAATTTTTTTTGCTGTGTACTATCGGAAAGAAGGCAAGTCTGACAACGGAAGGCGATTCAGACCTGACCTAAAGGGGATTCTGTCCGCTTTGGTAGTGGCAGCCTCGGTTTTTATCGTGACCCAGCAAAATCATTATATGTATTTGTGGAACCGGGTCAGTCTCAATCTGACGTCAGCCTCTATGGATTTTAGCCAGGCTAAAGAGAATCGGTATGATATGGGTGGTGTGCTGGTACCTGTAACAATGCAGACATCCGATTTAGTAGTTGATTCGGTTAATGGTGATGTAACACTGATCAGGCGACCTGTGTCCAATATAGAGGTACGAGGGACTCTATGGGTGGATCAAGCGCCTGCTGCCGAAGCGGACAAGATTGCTCAAGCTTCTTCACTGACTTCTACCGACGGCAAGACTATCCAGATTCGTCCGGAGGCACAGTCATACGGAGCATCAAGCAAACGTCAGCCTCGTGTGAACATGCTGATCACCGTGCCGGAGGACCGGCGGTTCAATATGCAGATTAGAACCTCCAACGGGAATATTACCTTGAATGGAGTTGATGCTATTGACAGCATTCGGCTCGAGAGCGGTAATGGAAATCTCACCGTTAATGACGCTATCGGCAATGTCAAGGGAGGCACGTTGAACGGTCAGGTTAAATTGCATCGGATTTCTGGAGATGTGGATGTGCGCACGAACCGTGGCGACATGCAGGCGGGCGATATTGAGGGAGCTGTGACACTACACACCATGGTAGGTGACATTCAGCTCGCTCGTTCGGTAGGAGATATCACCGTAGATACTCAGAATGGTGACATGAATGTGCTGAATTCTACAGCCAAGCTGAATGCCAATTCGCTTAATGGCTCTATCAAAGTGCATAGTGAGCAGGTGGGCGGAGATTGGAAAATATATAGTGCTGTCGGTGATATCGTATTGGATCTTCCGTCGAATGGAGATTTTGAGTTAGAGGGTTCAAGCAGTTATGGTAATCTTCAATCCGATTTTCCATTTAAAATAGACAGTAAGAGTATTTCAGGCCAAAACGGGACAGGCAAGTATGCAATTAACGTAGAGGGCAACAGTAATTTAACCATCAAAAAGTTACTGATGCCGTCGTTACCCGACTTGGAAGATTCCGGGGGGACGACTGCGCCCGATACATCTGAAATCTCTCCGGCTGAACCCGGAGCTCCTGAGACAGATACCTCTATAGGAACATCCGGCGACAATGCGGCGCGTTGACAAGAAACTTGAGTAGACCGTACAATGTGAGTAGGTTTAGAAGTAAGTTGTAAATAGATGCGTGGTAATTGATAGGATCGTAAGTAAGGGATAAGGCGGTGGACATATATGGCAGCACGCGTCCAGCATGCTTTGGAACTTCTGAAGAAGACAGGTGTACGCATAACACCCCAGCGTCATGCCATATTAAACTATTTGATGGAAACCATGGGGCATCCGACTGCAGATGAAATATATCGAGCGCTTGAGTCCAAGTTTCCAAGTATGAGTGTGGCTACGGTTTATAATAACTTAAAGATGTTTATAGAAGCGGGTATGGTACATGAGTTGACCTATGGAGATAACGCCAGTCGTTATGATGCCAATATTTCGGAGCACTATCACATCATTTGCGAAAAATGCGGAAAAATTGAAGATTTCAGTTATCCCTATTTGGCTGATGTGGAACGTCATGCTGCGTTGGAAACAGGCTTCGAAGTGCATGGACATCGTATGGAGTTACACGGAGTATGCAAAACATGTAGTAACAAACAAACGTAACGAAACAAGGAATAGAGTTTTTTTGTGCGGTATGTATATATTGTAATGGATTGGAAACGTGAGCAATTCCCCATAAGCGGGGATTTACCGCGTTTTTTTGTTTAAATCACTTTACTTTTGTTTCAAGTAATCTGTTGAGATTACAAAATACGGAATTCAAAGTTCATACAATGGAGGTTCAATATTGGCCAGAAATCATTCCAGACGTCGCCGTAAACGTTCACGATTCAAAGGAGCAGCAAGCCTGCTATTATTTGCAGCGATTATATGCGCAATTACTGTCGTATGGTTTGGTAATCCCCTTCATGAGAAACCCGATTGGCAGGGCAGTGTCCGTCCTATTTTTATGCAGGGCAAGTTGACTGGGTATGAAGCTCAAAGCTTCGGCAAGAACATGCTGATGCCGCTTAAATTGGTGCAAAGTCAAATTGATCCTTCGGTTCGCTATGAGGATGACAGCCAAACCGTCATTATGGCGACGAGACAAAGCCTGCTCTATATGAAGGTTTCGAAGGCACAAGGGGAACTGAATGGCAAAACATATGCGCTGAGCGCAGCCCCCCAGGTGATCAGTGGAGAGGTGTATATTCCAATAGAGGCTGTACGTGAAGTATACGGCATTTCTATACACGAAGACCCTGTAACAGGTGCCGTTATCCTAATGAAAGCTGGAGAGAAGGTTAGGCTGGGGAATGTAGAAAAGAAGGATGGCCCACAGGATGCCAGAATCGCCTTACGTAAAGAAGCCTCTAGCCTATCTTTTATTTTGACAGATGTATCTCAGCGGACGAAAGTACGTATATGGTCCCAACAGGGAGATTGGTATTTTGTGCAGTTAGACAATGGCTATGCGGGATACATTAAATCAGACCATATCGCTGAGGGAGAAGAGCTTGTGATTCCTTCGGTTAAGGACGATTTGTCCATCTCGGAGAAGCATTGGGAGGGTAGACCAGTGAATCTCGCTTGGGAAGCTGTCTATAATCGCAAGCCCGATCCTTCCAAGTTTGATCCTATGCCTGGAGTAAATGTGGTGAGTCCTACATGGTTCAGCGTCGTTGATCATGAGGGTACTGTGGAAAGCAAGGCCGATCCTGCCTATGTCAGCTGGGCACATCGCAAGGGGATGGAGGTATGGGGCTTGTTGAGCAACAGCTTTAACCCCGAATTAACAACAGAAGCTTTGTCTACCTTTGAACGTCGAAAGTCGATTGTAGATCAGATGATTTCACTTGCACAAGAAAATGATCTGGACGGTATTAATATTGACTTTGAAAATGTTCATACAAAGGATGGCCCCAATGTCACCCAATTTTTGCGTGAACTTAAACCGATGGCTCGGGAACATGATTTGATACTGTCCATTGATGTTACGCCTAAATCTCAAAGTGAGATGTGGTCTGTTTTTTTGGATCGAAAGTCATTGGGTACTATAACAGATTACCTCATGGTAATGGCGTATGATGAGCATTGGGCGGCTAGTCCAAAAGCTGGTTCCGTCGCCTCGTTACCATGGACGGAAGCGTCAATTAAGCGAATTATTCAGGAAGATGAAGTGCCGCCTCAAAAAGTGGTTTTAGGTATTCCGTTATATACTCGCGTGTGGTCCGAGACTCCCAAAGAAGGGAAGATTAAGGTCACCTCCAAATCACTTGGTATGGAGTCAGCAGCCGATATCATAGCCCAATTTAAGTTGAAGCCCAAGTTTAGAGCTTCCGAAGGCCAGAATTATGTCGAGTATACAGAAGACGGCGTGGTCAAAAAGATTTGGCTGGAGGATCAGGTATCTCTGAAGGCAAGAGTAGAACTTGCCAAATCGCTGAAGCTCGGAGGAATTGGTATGTGGAGTCGAAGCTTTGCAGATAAAAACGCTTGGATAACACTGAAAAAAATAAGTGAATAAGATAAAATAATTTACAATTGAAGAAGGAAGTCTCTTATTTATGTAGAAATGATCACATGTATCCAAATATCCAATTTGCGGTCATAGCCGCCTTGCAGGTATGGAGGGAGAAGTGCAGCTAACCAAATTAAACCTCATATATGATGAATTGTTGCAGGAAGATTCGATAGGTATTATTTCGTACAGAAAACCGGGAGAGTATTTTCACGGTTCGATGTTGTATGACTTTGATGAACTCATTCTAATTATTGGAGAAGGCACCAAGCCAGTTCATTCTATTCAACACTTATTTATGAATGGTTTAAGATGCCAAGTGTTGTACGCAACGCTCAGTTGTCTGAAGGAATGGATTATCGCTGGTGAACAAGCCAACATTATAGATTATGTGTTAGAAGGCTGTATTGTCTGGGAACGGGATGACAGGGTCCGTCTTTTAAGACAGGAAATTGTTGATTTTAACGATCCACTGCGGGAGCAGAAGCGATTTCATGAGTTTTCCCGCTTTCTGGTCAATTACGTTCATGGTAAAAGGGCGGTGCGAGAAGGGCGGATCATTGACGCTTATCAAAGTGTTCTGAAAGCATTGGATCATTGGGCATCTATTGAACTCATTGAACGGGGGATTTATCCAAAGGTTCACTTATGGGTTCAAGTACAGCCTCTGGATCGAACAATTGACAAACTGTATAACGAACTCACATTAAGTACGGAAACCCTAGAACAACGGGTTGAACTAGTACTGCTTGCTTGTGAATTTTCAGTTATGTCAAAAATGGAGGAGTGCTCATCTCCGCTATTCCGTATATTAGGCAGCAGACGGGAACCTTGGTCTATAAATGAACTTATTAACCATCCTGAGCTAAAGAATCTCCAATTGGATCTTATCGTCGTGCTCCGTAAACTGGTATATCGTTCACTTATTAGAGAAACAGCTGCCGGGGATTTTAGGGATCGCGGGCAAAATCGTGAACTGCGTTACTCCCTTATTTGATGTGCAGGGGTTGATTTGTCAGGAAGAAAGGTTGTTAAACCGACTTTTCTTCCTTTTTTTTGTACATGATCTAGTATTTATAAATAGTTAAAAAATATAAATTATTAATTTAGGTTGACGAGTATATAAAATATGTGATAAGTTATAACTCGCCCCATTAAGCAGCATGAATAGTTTTGAACTGTTTAAAGCAGGATAAACGTGTTGCATCAAGCGAAAAAAATAAGTTTTCAAAAAAAAGCTTGACGAAAAATGAGGTTATGTGTTACA